>CAXUHF010000054.1:0-3089 GCA_964250765.1 uncultured Ktedonobacteraceae bacterium | reverse complement strand
TTCCGTCCCAGGTTCCAAACCGTGATTCCGGACCCCACGCACAATACGTCCCGCTTCACCATATTTGATGGTTAAGCGGCAGTGGCAAAGTGGTGAACCTCGGATCTGCAAAAAAGAATACTTGATCAGTGCATGCAATTGCACGGAGGGTATGGCTATATGCTCGAGTATCCCATTGTTCATGCATATCTTGATGCCCGTGCACAAAGTATTTATGCAGGCACGAAGGAGATTATCGGACGCTCAATAGGCGTCTAGGAGGAGCCTTTTTATGGACCTACTCTTGAATTTGAGGCGTGCGGTAAACAATTTCCCCGACGCACCAGCAATTATCGACGGCAGCGTCAGAATGAATTGGCGCGAATACGATCTGGAAACACGCAACCTGGCAGCAGGACTGGTTGCACTGGGTGCGCGACGTGGAGATCGTATCGCTATCTTGGCACTCAATAGCTATCGCTATGCAATTCTGTATCATGCCGTGATACGTATGGGCGGAATTCTGGTCCCACAGAACACCCGTTTTTCCCCTGCTGAACATGTGTATACGCTCAATGACAGCGAGGCTGTCATCCTCATCGTTGATGACACATTTCTTCCTCTGGTCGAAAACATGGCCCCTCAATTGCACACCGTTCGGCAGTACCTGTATATGGGAAATGGCTCTGCTCCACAAGAGATGCAAGCATATCAGGCCGTTCTTGCTACCGGAAGGAACCAGACGACGTACAACGATGTCCAGCCCGATGAGGATGATGTCATTGGCTTGTTCTACACTGGTGGCACGACGGGAAATCCCAAAGGTGTGATGCTGACGCACAAAAATCTCATGGCAAACCAGATGCAGTTTCTTACCGTCTGCCCATTTCCCACACCGCTGAATCACTTGCATGTAGCACCTATGTTTCACCTTGCTGATGGTTTCTTTGTCTTCATTACAACGTTGCTTGGTGGTTGTCATACGATTCTGCCGACCTTCGATCCTGTCACCGTCTTAGAAACGATCCAACGTGAACGCATTACACACATCATGTTGGTACCGACCATGATTAATATGCTGATTCAGGTACCTAATATCCAGGACTACGATCTGAGTAGTCTCCAACAGGTCACGTATGGTGCCTCTCCTATTCCACTTGAAGTCCTCAAGAAAGCGATAAGTGTTATCCCTTGTCAGTTTGTCCAGGCATACGGAATGACTGAGGCGAGTCCTATTCTGACAATCCTTTCGTGGAACGCCCATCTCAAGACAATGAGTGCCGAGCCAGGATCACCAGAAGCACGCCGCTTGGGGAGTGCTGGTCAGCCGATTGTTGGTGTCGATGTGCGGATCGTCGATGAACGAGGCCAGGAAGTAGCGGTAGGTGAGATCGGGGAGGTCGTGGCACGTGGCCCCAATGTAATGAAAGGCTACTGGAAGCAGGCAGAAGAGACGATGGTTGGTCTACGCGACGGCTGGCTCCATACAGGAGACCTGGCGTTGCGCGATGATCACTCCTTTTTCTACATTATGGATCGCAAAAAGGATATGATCATCTCGGGAGCCGAAAATATCTACTCAGCAGAAGTAGAGAACGCCCTCTACACGCACCCTGCTGTATTGGAAGCGGCGGTCATTGGTGTGCCTGATCCGAAGTGGGGTGAGCGAGTCCACGCGGTCGTTGTGTTGAAACCTGGTCATCAGGTCACGACGGAGGAACTGATCAAAACCTGTCGGGAAAGAATTGCTACATACAAGCAACCTCGTTCCGTTGAACTCGTGGACGCACTTCCCAAAAGTGGAGCGGGAAAAATTCTCAAGCGTGAGCTACGAGAGAAGTACTGGCAAGGTCACTCACGCCAGATCAACTAATTAGTCCAATGTCCTTTTTCTCTTTAAGGCTAGAAGAAGACAGAGAATAGGAGTCCCAAATTGAACATTTTGATTGAGAAGAACGTCATGGTTCCCATGCGCGATGGAGTCAAACTCGCCACCGATGTCTATCGTCCAGCGGAGGGAGGGCCATTTCCGGTCCTCCTCGCACGACTGCCCTACAATAAAGAACTGCCTTCGATGATGCAGAGAGTCTTCGATGCTCCGCGAGCAGTGCAGGCAGGCTATGCTGTAGTTTTTCAGGACTGCCGGGGACGCTTTGGCGCGGAGGGCGAGTTTATCCCTATGTTCAATGAAGCACACGACGGCGTTGATACAGTCACGTGGATTACTCAGCAACCCTGGTCCGCAGGCCAGATTGGGATGGTGGGACGATCCTACCATGGGTACACCCAGTGGCTTCTCGCCAAGGAGCATCCAGAATCACTCCGAGCGATAGCACCTGTCTTCACGACATCGGATTATTATCAGACTCCGTTGTATTATCAAGGTGGAGTGTTTTCGCTTGGGACGACGATCTTCTGGGCTGTGACGATGGCACTTGAGGAACTACAACGACACCTGCGACAGGGCAAAGCCAGCATGGAACAGATGAGGACACTCATGCAGATGCTCAGTGATCTCCCATCACAATTTGAGCACCTCCCTCTCGTCGATATGCCTCTACTACGCGAATTCGCTCCCTACTACTTCGAGTGGCTGGCTCATTCGAGCTACGACGACTATTGGCGGAGCATTGCTCATAAGGAATACTACGAGCAGATCACCGTACCAGCACTCAATATCGGTAGCTGGTATGACCTTTTGCTGGGTGGAACCTTGGAGAACTACATCGGCATGAAGCAGCGCGGTGGCAGCACGGTAGCGCGGCAACATCAACGTCTCTTGATCGGTCCCTGGTCGCATGGAGCGACGACTGGCGTCTTCCCAGAACGCGACTATGGTCTGATGGCTAGTGAGGACGCAATTGATCTCGTTGGGACACAACTGCGTTGGTTTGACCACTGGCTCAAGGGCGAAGACAATGGCGTGGAGCAGGACAAGCCGGTGAAACTCTTTGTGATGGGACTGGATCAGTGGCGTGAGGAAGACGATTGGCCGCTGCCCGATACGCAGTTCCGTCCCTATTACCTGCACAGTGCTGGACATGCCAACACCGCAACGGGGAATGGGACGCTTTCAACCGAGGCACCAACAGACGAGGCTGAGGATGTGT
>CAXUHF010000053.1:12806-33343 GCA_964250765.1 uncultured Ktedonobacteraceae bacterium | reverse complement strand
TTCCATGTCAGGCCGTAACTCTACATCTCTCTTCTCTATTTATACATTTTTATTGAGGTTCAGAGCGTGCAATTGAGGTTTCGCCTTCAATGATAAACACGATACGTTCGCAAATGTTCTGGCAATGGTCTCCCACACGCTCTAACTTATGTCCAATCCAGAGTAGATAGGTTGCGCGTTGCAGAATAAGCGAATCGTTTTGCAATGCAGGAATGGCGCGAGTCCCTGCCATCATTGCCATCAAGTCATGGCGCACCAGATGATAGCGCACATCGACGACATCATCTTCTTCCCAGATATAGCGAGCGGCGTTGACGTTGCGGTCCGCAAATGCCTTCATTGTGCCTTGTAGCACACGTCGCGCCTCTTTGCCTAGCTCAAGCAAACCATGCATAACCGATGTCTCGGTAATCTCGACAGCACCATGATGCGCCGCAACATCTGCCGCACCATCAATCTTGACATGAGGCATAGCACTGCCACGCAATGGTGTCATACGAAGCAGAATCTGTGCAATACCTGCGGCTCCATCGCCTGTACGTTCGAGGTCGCCCGCGATGGATAATGCAGATGCGAGATAGCGCAGATCGCGCCCACCTAGTGGTTGTTGCAGAGTTAACAGACGAATCGCGTGTTCCTCCACCGCCGCACGTAAGCTATCTATAATTGCATCGGCCTCGATGACGATGCCTGACTTCGCAAGATCACCTGTCTCAAGTGCC
The DNA here is from genome assembly GCA_964250765.1 of uncultured Ktedonobacteraceae bacterium. GTDB lineage: Bacteria > Chloroflexota > Ktedonobacteria > Ktedonobacterales > Ktedonobacteraceae > JBBQVS01. The sequence goes on along the minus strand of CAXUHF010000053.1, from coordinate 32,621 downwards.
TCTAACGCCTTCGCCAGTGCATCATCGACCAACGCTCCAAGCTGAATAATCTGCTGGTCTAACTCATACAATTCTCTATCTAAAACCGTTCTTGCCATTAGATAGTACTCCTTTATCTTCATTTGTACAGTGGGTACAACACATGCTTTCTTCTTCGCATAAATAGGCATCTCTGCCGATATAACAAGAATACTGTAACACATGTATCTGTGAAAAGATAGATAAATGCATTACATTCCTTTTCTATTCTTAAAGGATATGTAGGGGAAATATATACAAAGAACTTTGCTGTTTTTGGGAACGTTTTCATAAAAATTGACATAGACAAAGGACACATGTTACAGTGATGATGAGGTTCCATTCAGTAGGAACACACAAAGGAATGAGAACAATGTCAACAAAACGATTGCTCGGCGTTTTTGCGCATCCCGACGACGAGGGCATGATTGGTGGCGCACTGCTACAGTATAGCACAGCAGGTGTAGAGACAGGACTTATCTATGCTACACGCGGCGAAGTTGGAGAGATTGCGGACCCTGCATTAGCCACACCCGAAAACCTGGGAGTAGTTCGTGAGCAAGAAATGCGTGCTGCCGCCAAAGCACTTCATGTACACAAGCTCTGGTTCCTTGATTACCGCGACTCTGGCATGGCAGGAACATCCGAAAACCAAGATGCACGTGCCTTTACACGGATTCATATGGCTGATGCAGTAGGCAAACTTGTAGCAATCATTCGAGAGTTTCGTCCCCAGGTAATTGTGACATTTGATGAGTCTGGTGCTTATGGACATCCTGACCACATCGCCATCTACCAATATACAACGAGTGCCTTTCATGCAGCCGCTGACGATGCTCTTTATCCAGAATTAGGACCTGCGCACGCAACGGCTAAACTCTACTACGCTTCGTTTCCACGTAGTGCTATTGTCACTATCTCAGAATGGATGAACGCACAAGACGATGATGGAAACGTCTTCAAGCATCTTGATCCAAATACGCTAGGACTTTCAGACGAACAGATCTCGGTTCGCCTCAATGTTGAAAAGTGGCAAGAGGCTAAAGCTCAATCCTGGGCTATGCACCGCACACAGATGAATCCAAACACCATCATGACCCAAATTCCAGAAGAGTTACAGCGTCGCTGGCGTAGTCTTGAATGCTATCAGCTAGCCACCTCACGCGTCGGCCCCGATGTAATCGGTGAAAACGACCTGTTCGCACGAATTGTGTAACGATATATGATCTATCGTAGGGACCACGTTTACGGCGTCCTTATGACAACTGTTTCACGAGGCGTTCGGCAAGCTCAAATGAATAATTTTGTCCTCGGTCGTGCGGATATATTTGGAACATGTTCGCCATCCATAGGCCAGCGAGCGGTGTTTCGAGTGGTGGAATATGCTCCTTATACTCAGTTGTGACAATAGGTTGTGCAAATGGTGCTTTAAACAGCCAGCTTTCCAGCACGTCGTCCAACGTGAAGGTTGGCACGAGTCGTTGCAGATACGGCAAGAACTCAGCTATGACCTCTTCCTTACTCTGTGTGAATAGAGGATCGTTCATCGGACGATAGTTGCCAAGATAAAGCAGGTGCTTGCCATCATACTCGCTTGGTGAACGAAAGTTTGTATGTTCAAACAGGCCAGTAAAGGGATAGCCACTGTCACAGATATTGATCCAATAGCTATCAGTGAGTTGCCGTTTGAGGGCTAGAACAAGACAGTGTGCTCCGTATGCCTGTCCCCGATCATATTTCGCACGATAGTTTTCTGGTAGTGCTGGAATAAGACGGCAAGAGAGACGTGTGGGCAACGTCGAAATGACACGATCAAAGGTCCATGCGCCCTTGCTTGTCTGTACGCTCCATTGATGCTTACTATCTCCGTCATCCTCAATCTGCTCTACCTTCTCGACGCGTGTATTAAGCAAAACCTTGCCATTGTTTTGGCTGATACGTTCTGCCAGACGTTCATATACATGCTGAAAGCCACCTCGCATGTAACCGAGCCGAGTTGTACGATCATGGATACGCGCCCAGAACCACGGCAACGCGATCTCGTCTTTCATCATGCCAAACTTACCAACAAAGAGTGGCTCAAAGAGCATACCGTAAGGTCGCTTACCCATCCAACGTCGCAGCCATGCATCAGCCGTTTTGCCCTCTAGCCATGCAGGGGGCACGATCTTGAGAAAGGCCAGGACAGCCGCGACACGTACTCGCTCATCAATACGTAACGGTTTGAAGCGCAGTAGCGATAGAGGTGAATCGAGTTGCTCTGTTTTACTCTGAATGAGACAGACCGAGCGAGGACGCAACCACTCAAGGCGGTCATTCAGACCCAATTCTTTGATGACCTGTATCACCGTTGTATCTGAACGGAATAGATGATGATAAAATTTTTCCAACCACATTTGTTCATCGTTGCTTACATGAAACCCGGATGCAAGCCCACCAGCAATCGGTTCCTGCTCAAATACCATCACTGTGTGACCTGCCTGAGTGAGACGATATGCAGTCATCAACCCTAATGCACCGCCACCAAGAATTGCATAATTCATACTATGTCCTTACCTATACAGTATTTTCCGTTCTATTCTAACATAGCTGAACAGCCATGACGATACAGTTGTACTGTTTCTTGCGTCACCGTGGCATAATAAAGAGAAAAATGTACTAGCTAGCAAAGGCGATCATGAATATATCTCTACCGCAGTACCTGCGTATCCTCACCTGTCCCCTATGTCAGACGCATTTCACACAGGTGGGCAGTGCTGTCAAATGTGAGAACGCCCACACGTTCGATATCGCAAAAGAGGGCTATATCAACCTACTCACTAAAAAATTGCCCGATAGCATGGGTGATACTAAAGAGATGCTGCTTGCGCGTCGTGCCTTTCTGGAACGTGGACACTATCAACCACTTGCAACAGCTATCGCCACGTTGCTCTATGACTATCTAAAAGCAGATGGAGATTTGCCCTACATCAATATGCTTGATGCAGGCTGTGGCGAGGGCTACTATCTGAGTCAACTACAATACACGCTTGGGCAACAGCTTCCCAATGCACACATAGACTATATCGGGCTAGACATCGCAAAAGAGGCGATGCGTATGGCGGCGAAACGTTATAAGGGCATACATTTTCTCGTTGCCAATCTTAAAGAACATCTTGTCTTCGCAAATGACGCGTTTCACATTCTGCTCAACATTTTTGCGCCTCGTAACATCGAAGAGTTCGCACGCATCACAACGTTCGGAGGTATGGCACTCGTAGTTATTCCTGCTCCACAACACTTACGCCAACTACGCGAGCAGTTGGGCCTATTGAGCATCGAGGAACATAAGCAAGAGCATGTTATTGGGCAATTCGCGTCGCACTTCACCTATATGAGAGCAACCTCGGTCAGTAGTTCGTTACATCTCAACAATCAAGAAATTCTGCAAGCTGTGATGATGACTCCCAACTACTGGCATCTATCGGATGAAATAAAGAGTAGAATGTCTACGATGAACGAGATTGAGACAGAGATAGCATTCACCTGTCTACTCTTTCGGAAGGATGCTCTCTATGAGAAAGGAGTACGGGCATGAAACAGGAAGCGTTAGCCTTCGATATGTACGGAACGCTTGTCGATCCTCTTCGTATCTGGACACAACTTGAGCAATATTTACCAAAGGGAAACGCGGTTCGCGCGGCTGAAATTTGGCGACAAAAACAATTGGAGTACAGCTTTCGTTTGACCGTCATGGAGCAATACGAAGACTTCGAGCAGGTGACGCGCAAAGCATTGGACTATGCACTTGCCGCCGTGAATGGACAGCTTACTAGTGAGCAAAAGCAACAACTCATGGCACAGTACAATGACCTCGCCCTCTTTCCCGATGTACAAAGCGGTCTCGAACAGTTACAGACGAAAGGACATATAATGGTCGTCTTCTCCAATGGCAGTCCCGCCATGCTGAGCGCAATTATGCAGACTGCGCACTTAGAACCATATTTTCAGGGTTTTGTCAGTGTCGATGAAATTAAAATATATAAACCATCACCAAAAGCATATCGGCTTGTAGCGAACAGGTTACAGCGACCCATAGGAGAAGTGCGTCTTATCTCATCAAACCCGTTCGATGTCACGGGAGCTAGAAACGCAGGTATGCAAGCTACATGGGTCAATCGCTCTCACGGTCTATTCGATACATTAGGGGAGCGTCCAGCGATGATGGTCGAGACACTTGAGGAGTTGACGGAGAAGTTGTAGGGACCGATGTATCGCGTCCTCGTTGGCGTTTGACATGCTAAGAGGACACAATTCATCGGTCCCTACAATATAGTTGTAAAAAGCTGGCTTACCTTACAGTTAAATCCTGCTAGCAAGGATGTTGTTAGCGTATCATTTTCATCAAGTGTCCTATTAAGTTTAAGGACTGCCTCTTCGCGTTGGTAGACTTCAACGATGCGCTCTTGCCAATTCACGATCCAATATTCTTTAGCTCCACGGCGAGAGTAGAGTTTCAGTTTAAATTCACGGTCTCTCCGTGCGTTTATCGAACCAGGAGAAAGTGTTTCGATCACCAGTTCGGGACAAGAATGGAATTTCCCATCGGGTTGTAGTGCGGCTGCGAAACGTTCATGGCTAATCCAAACCACATCTGGCACCACATCGCCATCGTCTGCAAAAACTAAACCAGGTTCACCAATTGCCTCACCCAGACCTGTTCCTATACTCCACATATTGAGGAAGGTTACAAGCCGAGAACACACGATCTGATGCTGCATATCTGGTTGTTTCGAGACGTACAATTCTCCATCAACAATCTCATACCGCTTCCCGTTGTCTGGTAAAAGCTCTAAGTCGCTCGAAGTCCAGCGTAGTGTGTTCATGATTCCTCTCTTTAGTGTGAAGAAATATCTGTGTCTTGCTATTTGTAACTATGCAGCTTTGTAGCGTCGTACATCCACTTGCACACCATCATTTACAGCAACTTCTGCAATCTGAGAAAGCCGCTTACCCGTTACAGCATCTACGTATTCTTCACAGCAAATTTCGCAAATGAGTGCGGGAACATCACGAATGACAATCGTTGTCTCATCTCTAGTCAGTGCGACGGTGGTGGTTCCAGGCTCGGTTTCTCCATATTGGCAGATAACACATTTCATGAGTGTTTCCTCCTAATCTTCATATTTGGTTCCCACTTATCCAGGGTTGGCTCATATGCTGTTATCACAATGACTTGTTGCTTATCGCTATCTTCGGCAGCTACCACATGGATGAAGCGTCTATTACACGAACCTAGCAGCAGCTTCGCAGGAAATGGAAATGCGCTTGGATAATCTTCTATCACTTCACCATTCTGTAAGATATGCTCTACACACTCATCGGAAATGGAGCGTGTAAACATGGACTGACGTGCATGAATACGATAGATGAGGTCCTGATATTGCATTCACCTTCTCCAGCTACATTTTCTTATACTATAGCATATATCAGATGCTGGAGAAAATTATTGAAGAGCATGTAGCAATGCCATTTGAAGAGTTGTTAGTCTTTCAACAGTGACATAAGTAAAAAGCATCTCAAATGGCTTTTCATACCGCTTGAGACGCTTGACTAGCATTATAAAGAGCCGATGAGAGGAATCGAACCTCCAACAAATGCTTTACAAAAGCATTGCTCTGCCATTGAGCTACATCGGCTTACGGAATATAATATACCATAGGCCAATTAATTTGGCAATATGTTTATTCGACTTTCCGAAAAATTGGTATGTATTTGTTAAAGCTCTATTGATATTGTATACCTTTCTTTTTGTACCGTTGATTTTGTGTCTCTATAGCATGACAATTGGCACACAGCACATCACACTTTTCAATCTCTGCTTTGAGCGTCTCCAAAGAGACGCCGTTCCTGACCCACTGACCTACATTAAACAGCTTTTGTTTGGGGTCTCGATGATGAAATTGCAGGCATTCAGAACGCCATTCTTGACAATTCTTACAATGCAGCGTAGCCTTGTAACTTGTATACCACTCCTGCAACTCTGCACGCCTATCCTTCGTTTCCTGTATACGGTCTTTTCTGTGCTCTGGATACCATTCGTGTCTATGATACTCACGCTGATAGCGTTTTAAATATTCTTTTCGATTTTCACCCTCTTGCTGAAATCTCCATTCAGGACGAGTATCATCAGCACTTCTCCGATGAGTTTTATAGTTTGCTCGTTCATAGGAAGTCATATTTCACTCCACAGTACACAGTTTTATATAATCATGTTGTTAACATTGCAAGAGCTAAAACTGCATTGAAAGATTATGCTAAATAGTAAGGTAGAGTATAACACAATTTAAATTTAACAGACAAGACCTATATGTTGTTATAGCATCAACAAGCTTGACACAGATTTTGTCTCCTATTCTTACCTTTTCCAATTATATGTTAAGCAAACATTAATCTGATTGCAATGTGGGAGCGAGACGACTTTGTTTATTAGAACGTATACTAAGTGTTACATAAATGTGGGGTTTGTATTGAGATACTTGGAGTGTGTAATTATGATAAACCAACAAAACGAACAATCCATGATGGATAAAAATAAACGTATTATTCTTGTTATTGAAGATGATGATAGCATTGGAACATTTCTCGTCGAGGCACTTTCGCAGGAGACACCATATAAAGCAATGTTAGTAACTGATGGTTTGCAGGCACTACAGCTTGTGCATACTGTGAAACCAAGTCTTTTTATCACTGATTATCGTTTACCCAATATGAATGGTCTCGAACTCTATGACATACTGAAATCTATGAATCCGCTAAAGAATATTCCTGCGATCATTATGAGTGCGCACCTTCCAATGCAAGAGGTACGCAAGCGCAATCTCGTTGGCCTGAACAAACCGTTTGAGCTAGATGATCTATTAAACACCGTCGAGCGTTTGTTAGCCGCATAAGAGTACTGAACGAAAATAGCCTGCCCGAACCAGTTCGGGCAGGCTATTTTCGTTCAGTACTCTGTTTTACCTTGTACGCAACTCTTGCAACGTCGCTAGCCGTTCGCGGGCAACATCATTTTCAGGTGCAACTTTAGCAAGGTTCCGATAAACGCGACTGGCCTGCTCGTATTCGCCAACGGACTGATAGGTTTGCCCTAACAGGTCATAGGCTTCGTAGTTGCTCCGATCAATCGTTATCAATTGCTGCAATGCTGCTACCGACTCTTTCACCTGCTGTGTATCAAAGTAGTGATGTGCGATAATCGCCTGGTATTTCGCGGCATCTTTTGTATATGAAGGATCGACGGTTCGTGAAAGTTGCAGACAGAAGCTTACGACTTCGCGGAGCAACTCCATGGAGTTAGGATTCAATTCAACCGCTCGACGCAGATTTGCCAACGCCTCATCATTGTTCCCTATCTCAGCATAAATGTTTCCGACACGCTGTAACGCATCGCCAGCTTGTTCAAGCTGATTACGACGTAAGTAGATATCAGCGAGCAAGCGCAGTTCTGCAATACCCTCATCAAGATGTCCACGTGTGACGTAGATATCCGCAAGGTCCGCATGCGCTCGTGGGTCCTGCGGTGCAAGACGAACCATCTCATTGAGAACACCTAACGCATTATCAGTCTGACGATTAGTGCGATAGTGTCTCACAAGATCGGCGTACTCCTGCAAAGCACTGGAGACATCGCCCTGACGTGCCGAGATATCAGCAAGCGCAGGTGCGACTTCATCCTGACCAGGACGTGCTTGCCGTATCTGACGCAGAATAGCCTCTTTCTGCTCATATCGCCCTGTACGCTCGTACGCTTTTGCCAGCATCAGAGAAAGTTCCACCTCTGGTGCCTGATGCTCTTCGCCTGCTTCGCGTGGACGTGCGGCCCAGATACTAGGTTCTACCGCATTTGGTGAGCGGCGTACACTCTGTAAAGCTTGCTCAAGCTGCTGAATTGCCGCCTCTGGCTTGCCTTGTGCAAGGAAACAGTTGGCAGCACTTGTACGAGCTAGCACCTCTACAACACTATCGCGCATAGCTTGTGTGTAGGCATCAATAGCCTTATCATAGTTACCAGCTTGTTGATGAATTTGCCCAAGTGAATAGATAATATCGACATTGCTGGGATACATATCCGCCGCTTGTGTATATTCGCGGGCAACAATATCGTAATGCTTCTGCCCTTCTCCACGAAGCTGCCAGCATACACGCGACAGCACTTCCAGAATGGTCGAGCGTGAGGTACCGGGAGTTGTTGTCATCGAGACGTGCCAGCGCACAAGAGCGGTCAGGTTGCGCGGGTCGATCTGCAACACACGCTGATATTCTGTTACAGCCTGTTGTGAACGTCCTAGCTTTTGTAATGCCAACGCATAGTTCAAACGTGTAGGCACACTCGTTGGACTTTCTTGCAACGCCTGCTCAAGTTCGGTCAACGCACGATCCATATAACCGAGACGCAGGTAGGACTCTGCTGCGAGTGTACGTTCGCGCAACAGGTCTTCTTTGTTCCCTTGTGTCGCTAAGAGGTCAATCAGGCGCATACGATAGGTCAGGTTGTTTGGCTCTAATTGCAAAATGCGGCGATAGGTTGCAATTGCGTCTTCGGTACGTCCATTCACAATATAGGTATCAACGAGAATGGCGTATTTGGTGATAGCTTGCTCAACCTTGCCTTGGCGTACGTAGATTTCACACAACACCTGATGCACATCAAGGTACTGTGGAGCCATGTCGATGACCCGCAAACACTCTTCCGTTGCCGAGTTCAACAAACCATGATTGATATACTTTTGAATATCCTGCATAGCGCGTACAACCAGTAGCCGAATATTTTCTGGCAGCGATGCGGTACTGGTCAACACGGTTTCGGCGACATGCTTTAGCTCTTCATCCGAGCCAACGCCTGCCATTTGATTGAGTAGGTCTTCTGCTCCTCGACGTGGTTGCGGCCTTGACTCTGCCAGTGATGCTTCTGTAATCGTGGGAATAGGTGACGACGGTACCTGTGTTTGAGTTGGCAATGGTGCAGGCGCAGGAACGACAGGAACAGGTGCTACAATTGGTTCTTGCCACACTGATTGCACCGGAACTGAAGCTGCCGGAATCGGTGTTGGTGTTGGCGGTATGGCCTGTGGTTGCTGTACTACTGGTTCTGCTGGTACAGGAGAGGCAGCCGCTAACTGCTCTGGTGGCAATGCACGAGTCGCGTTTGCAGCAGGCTTCACATCATCTGTCAGCCAGGAAGGAGAGGCAGGTGGTGGAGCAGGTGGCTCCACGGGTGCAACATTATTCGTAAGTGGTGCAGATGGCTGTTTCGGAGTTGCTGCATCAGGAGCGGGCGGTGCGATGCGTTGCTCCATTGTCGGCATGTCTGTCACCGATGCTTTGGCTGGCTGCGCATTCTGTGGTAGTTGTGCGGGTGTCACCTGAGCTTTATCCGCCTCACTAAGAATACCTGTAAGCCAATCAGGAAGTTCGCCAACAGAATTGCTTGGATTAGATACAGGCACCATTTGTGTTGGAGGTGCTGGCGGTACTGGTGCTTGAGCAGCTGGTGGTTGCATCGTCGGCTGACTGGGCTGTCCCATGTTAAATGAAAGTGTAGCAGCATCTGAGAGCGGCTGTTGCATCGTTTGCTCTGGTATATATGCTCCATTCCCTTGTGATGCGGATGGGCGCACTTGCGGAGCGTTCTGCATTTGCTGTAGCATGAACTCAACCTGTGCAACCTTGTCACTCCATCCTCTGCTGTGCAAAAAACCGAGCAAGGCATTATAAACGGTAAGAGCTTGCTCTTGCTCGCCAAGCGCGCGATGTGCCTCAGCCGCTTCCTGACACAATTGTACCAGTTGATCAGACTCCTCGACGGTCAACGCATCTAAGTTAACGCGATCAACCGCTTCATCAAAATGCACTGCGGCTGTACGCAAATCGCCTTTCGCACGATAACATTGTCCAAGTGCATAATAGCAAGAGAGTGCATAGTCAGGGTCATTAAGCAATAACTGGAACTGACGGATAGCATCTTCCCAACGCTGCTGCTCCTGATAAAGCCAGCCAAGAAAATAGCGCGCATCCGGGCGATCAATGCCGCTTTCCATGATTTGCTCGCAGAGGTTGATAGCATCGTTGAAACGCCCTTGGGCCTGAAATGCTTGCGCCTGTTTCAGCACACCTGTAACTTGATTGGCGGTAATGCGTGCACGTCCATTCGGATTATTTCCACCCATATTCCCATTGCCCCCTGCCATTGCAGGAGGTGCCCCTGCATAATTCGCCGCGCTATAGTTGCTTGCGTTACCCATATTACCCATGATGCCAGTATTCCCTCCGCTAATAGTTCCTGTTGTCGTTGGCTCAGCCAGAGGCTGATCGGCATTCTCAGGAAATGCCAATGGACTCGTATATACCGATGCTGGAAATGCCACTCCCTGTGCTAGTGGGCCAGAAGGAGCATTTTGTCCACCCATTACTTGTGCGAGGAGTTGTAGTGCTTGCCTGTTCTGCGCATCAGCACGTAACACCTCCTCACATTGCATTCGTGCTAGCCCGCGTTCATTGTGAGCAAGATATCCCTGTGCAGCAGCTAGACGCTCTTGTATCATTAATGCAATATCTTTTTTCTCAAAATAATATGTTGCGAGTCGTTCATGAGGCTCTGGATTATCTGGAGCCAGTTGCACCGACTTTTGCCATGCGGCCTCCGCGCGTGCCCCCTGTCCCGCTTGTGAATACAGATCAGCGAGAAGCAGATATGCTCTATAAGCATCATTGCGCCGTCCAAGAATGCCATACAGTTCTGCGGTCTTACTTAGTGCAATAACATTGCTTGAGTCACGCTTGAGAATATATTCATACTCTTCGAGTGCTTGCTGCCACTGCTTCGTTTGCATGTAGCAAAACCCTAAGCCACCACGTGCCGTTGCATCATCGGGGAACTCCGCCAGTGCTCGCTGATACTCTTGCGCCGCTTCCATCCATTGGCTATCCCAACGAAAACGGTCAGCGGCATTGATCGCTGTACTAAAGGCTTGTTGGTTCCCTGCCATGAGGTCGTCACTTTCTCGTAAATAGTCGCTAGTAAGGGTAGGGTACTACAATTCTTGCGCTTGAACACAGCTTTGGTACTAAAGTACTTGAAAATTTCTTTGTAGAAGTTTGGTGTGATGTGTAGGAGTTTCACACCTAGGTGTGAAACTCCTACACATCACACCAAACTTCTACAGTGAACAACTACCCTCTGTAGTTAATGTACTGTAGTGCCACAGGATAATCTTTTTGCTTAAGCAGTGTGATTACCCCTTGCAGTTCGTCCCGGCTCTTTGCAACCACACGTACTGCATCGCCCTGGATTTGCGGCTTGACCTTCGGACTGTTTTCACGAATGTACTTGCTGATCTCCTTTGCCTGCTCCGTGGTGAGACCTTGCTGCAGTTCGATCACCTGGCGAACCCTGTTGCCCGCCGCATTCTCTTCTTTGCCTATCTTAAAAATCTTGAGTGAGAGATTGCGTCGAACAGCTTTTGACTCAAGAATGTCACGCACACTTTTTAGGGTCATTGTACTATCTGTAACAATCGTAATATTTTCTTTTGCATGCACGATGTCGGTCTTGGTATCTTTCAAGTCGAACCGTGTCTGCACTTCGCGTCTCGTCTGATCGATGGCATTGAGCAACTCCTGCTCATCGAACTGCGATACTATATCAAATGAACTGTCACTCGCCATAAAATCCTCTCCGTCTTGTGTACATAGTACAAAATGGCTACTAGCGGACTTGAACACCGTCATTCAAGTCTTCCTACGATGTCTATCTTTGGGGCATTGTAGCGCATTTCGGCTCGTTTTGCCACTCTTACCCCCCAAGTGGCTATCATCACAAAGAGGAACCGAGAATGTATTGTAATGCCGCTACGCGGCATTACAATACATTCTCGGTTCCTCTTTGTGATATGATTCAGAAAAAAATTAAGAAGTGTGGAATATAAAAACTATGTCTGCAATCATCTATGATAGTCGCCCGCTCGCTGCACAATTGACCGAAGAAATACGACGTGAGGCAACTCAATTTCGCTCGCTACACCATCGCTCGGCTCGCCTGACTCAAATTATTGTAGGGCATGACGCGGCAGCAGAGGTGTACAGCCGACAGATCGTACGCGCCTGTCGTTCTCTTGGCTTGACCTGTGCCACACTCGCATATCCTTTTGAAATGAACGAAGAGGAACTACGTACAGAGGTCGCAACCCTCAACAACGATGCAGGTACCGATGGCGTTGTGCTGTTATTACCCTTACCTGACCATATACGCCAGCGTATTGTAACTGATGTGCTACGTCCAGAAAAAGATGTAGACGGTCTGGGCGCGAGCAACGCAGGCAACCTACTTCTCGGCTTTCCCAGCTTTATCCCTTCGACCGCCGATGTTGTGCTAGCAGTTCTGCGCGATGCCAGTATTCCCGTTCAGGGAAAAAATGCGGTCATTGTAGGGCGTAGCAATGTTGGTGGTAAGCCGATTGCCCTTGTGCTGATGCGTCATAACGCAACGGTCACTATCTGTCACTCGCACACGCACAATCTCGCCGAGATTACGAGAAGTGCTGATATTCTAGTAGTAAGCGTTGGACGCCCAGCCCTGATTACAGCAGATATGGTCAAGCCCGGAGCGGTTGTACTGGATGCTGGTATCAACTCGGTGGATGACAGAGTTGTGGGTGATGTCGATTTCTCTAACGTCAAAGAGGTTGCTTCGTTTCTAACACCTGTCCCTGGTGGTCTTGGTCCCTTGACGCACCTGACGCTGGTTCGCCATACGCTCCTCGGTCCTCAATAACATGCATTCAGACAGATATACGTTACTAAATAACAACGACGCTTGCTTGTTTCTTAACCAAACTCTTACTGGTTCTCCACTGAGAATATACCTGCTAGACGTATGCTTTCCTATGTGATAGTTTGTTATAGCTCACCAGACACGATAATACCGTTTTGACAAAATACCGCAGATACGTCACCTGTAGGGACCGATTTATCGCGTCCTCGTGGCGTCTCGATTGCCGAGAAGGACGCGATAAATCGGTCCCTACAGATATCTGTGTTAATTTGTTAAAGACGATCATCTAGCCCTACGAAAACGTGTTCTATATCAGAGGAGAAGGTAGCATGACTCTTGGTTCAAGCCAGTTCGCACACGAGAATGTTGTTTCGCTTGTGGGATTTCCAACACAGAGCCAATTGGTAACGCCAGAACAAATACGCCGTTTTGAATTGTTACGTTTGGCATTTTTTGTGTTGAAATTACGAAGATTCGAGCAAACACACGAAGAGAGCGAGGATGTAACTCAAGAGTATGCGTTGCGCTCTAGCCTGTTGCGACATACCATCTTTCAGCAGGTCATCACGCTTACTCGTCTGGATGCACGCGAACAGGCTATTCAGTTAATCAATACCTGCCGTAAGTGACATAGGATTCATAGGGATTCCTGGGACGCGAAAAGATATCGCCACTGATATGTACAAAGATGCCCGTTTTCTCAAGCTCTTTGCGCACAGTTTGTAGATTGACACTGCCACTTACTGCGAAGATGCAAGGTGCAAGTTGTCGTACACCGAGTTCTTGCAATGATGGAAGAAGCGCAAGTATCTTCCCAGCATCTTCGCTCGATACCTCGAATAACAACACCTGCGAAATGTTCGCGCTCTTAAAGGCTTTCGTCCAATCATGTAGTGTGTATTCGACGTTCTGCGGCAATTCTTTTTGACTATGCTCTTGTAGAGCAGAGAATATCTGCTCTACGTTTTTACCCGATTGCAAGCCACGTAGCACCGACGTTTTCGTCAGCGTAAGACGACTTACCAGCCCAAGCTGATTGGCTTGCGCGAACGGCAGCAACGAGTAGAGCGTGGAGAGGTCAGGTTGTAGCAATAAGAGTTCAAAGTTCGGTTGTATCACAAGACCATGCGATGAAACTTGCTCTTCCTGCGTCTCTACGCCATCAGAGCCTAACTCCAGTACCTTGTGACCAAGTTCTGTAATCAGAAAGTAGTCAGGGTTTATGGGTATGTTTGAACTCAATGCGTCAGGATGTGAATAGCCGATATCTACAAGACCCAATTCATGAAGCGTTGAAGACAAAATGCCACGATAGACTTCGCCCTCGCACCGATTCCACTTCTCCCTCGTATTGGCATCCTTGACAACTTTCCTAGAATTTCCATACAAGGATGTTGAGGAACGATACGCAAATGCATCGTCGCGCCATATTTCTTGTAAAAGTGCATCAATGGAGTACCAGTGTCCAGGTGTATAGTTATACAGGTGTTTAATGAGTGCTTTACGTCCACCAGAGACATCCCAGGAATAGGTGGACCAGGAGCTATAGTTGACGCCATAGACATCGCGCCACGCGAAGTTTTCAAGCCAGTAAAAGATGAGTGCGTGCGTCTGTTCAACAAGCGATCTCTGTGCCCACTTTTCGACGGTAGGTGTTATCTCGTAAGCTGGTTTGCTATCTTGAAACGACGGATTAGTGAGTTTGGTAATGTTGAAAGACTCCATCACGTTCAGTAAAATTTCGATATAATCGTCGCCATCTTCGTAATTTACACGCGGTTGTCCACGAAGGGTTGTACGAATCTTGTTAGCAATGCGCTTTGGGACCCTACCCGCCTGCGTTGGCTCAATCGTCTGCTGATAAATCGTGTTTACCAGCGTTGCGATATCATACACAGCAATGCTCTCACCTACTCGTATGGCTGCTGGCTCGTGCTCAAGTTCTTTTACTGGAACCTCCTCATCCACTTTTTTCATACTGTTAAGGTTAAGAGGGTTCATATTGCCATACAGGTCTCTCGGCACAAACACGACATGTATACCTTTAGAGAAACTGTCAAAGACGAGTCCATACAAGGCAAGTGTACGTAGCGTTTCTAAAAGCACGCTATCATCCACTTTCATTGCCTCTCGCACCGCTTGTATAGATGCTTTACCATCGTGATTACGTAACCAGACAAAAAGCTCACGTGCCTTTGGCTCAAGACCCGAAAGATGGTTAAGCGGTTCACGCATGTCCAAGAGGTGGTCCGCGATCATGTCGGCCTCTTCATACTCATAGTAGTAAGCAGCCTTTTTCTTGGGAATATCATAGTTTTTCATCAGGTCGGATAATGCGCGTGGATGCAGTGTTAATAAAAGCTTATCAAGGTCCCACTTGCTCCGATCACCCGATGGCGTGAAAAACTCTCGACTCACTTGATAGAGCACATCTACACTCTCGTTAAACACTCTAATCGTGGCGGTGTCTATAGAACGTGTAGCTTGTTTCGTGCTTGAAGATGTACTTGCAACTATGTGTGGTGTATCAGTGGATTCCTGAAGAAGCGCGTACTCAATCAGGTGATTTAACGCGGTTTCGTATCGTTCAGGGGAGAGTTTCGTCTGTTTGAGAATAAAGCCAGAGCGTACGCCATAACGAGTTGAAGTAGGTAAAACGCGGTAAAGTACCTGACGTTCATCGTCTGTGAGTTGCTCCCAAGCAAAGCGTGCTGCGATAGGATTTGTTTGCATTCTACCGACGAGCATTTCTAGTTGCTGTTTTGTGTTCTTCTTGTCCTGTTCTCCGGTTACGACCCACAAGCGGAATATTGCGGCTAGTTGCTCATCGGTAGCATCTCCTATTACTTGTCGTAGTGTTTTCATAATATTATCTACCTTTTGATATGATAATTTTTCGTAGGGACCACATTTATGGCGTCCGAGGCCGATTTATCGGCTATATTTTCTTAACTATCGGCTTTACCAACCGAACCTCGCGCAATAAATTGTGCCTTGGACGCCATAAATGTGGTCCCTACGATTCTTGATATTGTTCCAGATAGCGAATGACTTCGCGTGTCAACTGGCTTGGAGTCGAGGCACCCGCCGTGACTGCGATGCGTTTCTTTCCTTGTAAGAGCGTGATATCAAGTTGTGAGAGGTCCTCTATGCGTACAGCAGGAACGTGTGCTAATTCCTCGGAGACCTGTACGAGTCGATTGGTATTATTGCTCTTAGGATCGCCAACGACGATGGTAAGGTCAGCACCCTTTGCCTGTTCCGCGACCGCTTCCTGACGCGTCTGCGTGGCAGCACAGATATCGACATGCACCTCGGCCTGCGGATAACGCGTTTTAATGTATTGAATGACGCGGTTCGTGTCCCACTTCGAGAGTGTCGTCTGTGTAGAAACCGCGAGCTTTCGCGTTTGTTCAGGCGTCAATGTGAGTGCATCTACATCGGCTTGGGTCTCGATTAAGCTGATATGTCCTGGCACCTCACCTATAACGCCTTCTGGCTCTGGATGGCCTTTTTTACCAATGTAGAGAATGTAGTAGCCCTCTGACACAAGTTTGATGACAAGATCGTGCGTCACCGTGACATCAGGGCACGTGGCGTCGATGCAATGCAGACCACGCCCTTGTGCGCGTTGCTTGACCTCTGGTGAGACACCGTGCGCGGTAAAAATGACGGTCCCCTCTTGCACCTGCTCTAAGATGGTTGCCCTATCAGGACCATCGAGCGTGACAATGCCCATATTTGTGAGTTCATTGATAGCATGACGGTTATGAATAATCTGCCCAATGATATAGATTGGACGAGGCAGCGTCATATCTTTTGCCGCCTGACGTGCAATCTGCAGTGCGTCAACAACTCCATAGCAATAGCCACGTGGCGATATTTTTATAACTTCCATACATTTCCTCGATTGGGCATCATGTCATACATTAAAAATTTGGTAGGTCACTGCACAATCTGTAGGGGTCTAATTCCATTACACCCTCTTGACATATCACAATACCGGAGGACATTGTAATGTTGGTCAATGACCTCTAACATAGTATATCGCCAACAGGGTGTAATAGAATTAGACCCCTACATCCATTTCTACTGTATCATATATATCAATAGCTACCTGCCCCGACCTGTAAGAGGATACGCTGCACGTCCTCTGGCGTATAGAGGCAGACAGCAGGGAGCAGACCAGCGATTTCTTCAACCGAGGTTGATTGCGCAAGGTCAAAGATCAGCAATGGTGTGTGGCGTCCCGCGCAACCACGTGCAATACTTGCCGCAGTGAGAAGCGGGACGGGTTCAAACACGGCTGGCGCGGGCACACTGATTAAGAGTTGTACTTGTGACAAGAGAGACGAGACATAAAGCGGTGTATCTTCTTGAAAAATGTATGTCATCCCTGCACGACGCAGGAGTGTTGCGTATGGAGATCGTTGCTCTTGTGGTCCAATCAGCAGTGCCGACCGACCATACAGACCACCAAGGCAAGCATCCGCAATAGATACCACCTCTGGTGCAATGTCCTGCATTAATTGTGCTCCTCTACTACCACGTAGGTTTAACCATGTGTTTTTATTGGAAACGATGTTCTCTACATACTATAGCAAATCTCGTCTATACCGCGTCAATGCCATTAGCTTCTATGTACTAGAACAATAAAGTAGACAGAAAAAATCCGTCCTTATTGTCCTGTAACCTCAACATATGCTATGCTACTCCTACAAAACATTTCTTTTCTTATCATCTCAATTATAAAGGATTTTTTTTATGCCCTATGACATGGGGGAATATTACGAGAACGTGAGCGACTACGATCTTGAATATCAAGGGCAATCGGAGCAAGATGTACCTTTTTGGCGTGAACTCGTGCTGCGCAATCCACCACAGCGCGTGTTAGAACTTGCGTGTGGTAGTGGACGCATTGGCCTCGAACTCTTACACGGTCCAGGCAATTTTGAGCTAGAGGGATTAGATATCGCACCAGAGATGCTCAATGCCTACCGACGCAAACTGGAACGCGAACCGGAGTCTGTGCAAAAACGTGTTACTCTGCATGAAGGCGATATGAGCGATTATCAGTTAGTACATAAAGGGACATT
This sequence comes from uncultured Ktedonobacteraceae bacterium, assembly GCA_964250765.1. GTDB lineage: Bacteria > Chloroflexota > Ktedonobacteria > Ktedonobacterales > Ktedonobacteraceae > JBBQVS01. Next base: position 14,696 of record CAXUHF010000053.1, on the reverse strand, counting down.
CGATCTGATTTTTCTGCCCTTCAATTCTATCGCTCATCTCTATGAATTGGATCAGCAGCTTGATACATTCAAGAACACGTTTGACCATCTTACACCCAACGGACATTTTGTCGTCGATACCTTCTTACCCGACATAGACTACCTGAGCAATGCACTCAATCTGCCCTCGACGGTCTACCTAGAAGATGAGTTTGAATCACCTGAAGAACAGTTCACAATGCTACTCTATACGAGTCGCAAATATGACCAGATCGAGCAAAACCAACATATTACCTGGACACACGAAAAGTTTTTCGAGTCAGGGGAGAACGAACGTTATCTTACGAAGCTCGATATGCATGTCTTCTTTCCACGCGAACTGCAACTGCTCTTCCTTGCAACCGGATTTAGCATAGAAGCCATTTATGGAAGCTACGACTGGAAACCCTTTGGTAAGGGAACACGCCAAATCGTGGTGGGTAGGAAACGCCATACTCAACAGTAAATAAACAAAAATCATGGGCGAACCAAATTCGCCCATGATTTTTGTTTATTTACTGTACTTAATCTCCCACCGCTGGAGTACCTTCTTCCACGCGCGTTTCCTCGAATTGCGCTGGCAATTGCTCAATTTTACCAAGAAGCAAGAGGTAACAGAGAATACCGAGGACAAGCACAACGGCGGCAATGATAAAGTTCAATACAAACGACTTTGTGGTATCAAGAACGTACCCCGCCACGAGTGGGGCAATGATACCCGCGAGGTTGTTGAAGAAGTTCATGATGCTACCAACAACACCAACAGTCCCCTTAGGTGCGATAAGTGACGGAATACTCCAGCCTACAGGAGCAGCAAACGCGAGGCCACCAAGTGCAATAGAGAGCCACATCACAATCAAGGGGACGCTTTTCGTAAACGCGGCTCCAATAATTGCGATGCCCATGAGCATACCGATAATGAAAATTGTCTTACGCACCCTTGTTGGATCGTTGCCACGCTTAATCAAGTAGTCTACGAGCCAACCGCCCACTACAATGTCTGTTACCGTCGCCACACCCCATATGATGGCAACTAAACCCGCGCTATTCAAAATTGAGACATGTAACTGACTCTGGATATACGTGGGTAGCCACGTTAAGAACAGGTAGAATGAGTAGCCATAGGCCGCGAAACCAAGAGCCATGCCCCATATCTTCGGCTGACGTAGCAAGTAGCCCAAACTTGCTAATGTGTTCGCAGGTGCTACATTATCGGCTTGTGCTCCACCCTCTTCGATATATGTGCGTTCTTGCGACGAGATGCGCTTTGATTGACTGGGATCACGATAGAAAATCCAGAAGAGGATGCCATAGAGCAGACTAAGTATACCTGTGGCATAGAAGCCACCACGCCATCCATAGAGCGAGACGACAAACGCGACAAAGGGCACGCCTATGACGTTTGAAAATTTCGCGGATGCATCAAACGCTGAGGTTGCGAGACCACGCTCTTTCATAGGAAACCAGTAGCCTGTTGCCTTCGATGCCGCCGGGAATACAGGTGCCTCCGCAACACCAAGCAAGAGACGCGCAACAATAATAAGACCATAGCCACTTACAATCGCGGTCATAAATGTTGCGATAGTCCAAATAATCGTGCCAACACGCGTCATCCATTTGACACCAATGCGGTCTAGCAATGCACCTATGGGGACTTGAATAAGGGTATACGTGTAGAGATATGCCGATGCAATGAATGCAAATTGTACTGCTGAAAGATGATACTCTTTCGACAATGAGACACCAGCGACAGAAATGTTTGTCCTGTCAAAATAATTGATAATAACGCCAAGACCGAGTAGTAAGGCAATACCCCAACGTACATTGCCAACGCGCTTTTGCATGATAAGGCCCTTCCTCTTCTCTGAGTGT
>CAXUHF010000053.1:6052-12706 GCA_964250765.1 uncultured Ktedonobacteraceae bacterium | reverse complement strand
AGCACAGGAACAAAACCTTCTCCTGGTCTATAATCGGGCGATTGGTGACGAAAGTATGTATTGTACAGGTCCGCGTAGTGTCCACTGCGTTTCATCAATGCATCATGGCTACCCTCTTCGACGATGCGTCCTTTGTCGAGAACGATGATACGGTCAGCATAGCGAATGGTCGAGAGACGGTGGGCAATGATGATTGAGGTACGATGCGCTAAGACGGTATCCAGACCCTCTTGAATCTGTGCCTCCGTCAGTGGGTCAACGCTAGCAGTAGCCTCATCAAGGATGATAATTGATGGATTTTGCAGTAGCACACGGGCCAGTGCGACAAGCTGACGTTGCCCCATTGAGAGAGCCTTGCCAGTCTCACCGACGAGCGTTTCAACACCGTCGGGAAGAGCCTCCAACCAGTCTCCGTTACCAATACGCCGCGCAACCGACAGCACCTCCTCGTCGCTTGCCTCTGGTCGCGCATAACGGATATTGTCCGCGACCGTGCCGGAAAACAGAAACGGCACCTGTGGTACAATACCAAGCAAGCGATGATAGGCGATCAGATCAAAGCTACGGATATCACGTCCGTCAATGAGCAACTGCCCGCCCTGAAACTCATAGAAACGCGAGACAAGCCTACCTAGACTCGATTTGCCCGCCCCTGTATGACCCACTAAAGCGATGGTTTCACCTGCTGGAATAGTGAGATTGAAGTCTGCTAGCACCGTCTGGCGATCATCATAGCTGAAGAAGACATTCTTGAACTCAATCTTGCCATCCAACGTATCTACAGGTTGATTATCGTTTTGATGTACACGTGGCTCCGCATCCAACAAGGCAAAGATGCGTTCGCTTGCCGCCAAGCCTAGCTGGAACTGGCTCCAAAACGAAGCGATGCTTGTGAGCGGAAACCATAGTAAGCCGATGCCCTGCACAAACAGAAACCAGTCGCCCGCCGAGATATGGTGGCCTAACACACTTTGACCGCCAAAATACACGACAATGGTTGTGCCAAGATTGGCGATGATGAGTAGAACAGGAAAGACACCGTTGTAGAGAAAGCCTGAACGCACATTGACCTGATATGCCTGCTGATTGACTCTCTTGAAAGCATCATACATATTCTGCTCTTGTCGAAAGTTCTTCGCCACTGTGATGCCGCTAATCACTTCCTGCACATTCGCGTTGACGCGTCCACTTGAACGCTGTGATCGTTGCGTCGATGTACGCGCTATTCGACGAAATGCTAACGCGACAATCACGATAGCGGGTGCAATTGTAAAAGCTAATAGAGCCAGCGTCACATTTCTTGAGAAGAGAACCGCGCCAACCAGGAAAAAGAGCAACACCTGACTAATCAGGTTCAGCGTGAGCGTCACAACGGTAGCAAACTTTTCGGTATCAGAAGTGACACGGCTCACGATCTTGCCGATGGAAAACTCATCAAAGAACGACATATCGCGCTCCATGACCGCGTTAAAGGCGTCCGTCTGTATCTGTAGCACGACATCGCCAACGGCTTTCGCACTATACCACTGTCGAAACAGGTTACAAACCCACGAAAGTATCCCCGATATCAAGATAAACACGACCAGCAAAATAGCTGTTTGTGTCGCCTTCGATGAAGTAAGCGCGTCTATACCTTGTGAGACCAGTATAGGAAAGGCCGTATCGAGTAGCGAGCTAAGCACAATCAACACAGTCAAGAAAATGATGATACCTGTCTTTGGCTTGAAATAGTTAATGATTCGCTTAACAAGTTGACTATCTTTATATGTTCGGTCATACGCCTCAGCATCCAGACCATCCATGATAAAGCCCATAGTATGTGGCTCCTTATTCCCCCTGTACGGGTCTACTTCAGTACACCCTCTTAGCAACTCATAATGTCCGCAGAAATTGACCCCTGTACGGGTCTGCTTCAGCACACCCTACTGGCATCGCATATATGTAGAGGACCATTAAAACGCTCTTCAATTTCTGCAAACGTTGTGAAACGCTCACAGGGTGTGCTGAAGCAGACCCGTACAGGCACTATTCACCTCCGACAGCCGTTGCCACCGATTGTATATCATTAACAATTCGTTCGCGTGGTGCGAAGATGCGACGATAGGTATCGCTGCGTTGTATCAGTTCGTCGTGTGTACCCGAATCGACGATTTCGCCACGTCGCACCACCAGGATGTTATCGGCCCAACGAATCTGTGATAGGCGATGCGTAATGAGCAAGGTAGTACGTCCCTCTAGCAAGCGGCGAATGGCTTTTTGTATCTCGTCCTCGGTTGCGCTATCAATCGCGCTGGTCGAATCGTCAAGAATAAGGATACGTGGATCGGTCAATAAAGCACGCGCGATAGCGATACGCTGGCGTTGTCCACCAGAAAGCGTAACGCCACGTTCACCGATCTCCGTCTCGTAGCCTTCCTTAAAGCTGTTGATGAACTCAGCAGCCTGAGCATCTTTGGCAGCTTGCTCAATAGCCTCCTGTGTCGCCTTTTGTCCCATGCCATAGCCAATGTTTTCAGAGATTGAGCGTGAGAACAAGAAGATATCTTGCTCAATAGTCGAGACCTGCGAGCGCAAAGCATTCAGGTTCCACTCTCGCACATCGACCCCATCGACCAGTACACGACCAGAGTCAACATCATAGATACGGTTCACGAGCTTCGTCATCGTACTTTTACCAGAGCCAGTTTGTCCGACAATAGCGATGGTTTGTCCCGGCTTAGCATGAAAGGAGACATTCTTCAGGATGGGCGTATTACCATAACTAAAGGTGACATTCTCAAAGACGATATCGCCGCGCATCTGTTCACGGAAACCGCCCTCGTTCTCGTCCAACTCCGTCTCTTCACGCATCAAACTCAGAATACGTTCTGAGGCCGCAACACCTAACTGCACAAGGCTAAAACTCCAAATTGACATGAAGGCGGGAAAGCGGATAATCGCCATCAGGCCCATGTACGAGACTAAACCACCAACCGTGAGTTGATGCTGGAATAGCAGATACAACCCATGTAAAAAGGCTCCTGCTAGAGCAATCGCAGCAATCAGGGTTGGAAGATAACGACCCTGTATCTGCCCATTTTTGACGAAGTAATCACGATACAACGCTGCATTGTGCCCAAACTTGTGCTGCTCTTGCCTCTCTTGTCCTGTGGCTTTGACAACCTCAACACCTGAGACCGCTTCGTTCAGGACCGCGTTCATCGTACCAAACTGTTCACGCATATGATCAGAAACTGGACTGAGTTTGCGCGCGTAGTCTCGTAATGCGAGAAGGAAAAGAGCTATGAAGATAAGCGGAGCTAGCAACAACTGTGGACTGATGAAGACAATGAAGACCATAGGTACAACCAGCGCGGTGAACGAGTCGAAAATCATATCGAACCCCGGTACAATCATATCGCTCAGTTGCGTAATGTCGTTTGAAGCACGCGCCATCACATCGCCCACCCGTTGCCGATTATGAAAGGTCTGGCTCTTACTCAGCAAACTGAGGTAGAGTTCGTCACGCGAATCGCGTGCGAAGCGTTTACCCAATATCTCTGCCGACAAACGTGCCGCCAAGTCAGTTATACCCGTCAATGCGATAACGACAAGCAGACTGATAACCACCATCAGCAATCGGGCCTCACTATTGTTACGCACAGCATCGAATGCCACGCCTGTTAGTGCTGGCACAGCAGCATTGAAGGCGTTTGCTAGCGTTGCTGCGATCATGAAACCAAGCACAATGAACTTGTAGCGCACAAGATGCGAAGCAATCCAGCGTGTTGGAGTAGCACGGTTATAGCGATATTCATCCGAGACAGTAAATTCTCGTTTCAGCAAGAGGAACCTCCATACAAAGGCTAGTCAACAGGCAGATGAATGAGCACATGATAAAAAGATGGACGAGGATAAAGAATAGTTATGACATCATACCACATCAGTTCCAATACTTCTGTCAGTAGCCAATCGTATTAAGAACAAGTGTATCATGCCAATGTTAACACCTTCTGTCATATATATTCTTTTTTTGTCCTCTTAAAGAGGCAAGGTAGAATCGGTCGTGTATGAGAGTGTTGAGGACGCAATATAGAATGTTGTAAGGACCACAATTCATTATGCCCCACTATAATCATCCCCTCTTTTAGCAACTCTCCTTAGCAAAATGACAAGCGTACTTGACAAAAAGAAAACAAACCTATATACTATGACAAGTAAGCTTTACATAAAGGTAAGTGTCCTTAACAAATATGTATTCTGTAGGGACCGATTTAGCGCATCCTTGTTAGTATCTGATCACTAGGAAGACACGATTAATCGGTCCCTAGAGGAAGAAAGAGGAAAATCGTGATGAAGACAGCAGTAAGACAGTATACGAGAGAATTTTTGTCGGCAATGGCGGCCTATGTCGTTGTGCTTATTATCTCGATTACCCTTATCAACATCAGCCCAAGTACAGCATGGTGGCGTGCACCACTCGCACTCGCACCCGTTATTCCAGCCATTTTCGGCATTATCGCTTATATGCGCTTTGTAGGTCGCATGGACGAGCTACAACGCCGTATTCAATTCGAGGGGCTAGCGTTTGGTTTTGGTGTGGCTGGCATTCTCACGTTTAGCTATGGCTTTCTCGAAAACGTTGGGTTTCCACATATCAACTTACTTTGGGTGTTTCCGTTGATGATTGCGTTATGGAGCATAGGGACAGGAATCGCCGCTCGGAGATATTCATGAGCCGATGGAGACGGAAATGAATAACAAATTGAAAGTCCTGCGAGCCATGCGTAACTGGTCACAGGCAGACCTCGCCGAACGCCTGGATGTGTCACGTCAAACAGTCACCGCCCTGGAAACGGGCAAATACGATCCTAGCCTGCCGTTAGCATTTAAGATTGCGCGTCTCTTTCAGCTACCAGTTGAACAAATCTTTGAGCCAGACTTGGAACAAGAGCAGAATAAGAAAGGATAACTATGACGAGAACATGAGTCATCCCGAAGTTTGGGATGACTCATGACGTTTGAGTAAACACGTTTAGCCGAAAACGGCGATATCAACGGAGGGGCGTAGTGTGGCACAGACGCTGAGTATCTCGTGAATGTCGTTATGCAAGAAATCCTCAAAGAGCTTGGAATCAACTGGGGCATTCTTGTCGAACGCTGGAAACGCGAGTTGCGTAAGGATGTAGTCGAAGCGCGGTGCCCACTTCCTTGCGCCCAAACGTGCGGTTGTTGAGCAGTTATCAACCATATACGAGATACCTTTGTAGTGCATATAGGGGTTCAGCGAATCAACAGCTTCAATGATAGATTCATTGGCGATTTCTGAGGCAGGATGTCCTTTTTCCTTGAGCAGGTCAACCTGTGCCATCATTCCAGCGATATAGATGCCAGCTGTTAGCGGATCGAGAGGAATCTGGTCCTCCCTCCGTTGCGCTCTGACCTCGACACCGACGTTCCACATCTCTGTTCCATCAATGCGTCCCATTGGATAGCGTTTGTGGCGACGAACGGCGTCAACAACGCTACGAATTTCATTGCCAGACGAAATGTCGTCATAGATTTCTAGCAGAATCTCAAATGCGGGATGATAGGCTGCCGTGTATGCTCGTTGGAATATCTCTTTGCCTTGCGCGTCCAAGCTCTCATACACCGCTAACAAACCCCGTTTCGAGATGAGCGAGGTGATTGGTCCTGTGACTGACTCTGTTGAACGAATAAACGCTTGTTCTTGTGATGCTCCATGACGCAAGAACCAGCGATATAAGCTCTCGACGATGCCGTAAACGGCACCTAACAAAATGCCTCGTTCCCCGAAGAGGTCCGAGCGGTATTCAGACTCAAGTGTTGTAAAAAAGGTGAATGGAGAACCTAACGCCGCAGACCAGCCCAGCGCATAATCAACAGCTTTGCCATTCACATCTTGTTCGATGGCAACACTCGAATTAATGCCTGCCCCGTTAATCTCTTTCCCCTGTTCGTACAGCCGTCGTACAGAAGGCCCCATTCCCTTCGGACAAACGCCAATGACATTAATATTCTTGGGAAATGCGACGCCGATGTTTTTGAGATAGCCAAGCAGGAAGCCATGTGAAAAACCTAGCGTTGCCCCTGGTTTAAGGGCAGCAAAGATTTGTTCATACTGTTCAGTCTGTGCGCCATCAGAAATGAGTAACAAGACTAGGTCTGATTGAGCAATGACCGCATACATTTCACCAAGCGTCCCATTCTCACGGGTGAAACCAACCTTCTCAGCAGATGCAAAAGAGCGAGAGCCTTCGCGCAGACCAACGACGACTTTGATATCTGTTCCCTGTAAAGAATCGCGCAGATTCTGAGCCTGAGCTGGTCCCTGTGATGACCAGCCAATAACGCCGATCTGTTGAATTCCTTCAAATGCTTTGGGTAACAATGGTAAAAGATGACGACCACCACGTAAGATATATTCTTCGGTGTGCGCCAACTGAATCTTCTCTAACGAAAATACATTTGAGTGAAATGTTGTATTCAATTCATCTTCCTTCTTTATATATTGATGTTTGGCAGAGCAGAAGCGAGATAGGTTTTGCTTGCTTCGTGACGTTTCGAGCATTCCTGCATCTCTTTTGCTAGGAGTATATCCGATGCTGAACCATATAGCAACGGCTCGTCTCTCGTGGGTCTGCATCCTTGCGG
>CAXUHF010000053.1:220-5952 GCA_964250765.1 uncultured Ktedonobacteraceae bacterium | reverse complement strand
CCTTGCGGTCTCCCTGTCGGCTCACCAATTTCCCCTTAATGGATGTAGACCCTCTCTCATTTCGTAGTTGACGCCCTTCCATATCGGTGCTAAAATATATCCTAGTGAATAAGTCGGATTAATCTAGCCACGCAGTACATCGTCACACTGCGGAATTGGCTTGGAGAGGAGCGACCATTGATGTTACGAGTTTCTACAAAAGGCGAATACGGAGTGCGGATCATGGTTGATCTCGCACGTAACTATGGTGGTCGTCCTCGTTCGCTCACCGATATCTCGCAGGTGGAACTCCTACCATTGGCCTATCTGGAGCAGTTGGTTAAGCTTCTACGTGAGGCCACACCACCACTTGTGATAAGCACACGCGGAGCGCATGGCGGCTACAAGTTAAGCCGTCCACCAGAGCAGATCACGATGGGCGAGATTGTACGCGTCCTTGAGGGACCTATCGCGCCGATGATATGCGCAACCGAGGGCGAGATGTCGCAGGTCTGCAACTTCCTCGACTCGTGCAAAACTAAAGTGCTGTGGTCAAAGGTCCGTGACGCGGTAGCGCAGACACTCGATATGATGACGTTGGCTGACCTAATGGCTGACAACTCGGAGCCAGACCCAACACGCTTCATCGCGCTTTCAGATATTCATGTTAGCCCAAACACAAAGGGCTTTTACATAGCAGAAGAGCCAGAGGTTCGCTCTGCATCATAATTGTTTTTTGAGGAAAATTATCTCACATAGCTATCTCCTAGCCTCTGTGATGATGTAAGAAAAGGTGTTTTTGGAATGGGATCAGAACTCGTAATTAAAAATCTTCATGCGAATATTGAAGGCAAACCAATTCTTCGTGGTGTGAACCTGACCATCAAGCAGGGCGAAGTACATGCGTTGATGGGACCAAATGGTTCCGGTAAAAGCACGTTAGCAAACGTTATCATGGGCAATCCTAAGTACGAAGTGACCGAAGGTGAAGTCTGGTTCAAGGGCGAGAACATTCTTGAATATTCTCCTGACCGCCGCGCTCGTATGCGACTCTTCCTGGCGTTCCAGTATCCTATGTCCATTCCTGGTGTCAGCGTGGCAAACTTTCTGCGCCGCTCACTAGAGGCTGTACGCGAAGGCAACAAGCCACTTGAAGAGGGCGAGAACCCAACGGGTCAGGCGAACAAGCGCAAAAGCATTGTGCCCCCAAAAGAGTTCCGCACACTGCTACAGGCTAAAATGAAGCTCCTCAAAGTTGATAACAGCTTTATCAACCGCTCCATTAACGACGGTTTCTCCGGTGGTGAAAAGAAGCGCGCAGAAATTCTACAGATGGCCTTGCTTGAGCCAGAGATTGCACTGATGGACGAGACCGACTCTGGTCTGGACATCGACGCGCTTAAAATTGTGTCCGAAAGCGTCAACGCGTTGACAGGGCCAAACCTAGGCGTCTTACTCATCACACACTACCAGCGCATGCTGAACTACATCACCCCCGACTATGTACACGTCATGTTCAATGGACGTGTTATCAAGTCCGGCGGTAAGGAGCTTGCACTTGAACTTGAGGAAAAGGGCTACGAGTGGTTGCGTCCAAAAGATGAAGAGGCAAGTGCGAGTTCAGAAGAGGTGGCGTCCAATGCTTAACACATTAGCTCCTGGCTTCTCACGTGCCGCAGTTGAAGAACTGTCACGCGGCAAGGGAGAGCCAGCATGGATGCTGCAAAAGCGTCTGGATGCCTGGGATACCTACGAAAAAATGCCAGCACCCCTTGGACGCCGTGGCGACTTGGGTACACTACGCGCCTTCTCGAACTTCAAGTTTGATGCCCTCACATCCTATGTGCCTGGACAAGTGGGTGATGTACTGCCTACCTCATTCGAGAAAGCCCGGCAAGAGGGCCTTGTTGATGAGCGTTCTGGTACCATCATTCAGCATAACTCGTCCGTTGTACGTATCGAATTGAATGAGGACCTGAAGCAGCAAGGTGTCATCCTGACCGATCTTGAGACCGCCGTTCGTGAGCATAGCGATCTCGTACAGCAATACTTCATGACCGATTGTATTCCTGTTGATAGCAACAAGTATACAGCTTTACATGCCGCGTTTTGGAGTGGTGGTATCTTCCTTTATGTGCCACAGGGCGTAGAGATTGCGGCTCCAATTCTATCGCAGGTCTGGCTTGATGCTCCCAGCTCGGCCTTCTTCTCACATACACTGATTGTGGCAGACGAGATGAGCAGTGTGCGCTTCGTTACGGAATATAGTTCTGGTGTCGAAGGTGAGCAAGCAACACTCCTAGATGATGTCGTCGAGGTGTACGCCAAAAATGCTGCCAGTGTTGAGTTCAGCAACTTGCAAGAACTTGGGCAAAACATCTGGAATATCACCAACAAAAACGCGATTTTTGCGAAAGATGCGAGCGTTACCTTCGTGCTGGCAGAGCTTGGCAGCAAAGTCAATATGACCAATATCGGTGCTGGACTCAAGGGTAATGGCAGCGCGGGTGAACTTGTTGGCGTCTTCTTCACCGACCACGACCAGCGTTTCGCCATCAATTCGCTGTCTAACCACGATGCTCTCTCGACCAATGCGGAGACGCTGGTGAAGGGTGTACTGACAGATGAGTCGCGTGTTGAGTTCGATGGCATGATTCGTATTCAGCCAAAGGCTCAGCAAACCGCCTCGTTCCTCTCAGCCCATGCGCTCCTGCTGAGCAAGAAGTCACGCGCGGAACTCATTCCAGGACTGGAAATTGCCGCGAACGAGGTGAGTGCCAGTCATGGTGCCACAAGTGGTCAGATCGACGAAGAGCAACTCTTCTACCTCATGGTACGTGGTATTGCACGACCAGAGGCCGAGCGAATCATCGTGCAAGGTTTCTTCGAGCCAGTGCTACAACGTATTCCATTAGAAAACCTTCGCGCTCGTTTGCGTCGCGGTATCGTGCGTCGCATGAGCGGCGAATACGAGAGTGAGGCCGACACATGGGTAGATGCACAGGAGCGTTGGGAGATCGAAGGCGTTGACGAACACGCCATCAGCCTTGATAAGAAGTCAGGCGATGACGAAGAGATCAAGCTAGACGAATATTAATATGTTTTTCTGCAATGGCAACAGACAATGTGTGTTGCCATTGCAGAAAAACATATTATAAAAATAAGGGAAAGCGCATGTTAACATCAGAGCAGGTAACAGCAACAGAAAAAGGAGTTCGGACATTCGAGGACATCCGTAGCGACTTTCCTATTTTGTCGCGGCAGGTACATGGCAAACCTCTTGTCTATCTCGATAGTACCGCAAGCTCGCAGAAACCTACAGCAGTCCTCGACGCAATGAACTTCTACTACCAGAACTACAACGCTAACGTTCATCGCGGCGTCTACGAGATCAGCGAAGAGGCGACGGCGGCAATGGAAAAGGCACGCGTCAAGGTTGCGCGTTTCCTCAATGCCCGACAGAGCAAGCAGATTATCTTCACGCGCAACACCACCGAGAGTATCAATCTCGTCGCCTATAGCTGGGGCAGTGCTAACATTCATGCAGGCGATCTCATTATCTTGACCGAGATAGAGCATCACAGTAATCTTGTGCCCTGGCAATTGCTCGCACAACGCACGGGTGCGCGTCTCGAGTTTATTCCTGCCGACGAAGATGGCCTGTTGCGTCTGGATGTCTACGAACAATTATTAGAGCAGAAGCCAAAACTCGTCGCCTTTACACATATGTCGAATGTGCTTGGTACAATCACTCCTGCACAACAGATGATCGCTTCAGCGCACGCTGCTGGCGCAATTGTACTGCTCGATGCAGCCCAAAGTGTGCCACACCTGCCCGTTGATGTACAAGCTCTTGATGTCGATTTCCTCTGTTTTAGTGCACACAAGATGCTCGGACCAACAGGAATTGGCGTCTTGTATGGCAAACGAGACCTACTCGAAGCCATGCCACCCTTTATGGGCGGAGGCGATATGATTCGCACAGTCTCGTTACGCGAGTCCACCTGGAACGACTTACCCTGGAAGTTTGAAGCCGGTACACCCGCTATCGCTGAGGTCATTGGTATTGGCGCGGCCGTTGATTACCTGAACGCTATTGGTATGGAACGTGTATTGCAGCACGAACAAGAGATGACAGCATACGCGTTGGAACAGTTGCAGACAATCCCCGAATTAAAAGTGTATGGACCCGACGCAAGCCAGCGTGGAGGCGTCGTATCCTTTACACTTGGAGAAATTCATCCACACGATCTAGCTTCCATTCTCGATCAGGAGGTTGGCGTTGCCATTCGTGCGGGTCATCATTGCGCGCAACCTCTGCACGAAAAATATGGCTTGGCAGCGACGGCTCGCGCTAGCTTCTATGTTTATACAAATAATGCTGATATTGACATGCTTGTGCAGGGTTTGCATAAAGCAAAGCAAATTTTTAGTTTTTAATGAGATACTGTATCTTGTATGGAAAATAGTTGTGTGTATCTGTTCGTGTATGGGAGGGGCATCCCCTTGCGGGTGCCCTTATCTTATGACAATGAACAACATTGGGGAGGTTCGCTATGTCGATGGACTACCGCGAATATATTCTGGAACATTATCGCAACCCGCGCAACTATGGCAAGCTCGATAACCCTGATGTACATGCCGAGGACTCGAATCCTCTGTGTGGTGATCAGCTTGGCATGGACTTGAGAGTTGAGGACGACCTTGTGAAAGAGGTACGTTTTCAAGGCCGTGGGTGCGCCATTAGTCAATCGGCAGCCTCCATGCTCTCAGAGATGATCGAAGGTAAAACCGTGACAGAGGTCCGAGCGTTAGGCAAAGAGGACGTGCTAGATGCGCTTGGCGTGCCGATTAGTCCAGCACGAACAAAATGTGCTTTTCTTTCGCTACGCGTGCTGCATCGTGGCCTTGCAATGGCAGGTCTTGAAACGATTGAAGAGGGGGAGGATGAGTAGATGCGCTTAAAAGGGAAAGCTGCAATCATCACAGGTGTAAGCAATGCAGGGCAGGCTGGGTTTGCGGTAGCAGAAGCGTTTGCGCGCGAGGGTGCTGATATCGCTATCTGTTCGCGTACTAAAAGTCGGGTTGAGCAACGTGCGCAAGAGATACGCGACAGGGTTGAGAATGCAATGGTGTTGTCCATTGCTGCCGATCTAACAACAGAGGAGGGTGCCAAAGAGCTTATTCAGGAAGCACTTGGTACGTTTGAACGTATCGACATCCTGGTTAACCTCGCGGGTGGTCTCACAAAATATGGTCCATCGACTGAACTGAGTCTTGCCGATTGGGACTATGAACTCAATAACAATCTGCGTAGCGTCTTTCTCTGCACACGCGCGGTTTGGTCCACGATGAGCAATCAGGGGGGCGGCAAAATTATCAACTTTAGCCGTGCTGGTGGCGTCGAGAGCGCGAGCGCGAATATGGCGGCTTACAATAGTGCCAAGGCGGGTGTCGATGCACTCACCTACACCTTTGCCAAAGAGGGTGCACAAGCTGGTATTTACGTCAATGCTATTGGACCGGGATTGTTGACGACCGCATCCAATATCGAGTCCATGAAGCCATCCGAAGAGGAAAAAAACAAGAAATGGGTTGGCCTCGATAAGATTGCGGAAACTGCTATTTTCCTTGCATCATCGGCAAGTGACGGTATAAATGGCGTGATTATTCCCGTTACCCATCCTTAGAAATTTTAAGATATGTGGTGGGGGGAGAAAAAAAAAAAAAAATAAATATTTTTTTTTTTTTTT
>CAXUHF010000053.1:0-210 GCA_964250765.1 uncultured Ktedonobacteraceae bacterium | reverse complement strand
TTATTATTACTTTATATTCTAAAAAAAACTAATCATTATTTTTTTTTTTTCAACCTCCCCCCCCCCCCCCCACCACATATCCTTTTGACGAAAATAAGAGGAGCACATGGCAGGTTTTATTAAGGTCGCGGAGACTAGCGAGGTTGAGGAAGGCGAACTGACCGCTATCGAGGTCGAAGGCGAGCCAATTTGCCTTACAAAGTATGAGGG
>CAXUHF010000052.1:17016-34215 GCA_964250765.1 uncultured Ktedonobacteraceae bacterium | reverse complement strand
CTCCACCGAGGCGGAGAAGGGAGGAGAGATAAAGTGGGGACACCCCACGCCCCGCAAAGGGACGCCTGTCCCCTTGACCCCTGCAAAACCTACCCATTCAGTCGGCTCAAAAAGCGTTCGAGCTGTACAATCGCCCGTTCGTGCTTGCCCTCGCCGATTTTGCGTCGTTCATCGTATGCCTCGACCTTAAAGACTAATCTTCGTCCGTCAACCTCAAGTAGCTCTGCCTCCGCACGTACCTTTTGACCGATAGGCGTGGCGGCAAGATGGCGTATATCAACCACCGTTCCCACTGTCACATAGCCCTCATCGAGTCCGTTGATGACCGCTTGCCACGACGCGTTTTCCATTAGCGCAATCATCATCGGCGTCCCAAATACCTCGACGCCGCCCGCACCCACCGATGCAGCAGTGTTCTCATGTACAACCGTCGTCGTCACCTCAGCCTTCATTCCTGGTATCAGCGTCATACAGCACTTCTCACTCTCTAAGAAAATATTTCCTCTACTATACAACAAAAACAATATCCAAAACTCACCCAAAAGGCGGGTACTTTTCGTCGTAGATGATAGAATGAGGGCACGAAGTAGCTCACTTCCTAGGAGGTATTACAGTTCTTTATGGAAATAGATTTTCAGCGCGTAGCTCACCGGGGTGGCTCTCATCTCGCCCCTGAAAATACACTCGCAGCCTTTCGTACCGCACTCACTCTCTCCGTCGATGCCATCGAACTTGATGTGCAAATGACGAAAGATGGGCACGCTATTGTGTTTCACGATAACACCGTCGAAAAACTCACTGACGGCGAGGGGAACATTCTTGATCTGGATTTTGCTTATCTACGTTCGCTCAATGCTGCAGCGCACTTCCCCGGCGGTTGGCCCGATCATCAACATATTCCTACGTTACGAGAAGTTCTCGATTTGGCAAGAGCACGAACGCAGGTCTATGTTGAAATAAAAGCAAGCAAGGAGAATGGCAACTACGGACGCTATCCGAATATTGCTGAGACCGTTGTTAAGGAGATTCGCGCTGCAGGGATGCTCGATAGTGTACTTATCATTTCCTTTGACCTGCTCATTCTTCCTCTCATCAAATCGTTAGAACCATCTCTCAAAACAGCCGCCATCATCTCAGAGGATATATGGAACCCGAAAAGCGAAAATGCCTTTGAGACACTTCTACAGCAAGCTAACTCTTTGCAAGTAGACTGGCTCAACATGGACAGCGATCTTTTTACGCCAGATATGCCTGAAAGAGTGCATGCTCAGGGCCTCAAACTTGGCTGCTGGACCGTCAACACACTCGAAGAGATGCGTAGTCTTGCCGCTACAGGCATCGACTCCATTACCTCAGACCGACCCGACCTCTTTGCCAAGATACAACCGAACCAATAGATGAGTTGTAGGGGCCATAATTATGCGAATGAACAAAATAAACAGGCTATAAACCCCTACAATCTACATATCCACATTAAATTGTCAAACAGCATCATTATGCCCTGTAAGCTATAGACTCGCTAGGTGAGAGCGTTGATGCTAACATTCCCATGTCCTTTCGCCGTGTATGCGGGAAGAGCGCGTAATGATTAAAGCCTCTACATCTCGTTCCCTTAAAAACCCTTCCATTGAAAGTTACAGTGTTTGGGGTATTCTCTCTACCAAATCAGGAAAAAATTTACTCCATCTTGAGAGTTTCTTCATATTTCCTTGCTATGATAGGGTGAGAAGCATAAGTACGCAAAACACCTAGTATACGAGACGTACTAGAAGAATAGGAAAATTCTATTAACATGTGTCCCTTTTTGTTACTCAAGCGTTTTATTAATCAGGAACTAATCAACAAAAAGACAAATGATACCGTACACCAGAGCCTGTAAATAACGGTATGTTATAATAAGTGCCAATTAGAGAGTAGACAGTTATATAATTTTTTATAGGGTTATGCGCGGAGAATAGTAAAAATGCAGCAGATAGAAGTCCCAACGCGAGTAGTAGAGCCGCAATCCTCAACGCTTGCAACTCCATTGCCAGAGATTGCTATATCAATTGTTGTCCCTGTTATGAACGAGCAGCAAAATGTACGTCCTCTCTACGAAAGGTTATCGGCTCAACTTGACGGAACTGGCGAGCGTTACGAAGTAATATTTGTCGATGATGGCAGTACTGATAATACATTCAAAGAACTAGAAAAACTTTATAGTGAACATCCTGGTGTTGTTCGCGTCATTCGTTTCCGGCGGAACTTCTCAAAAACACCTGCACTTGTCGCAGGCTTTAGCCGTTGTCGTGGCAAAGTGGTCTTCACAATGGATGGCGACCTGCAAGACGACCCAGCGGAGATACCAAACTTTCTTGCGAAACTCGATGAAGGCTATGATCTTGTCTCAGGTTGGAAGTTTCCACGTCTCGATCCGCTTTCCAAAACATTTCCATCGCGTATCTTTAACTGGATGGTAAGCAAGATGACTGGTGTGCATCTGCATGATATCAATAATGGCTTCAAAGCGTATAACCGTGAGGTCATTGAAGACACGCATCTCAAGCTGTACGGAGAGTTTCATCGTTTCATTCCTGTTATGGCTCATTGGCGTGGCTATCGTGTTGCCGAGATCAAAGTACGTCATCATCCGCGCAAATTTGGCGTTTCCAAGTACGGCGCTCGTCGTTTCGCTCGTGGCCTCATTGACCTGCTCAATGTCCTGTTCCTGACAACATTTCTGCGCACTCCTTTAAGGCTCTTTGGTCCGCTTGGCTTATGGACATTGTTTGTCGGCATTTTGATAGATGCATATGTCGTCATTGTGAGCAGATTCTTTACTCACGAGCCTATTCACAATCAGCCAATGCTCTTTGTGGGTATCTTGCTCATGATCTTTGGCGTGCAATTTATCCTGACTGGCCTACAAAGCGAGATGATCCGCTATTATGCGTTCCAGCCTGGAGAAGAATATAGTATCAGGCAGGAACTAGACTAATGCAAACCTCTT
Source organism: uncultured Ktedonobacteraceae bacterium (assembly GCA_964250765.1). Taxonomy (GTDB): domain Bacteria; phylum Chloroflexota; class Ktedonobacteria; order Ktedonobacterales; family Ktedonobacteraceae; genus JBBQVS01. Next base: position 31,226 of record CAXUHF010000052.1, on the reverse strand, counting down.
CGCTCAAAAGAATTGGCAAACGTATCTTACAGATAGGTTTGCCTATAGTCATATTGGGTTTCTTCCTTAGTTTTGTTGCCGAACAGTGGAAGCAACTAGTAGCACATCCATTTCAGTGGAATCCCTGGTTAATCGCGTTGGCCTTCGGCGGCTTCTTGCTGCAAGAACTTTCTTATGGCCTCATTTGGCAGGCTGTATTAAGTCGTTTAGGTTCGCATATCAACTTACGTACATCGCTACGTATTTATTTAGCCTCGGAGTTCGTGCGCTATATCCCTGGCAACGTGTGGCATGTTCTTGCACGTATCCTTTGGGTTGGGAAATATGGTGTTTCGCGCCCTATTGCCTTTACCAGCATGACCGTTGAACTCATTACGAAGCTTGCAGCCGGAGCCTTTATTTTCGCGTGTAGCCTATTGTTTTGGGGTGGGGTTGGCAGCGTACACACGTTACTTGTTGGAAAATCGTTTCTTGTCGTTCTCGGCGTACTACTCCTGCTCTTGCTGCTTGTATTTCTACACCCACGCATCCTTGGGGGTCTACTTAACACGGCATTGCGTCTTTTGAAACGAGACCCTATTCTCCTCACTTTGCGTTATAGTGATATTTTGCTTGTGACTGCAGCATGGTGTGTTAGTTGGATTATCGCTGGTAGTGCTTTCTATATTTTGACACTCGCTCTCTATCCTGCGCTCCCACTAGCGGCTCTGCCTATCTGTATCGGTATTTATGCTATCGCCTGGGACATTGGCTTTGTAAGCTTTATCACACCTAGTGGTCTCGGTTTCCGTGAAGGAGCAATAAGTGGCCTTTTTGTACTGTCTCTCTCAACGCTTCCTCTCGCGCTCGGCCCCATTATCGCTGTTCTTTCTCGGCTCGTATCCACACTTGCTGAACTTGTGTGCGTAAGCATCGCTTATCTTGCAGGTAGACAACAGATGCAGGCCATGCAACAAGAAGAACAACAAGCACGCTCCACTCCTCAAGTCCCTCTGAAAGGAGGTGCCATACATGAATAATGAAGGCTGGCGTAAACGGCTGTCTATTTTGTTGAATGGTCTCTATCTTTATCCATCCCCTGAACCAATGTCGCGCACATCTATGTTTTGGATTGCTACAGTAGCCGTTGCGCTCTTCGCACTCGCATTTAGTATATTTTTCATTCTTTTCAACACTGGTCAGCATGACGCGTTTCTTACTCATGGGGAAGACCTTGGAATTATGGATCAAGCACTGTGGAGTGTTTGGCACGGACAGTTTTTTCATCAATCTATTTGCAATCCTATAAGTGACACAAATTGTTATGGCAATCTCAATTTAGCTGGTATTTCGCGTTTTGCTATTCATTTTGAACCAACGCTTTTGCTCATCTCTCTGTCCTATCTTGTCGCGCCCAATCCTAAGACGTTGCAAATTATACAAACGCTGGTTGTTGCTAGTGGTGCGTTTCCAGCATTCTGGCTCGCGCGTTTACGACTACGGAGCGAGTTAGCGAGTGTTGCGATTGCGGCACTCTATCTTTTATATCCTGCCTTACAGTGGGCCACAATATTTGATTTTCACGCGGTCACGCTCACTGCCTCACTATTACTCTTTACGCTTTATTTTATGTACACGCGTCGTACAGTTTGGCTTTTTGTCTTTGCTATTCTTGCGATGGGCTGCAAAGAAGAGATACCTATTGTCGTTGCTTTATATGGTCTTTGGTCCGTTCTATTTCAACGGCGTTGGCGTAGTGGCTTAGCATTGGTTCTGCTGGCAGCTATTTGGACGGGCATTGGCTTATACGTTGTCCATATTTCAAGTCCCACAGGTCATTCTCTTTTGACATCACGCTATACATATCTTGGAAGTGGTCCTTTACAAATTGCTAAAAACATTCTGCTTCATCCCGTGAGCATTCTCAAACAGCATGTATTTGAACATGACCACTTTATTTATTTGCGTACTCTCTTCGCGCCCACTGCTTATCTTGCGCTCCTCGCGCCTTGGATATGGATACTTGCGTTGCCAACATTAGCTTTGAATTTGCTCAGCAACGACCCAAGCCAATATAGTGGTCTCTACCAATATGATGCTGAAATGATACCTGTTCTGATTTTCTCAACTATCGAAGCATTAGTACTTATCGTCTGGCTTGTGCAAAAAATTCTTGCTTGGCTTCGTATACAAATGGAACACAGGAACAACAACTTTTCCTTTCCTGCTAAACGCGCAGACTGGATTGCACATAGTGGTATTCTACTTGCATCGCTATGTTTGATTCTCTTTTCGGTGTATCATGCTGACTATGAGCGTGGCACAGCCCCGTTTTCGCAAGAGTTCAAATGGCCTATGCAACAGGCCCATTATGACTCAGTTCAACCAATTATAAATATGATTCCGCCAACGGCGTCTGTCTCGGCGCAGTCAAATCTTATTCCGCACATAAGCCATCGCTCGCACATCTATCAATTTCCTTATGGTGATACTGTGGCTGATTATATCTTCCTTGATACAACGAGCGATATTACACCGTTCTATGGCTCTAACGACTATATTAACGAAGCCAAAAGTGTGATGCTCAACGGAAATTATGGTATCGTGGTCGCACGTGATGGCTATTTATTGTTGAAGCGCGGACTGCCTGCTCCAGGTATTTCTGCATTTTCACCTATACAACCAGGCGCGTCTACAAGTAATGTGTTAGTGTTGCCGAATTTGCCGACCAGTTTTTGTTCTTATATCAACGTGTCATCGAACAGCATAAAAAATCGTGTAGATGTGGCGTTCATGGACCCTAAAACCTCGCAAGCCACAATGGACCTGATTGGCTCTAGTATAGATGCACCTAAACCGTTTAGTGTCAGTAGCGATTCTATGTCCGTGACAACATACTGGAAAATTATTACACCGCTCAGTACGCCACTACAGGTTGTAACATTTATGACAGACAAAAACGGTAAAGAATATCAAGGTACAGCGGATTTTCCTGCTGTATCATGGTGTCAAACAGATACACTCAAGCCTGGCACTCTGATACGCTTGACAAGTAGATTATTTAATGTGCAAGCAAACCGTGTGCCAGTGGGTACAGCTCATGTAGCTATTGCACTTGTACCTTTAGTACAAAACGGAAGCACAATAATGGATATAAACGCTCGGCTCCCACTGCAAATTGTGCATGCTCCATCCAGTGTTTCCCTGACGCAGAATAGGAAAGCTGTACAAATTATGGCAATTCGCACGGTTGCATGATATATTTGAACGCAAGGAACTCTATTTGATATAAGACGTAGTAGTACGAAAGAGGTTGACGTGACGGGTATATATTTAGGCCAACTTCCAGCAGCAGAAGTGGCGCGTTTGAAAGCAGAATTGGCAGAGACTATTATTGCTAACTTCTGCTATCCACGTTTCTTTGATTATCGTACCGACTCACTGCGGATGCGTCCAGTTGATCGTGCTAAGCGTCAAGAGGTATGGCTGTACTTGAGTTCAGTAGATTTTACCGCATGGAACCGCGTTGACTTGATGTCACCTGATTTTCAACGCTCTATTGAACGTCTGTTTATCCAGTTTGTACAACGCAATCGCAGTTTCTTTGGTGAGCAGGGTCGTAAGCGCATGTCAGACGTGCGCATGTTGATTACGTCTACGTCCACCACAGTCGCGCAAGGGTTGCGTAATCATATCACAGGTCAACGTCAGGACCGTCAGGGAATACCTCCTTTTGGGAGTCCAAGACAGCCTATCTCCTGGACTATAGCAGGAAAAGGATACACTGAGCCAGCATGGGAGCAGGTTGTAATGACTACAATGTCGTTGCAGCAACAGCTACAGGAGCTACGCGGCGAAGTCAAAACATCAACACCACCAAGCGAGAGTGTAGCGACACCCACAACAAGCAGTCCTCAGCGAAGAACGAACCGTACGAGTTCCCTTCGCGTTGAACCAGAATCTGCACAAGTGAATGGAAGCAAAGCACAGAAAAACGGACACACTACTACGTCACCTTCACAAAGCACGAAGAGTACTGCTCCATTAAATCCAACGTCACTACCGAATATGACACCGCAACGTCCCTCTACACCTCTCACACCTGCGGCATCGGTAGCTTCATCAACTGCTACTCCTGTACGGAAGCAAGAGATACCAACACCTGTAATACCAGTAACGAATGAGCCATTAGCTTCAACATCAATACTCTCTACAAAATCGGCTGAGCCTGTAAACCTGGCTCGTTCCGCAACTCCAGTACAGTCACCTGTATCTTCGCCTGCGGCACCTGTAACACCTATCGAAGATACACAAAGTGCGCTACAGACTACCGCGCCTACAGCTTCGCTCGTCGCGTCTTCTACAACGGTAAGTAAACGTGAGAAGCTTGACGGCTCATTGATGCAAGTTGGTGATGACGATATTGCGATTTTTGAGCAACTGCGTCATCAACTCATTATTTGGTTGCGTGTTGAAGCCGTCCATTCAGGACTAGAGATAGTAGATCAGAGTCCTCCGCAGCTTTTAGAGATGTTACATCATCAAGAGCGTTACGACGATACACGTCTACAAGTGGTTTCCACTCTACTGAACCTTGCAAATCAAGTAATCAAAAATGGTCGAGTCAGCGTGCTCGATTACAAACAGGCACTCACATTTCATCTCATGCATACAAAACGTTAGGCTGTCGATGATGCTGTTGTTGTAATTGCTGGCAATAACTCTTGTAGCTGCCCCAGCCAGTTTTGTCCCAAAAGACGTTTTGGAATACGAATAATACCTTGCTGAACCCGCGCTTCGTTACGGAAACGACGGTAGAGTATGATGCGATTAGGCACAATGGTTCGCTTCACCGTAAGCACTAATTCGTTATCCTTAATCGCAATAGACTCAAAGCCCAAGCGCGATGCCTCAACCTTCAGTCGCACCAGTGTAATCAGATTTTGTACTGAAAGAGGAGGTGTGCCAAAACGATCAGTCATTTCGGCGGTCATTGTCTCAACCTGCTCCGGTGTACTCAGATGTGCTAAACGCTGATAAAAATTTACCTTGAGTGTGCGATCACCAATATAGTCGTCCGGTAAGAACGAATCCAATGGTAGGTCAACCGTCGTACTCACCGTCGCAAGTTCGCTTTGTTGCCCTTGCATCTCTTGAATTGACTCTGCAAGAAGCTTACAGTACAAATCGAAGCCTACCGAGTTCATTGAGCCAGATTGCTCAGACCCAAGCAAGTTACCTGCACCGCGAATTTCCAGGTCTTTCATAGCGATACGGAAGCCTGCGCCTAGCTCTGTCGCCTCGAAGATAGCACGTAGGCGTTTCTCTTGTATCTGTGTCAGCTTTGCGTCCTTGCTATAAAAGAAGTACGCATACGCCTGTTGTGTCGCACGTCCAACACGTCCACGCAATTGGTAGAGTTGTGAGAGGCCAAAGAAGGCAGCATTATTGACGATAATTGTATTGGCATTAGGAATATCGAGGCCATTTTCAATAATCGTCGTCGAAACGAGTACGTCATATTCTCCATTAGAGAAGTCGATCATGACACGTTCCAACTGTTCTTCGTTCATCTGTCCATGTCCAACAATCACGCGAGCCTCTGGAATAAGCCTTTGCAACTTTTGGGCAATCACTTGAATGCCTTGCACACGGTTATGCACAAAAAAGACCTGACCACCGCGATCAATCTCACGCAGAATAGACTCTCGTATCAGCGCGTCATCATACTCACGAATGACCGTGCGAATTGGTAGGCGTTCCTGTGGAGGCGTCTCGATAACGCTCATGTCGCGCAGGTTCACCAGCGCCATATGCATGGTGCGTGGAATCGGCGTTGCAGTCATCGTGAGTACATCAATTTCGCTCCGTAACTGCTTGAGGCGTTCTTTATGAACAACACCGAACCTCTGCTCTTCGTCCACAATCAGCAACCCCAGGTTGAAGAAAATTACATCTTTTTGTAGGAGACGATGTGTACCGATAACTACATCGACCTTACCAAATGCGAGGTCTTCTAGGACCTGCTTCTGCTCTTTCTCGGAACGAAAACGACTCAATAACTCGACACGCACAGGATACGCCTTCAGTCGCTCTCGAAATGTATTGTAGTGCTGTAAGGCCAGAATTGTCGTTGGAACAAGCACTGCCACTTGTCTCTGATCTAATACAGCCTTAAATGCAGCACGTAACGCAACTTCTGTCTTCCCGTAGCCAACATCACCACATACAAGACGGTCCATAGGACGAGGCCGTTCCATATCAGCCTTCACTTCCTCAATCGCTCGTTCTTGATCGGGTGTTTCGTCATAGGGAAATGCATCTTCGAGTTCCTGTAGCCACGGCTGCTCTGCATCAGATGGAAATGCATGTCCGGGGGCTGCTTCACGCGCACTATACAACCGTAGCAGGTCGCGTGCGATATCCTGTACGCCTTCTTTTACCTTCGATTTGGCCCGCGTCCACTCGGTTGTGCCCAGCTTACTCAGAGCAGGCACAGCCTCACCCATGCCTATGTATCGCGTCACACGATCAAGTTGATCTGTCGGAATATATAAGCGATCAGTACCGGCATAGTGAATAAGCAGGTATTCGCGCTCAACTCCCGTCATATTCATTTTGACCAAGCCCTCAAAGCGACCAATACCGTGCTCTTGATGTACCACATAATCGCCAGGATTGACCTCGGCAAGAAATGACGCGGGTGTGACAGGTTTACGACGTTGCATATTTCGTCGTTTTGACCAGCCGAAAATCTCAGTATCGGTATAGATATGCAAGCCCAGCGAATGAGATTGCCATCCCTCCGTTAATTGTCCCTGTAGCAGCACCAACGTTCCAGCATCGGGCAACTGCAAGATATTTGTGCCAGCACTGACATGAATCGCTTTCTCGCCCAGGATACTCTCATCGCTCAACACCTCCGCCATACGCCGTGCCTGCGCCGTAACAATTACTACGCGTTCTCGATTATCCAGTGCCTTACGACAATCTTGCACAAACGCACGTAAGCGTCCACCATAGGAGTTAGCACTGCTAAATGATGGCATAAGGTGCTCTGTTCCACCGTGTTGGCTGAGGTCAAAATCGCCCTCGGCGGCAGAGAGTGCGTCAGCGAATTGAAGTTGACGACGCTGCTGTAACTGCGGCTCTAATGCGTTCCAACTTACATACATATCGCGCAAACGTGTAGGGTTTTCGTGTTCCTGCTCTAAACGCTCTTTTATCTCATGTGCCTGATCGTCAAGTTCCCGAATACGATTTTGTGCATTTGTCGGGTTATTGAAGACAAGCAAGCCATTGCGTGGTAGATAATCGAGTACTGTAGCCTGACTATGCAGGTAGGGCAGATAAAACGCGATATCGTCGAAGGAATGCTTCTGACGCAACTCGTCTATGTTTTGCTTCCAACGCTCTTCCGCGTCACGATTGAGCATAGAACTATCCAGATCCGTCAGGACTTGAACAGCTTCTGGCCCACGAGTTGGTAGAGCCTCACGTGCGGGTCCAATGATACAGGTCGAGACAGGATTCAACGAACGCTGTGTTTCCTGGTCGAACGTGCGTAATGACTCTATTTCGTCACCAAAAAATTCTACGCGAATTGGACGTGGCAATGTCGGTGGGAAAAGATCAACGATACCACCACGATGACTGAACTGCCCCGGCTCTTCCACTTCAGCAACAGGTGTGTAGCCAAGATTGTAGAGATGCTCTAACATCATCGTTAGGTCTACTTCCTGCGCGGTTTTCAGTGTGAAAAGGCTCCCTGCTAACTCTTGTGGTGGAATAACGAGTTGTGTCAACGTGCGTGCAGAACAGACCACAAGAGGAGTACGCTCTTTCTGTACCAGCGCGATAAGAGCTTGCATACGTTCCTGTGTTGTTGCCGCGTTACTGATAAGCCGCTCATAGGGAAGGGCATCGCGGTCAGGGAGGCATAGCACATCATCAGGAGTGGGTACAAATTGTTTGAGCGTCTCAACGATCTGGCTTGCCTGTGTCTCATCGCTGACCACAAACAGGAGCGGTTGTTTTAAGGTTTGCGCAATCGCCGCTACAACATATGGATGAGCCGATTCATTAATACCTGTTAGAGCAGGTAGACCGTCCGCATTGCGAATCTGCTCTAACAAACGTCTATATTCTGGTCGCTGTGTCAGCAACGCGAGTAATCCCTGTAGGGTCACATCTTCCTCCAACAAGCACAGTCAAGCAATAGGATATGCCCCTATCGCTAAGCCGCATAGGGGTATGAAACTTTTTCTTTTTCGTCATGTCACCTAAGTAATCATAGCGTATCTATGTATGACATGCAATACATAGTTTGTATACGTACTACTCAATAGAAAGGAATGCAATTGCAGCAATTCCCAGTACCAACCCAATAATTTGATACGGCGTCGTCTTCTCATGATAGGCAAATACACCGATAAGCACCGCACCTATGCCAGAAAGAACCGAGAAAAGCACAGCACCCTTGCTCAGTTCGGCACCAGTACGCAAACTAATCAACCACGCCGTATTCGCGGCAATGAAGCCAATAATCGAAAGGACAGCGAACACATATTTACCACTCACCGCGAACTGCTTTGCCAGCACATCAGCCAACAATTCAAAGACGACAAGCAACAATAAATAGTATAACCATTTTGGGGGAAGCATAAAAACCTTTCAAAAGAGAACTATTTCTCCTCTAAAGACATTGTAGAGCGTGCCATAATACGACGTGGAACCGGCGTAGATAACACCATAGACGTTGTAATATTTCCTTGTTCCGAGAGGGAGTCGATCAGCGTTTCAAGATGTTCCACTGATGAAGCCATAACCTTAATAATCATTGAATCGCCACCTGTTACCCGTGAACATTCCAGGACTTCGGGTAGCTCTTGTACAGAAGCAGTGAAACGTGTACAACGATCACCGGGGAAGGTACTCATGCGAATAATCGCTGTAATAGGAAAACCGAGCTTACTACGGTTGATCTCAGCATGATAGCCACTAATGATGCCTGCTTCTTCCATTCTGCGTACACGCTCTGCAACTGCTGGCGCGGAAAGTCCAACCCGTTGTCCAAGTTCTGTATACGAGAGTCGTGCATCCTCTTGTAACGCCTCTAAAAGGTGCCAGCCAGCACTATCCATGAGTTTTTCAGTTTCTAAAGTCATAGCCTGATTTCTCCTTGTTATCCTAAAGGATTTCGCAATATACCTTTCTTTTCTCCTTCATTATACCACAGTTTTCCCGTATACTTAAACCATACGAACCAACACTAAGGAAGCGTATGGCTCGCACAAAAACCGTATAGATACAAGGAGAAAGCCATGTTGTTCGTCATCATCGTTATTGCTTTATTTGTTGTCCTGGATTTAGCCGCTCTACGTTGGGGGGCCGACAGTAGAGAGCACATGAACAGTTTTGAGTGGGAACGCCGAGAGCATCAGGAACAATTATTCGCCAAACATCGTGCGTAGCCCCTCGATACCTTTTCGCGTAAAGGTCTCATTTTTGCTATAGGACCCGTAGAGCAATTGTGAGAACGGCCCGTAGTGCAGATAAAAGTCTATGCGTTGCCAGAATGCAGTATCAATCGTGTTCTGGTAGCGCATCAATACACGTTCTACGAATGCTTTCCCTCCCACATGATGTAATCCTACAAAGTCAATCGCTGGATCACCAATGGTTACATCTCCCCAATCAATCACGCCTGTAAGTACATCTTGCACGCAAAAAACATGCTCCCCCGACAAGTCTCGATGAATGAGCTTTGGCTGAAATGTAAATATAGCCTTGTTATTCAGGAAATTCTCCCACAACTGCCCTGACTTCATTTGTTGCCGAGTATCTAGCAGAGGAAAAACTCGCTTTTGTAGGTCTGCATAACGCTCCTGATACATTTCTCTCCACAACTCAGGTGTATGTTCTTGCACACCAAGCGCAATTGCGTTGGCAATCGGAAAACTATGTAATTCGTTAAGAAAGGTAGCCAGTGCTGGTACAAGGAGCACAAGTTGTGCAGACGTAGTATGGGGATTATCTAATGTGCGACCACCTATCTTGCGATAGCCTACAAATGTATATGGATAATCGGCATTGCCACGTCCAATATACTCAAAATGTGGAATAGGTGTTGAAAGCGTTTGCTCAAGTACTGGTAAAAGACGGATTTCTCTCTGTAATGGTTCTATCACGTCGTCACGCATAGGAAAGCGAAAGATCAGTTCGTCGTTGACTCCCAACACAAAACTATCCCACCCTTTTGTTATCGGCTTTACTTTCGCAATTGCTAGCTGTGGAAAATTCTGTCCAATCAACGTTATGTATGCGTCAGTATCCAAATATCACTGCTCCTTATGGACGAAAAGCTTTATGCTTATGCTTATGCTTAAATTTTAACTCACTCTCGACGTTCTGCAATGGTAAGACAAAAAAGTTTGATGCTTGACTTTTTCTCGTTTGTACATTAGTATTTCAGTAAATGCTGAAATGTTGAATAAGTGTTGCTTTTCTTGAATGTTTACTAATATCTCAAGGAGAAAAATAAGATGAACCAAAAGCAAACGAGAACGCTTGGGCTATTTGTCGCTATAGCACTTGCTGGGGCAGCCATTATCGATCAGATGCGACTACCTGCTGATCAACGTACATGGCAAGGCACTCTGTGGGGCATCGTCCCCTACGACTTTCGTTTTCCAACCTTTGAGCGTATCCAGAGTACACTGTGGAACAAGGACAATTCACAACTCCTTGTACCTAAAGTGTTTGGAATGGGCTGGGACATAAATTTCTATCCCCTATTCCATCCACAAGAAGTTTGAGTACACGATGCAAGAAGCGTATAAAGCTATCGCAGACCCAACGAGACGGCGCATACTCAAACATCTACGTGGAGGCGAACGAACGGCAGGCGAACTTGCAGAGAATGCAGGTGTTGGACGTACCGCACTCTCACATCATTTGACAGTTCTAAAACTTGCTGATCTTGTCCGTGTCGAGCGACGTGGACAATTTCAGGTGTATTCGCTCAATACTACCGTCTTTCAGGATTTGATGACTGAAGTCATGAGCTGGTTTGGAGCTATGGATGGCGAACTTCCTGTAACTGAGCAGAATGATAATACGATAATCAGTTAAACATGTTGGAGGTATTCAATGGACTCTACAGGAAATACAAGCAAAATACAACCTTCTGTACCATATCGCTCAACCACAATCATTGCGCTTATCATTATCGTGCTACAAATAGTAGTTGCTGCTGGCACATATCCCTTCCTGCCACCTACCGTTCCCTCGCACTGGGATGCTGCTGGAAATGTGAACGGCTATCTACCTAAATTGACCAATGCTCTCATTGAGCCTTTGACCAGTATTGGCATTTTCCTTTTTATACGCGTGTTACTAGTAGCGAGTCCTCGTTTAAGCAATCAGGATTTACGTACAACACAGAGAACTATTAGTCTCTTACTGGTAGGTATTCTTCTGTTTATACTCGTAGTTCAAATAATAACGATTGCAATTCCTCTGGGAGTTCCTATAAACGTATCATTCGTTATAAACCTAGCGGTTTCAGTGCTCTTCATTTTTATTGGCAACTATCTTGGCAAACTACAGCGCAACTTCTGGGCAGGTATCAGAACGCCGTGGACACTTGCAAGCGATATCACGTGGGAGAGAACACATCGCCTAGGTGGATGGCTCTTTGTTGGGGCAGGAGTGCTAGGCATCATCACAGCCTTTATTCCTTCGTTGCGCATATGGAGCGTTGTAGGTCTTGTGCTTCTTGTATCCGCAATACTTGTCGTCTATTCATACATTGTTTATCGTCAAGTTGAAACAAGTGGCAGAAATCCTATATCGCCGCCATTCGACGCGTAGGAACTGATGATACGATAACAGAAAGAGATATTCTGTAGAGGCTTTAATTCATTACGCCCTCGTTGCCGTTGATAATTGGGACGAGGGTGTAATGAATTAAAGCCCCTACAATTGACGTATATCCATCAAATTGTTCATTCTAATCATTAGCTCCTACGTATTACCTGTATTCATAGCATCATTTTCGGCTTGTTCACGTCGTGCAGCCTCACGGCGTAGGCGTTCCTGCTCTCGTCGCTCTTTTTGTAAGCGTCGCTTCTCCTCTGCTTGTCGCTGCGCCTCTGGATCAGCGTTTAGCTCGTTCATGGAGATAGCGACCCCTTGACTGATAATGCGCGGAATCGCCTCCGCTGCTCTTTCCTCTCCTGTTGCCAGTGTGATACGTTCGTCAAGTGGAGGAATACCTAGCACGTAGCTAACCGTCTCTACATGCGTGTTCGTGGGACGACCTATGCCAATACGCAGGCGTGGAACATTATTTGTGTGCAAGTGGCGAATAATGTTATCAATACCATTATGTCCACCCGCGCTACCATTGCTTTTCAATCGCACTCTGCCTACAGGTAGGTCAAGCTCGTCATAAACCACAAGCACATCTTCAGGTTGCACTTTGTACCAGTGAACGAGTGCACTAACCGCTTCTCCGCTATTATTCATGAATGTGATAGGCTTGACCAGAACCACTTTTTCAGGACCTAGAGTGCCACTAGCGAGAATTGCTCTGTTGCGTTGCTCAGACCATTTCCAGCCTAATGTTTTTGCTACTCTATCGACAACGCGAAAGCCGACGTTGTGTCGCGTTTGCTCGTATTGCTGTCCTGGGTTTCCCAGACCGACGATGAGTTTCATAATAAGTTACCGACCATATCCTAAACGTGCTGCAAGGTAGGGAGGCAACCCAGCATTGATAATCTTCTCTTGTGTTTTCTCATAGTCATAATGAATACGATAAAACGTGAAGCCTTTGTCTGTATCATAAATCATGAAGGCCGCTCGTGGATCACCATCGCGTGGTTGTCCAACTCCACCCGGATTGACGATAGCACGATAGCTCGTTGGGGCTGACCACTCACCCTCTGGTGGAACTAGCATCTCATTTGTGACCTGTACCATACTCTGGCTTAACCCTAGTAGCTCTAGCAACTCTTCGATCTCGCTATTGAGGCGATCTTCCACATTACTTATAAGCGCTTCTTGTGCTCCCTTTTCCTTATTATGACCATTGAATGAGTGTTGTTCTGCCTTTGGCTCTTCCTGTGTATTAGTAATGCTAGAGGACGTTATATCGCTCTCTACTACGACGTTCTCCGCATCAATGTCATCCGGTAAGATGACCTCTTCTTCGGCTGTCTTTCCATTTTCAACGGATGATTCTAGCGTATCTTTCAGTTCATTTATAGCCGTGTTTGTACCCGTGTCTTCTGTCGTCTTGTCCTGCCCTTTCGCATCGGTTGAAAGGAGTCCCGACTCAACAAAGGCACTTTCAGACGTGTCTACCTCTTGCATCATTTGCTGTGCAGGACGTATTGCCGCGACTTTCTGTGTCTCTTCGTCGTCATCTTCTGGCAACTCAAGCCCTTCATCGGTTGAAGTAACTCCGTGTTGCTCTGTGCTGCCAAGAGGAATAGTTGGTGTTTGCGCTACCGTGTCAGGTTGCTGAAAGATAACGGGCACATGCGTATGTCCAACGAAGCAGTAGCGGCTGGTAAAGTATTGAAAACTGCGCTCTGCCAGTACTTCCGAAGTAAGGTACTCCCACAATGGTCCGTAGGGGCTGCCATGCACAAGGGTACACTCTTTAAGCGCGATACGTTCAGGTAAGTTTGTGAGAAACTCGCGGTGCTCCTCGGTGAGTTGCTCGGCAGTCCATTCCGCAGAAGTACGTGCGGCAGCACTGAAATCCTCCAGGTCAATCTTCCCTACGGCAGCCCAGTCATGATTCCCCGCAATGATGATATCAGTACGTTTCCGCAATGTGTCAATGCATTCATTTGGGTTAGGACCATAGCCGACAAGATCGCCCAAAAACCATATTGCATCAATTGGCTCTTGTTGAGATAACTCATCTATCTTTGTCAGAACCGCTTCTAATGCTTCAAGATTGGCATGAACATCGGTAAATACAGCGTAGCGCATAGTTATGTACTCTATTCAAACTATATAGTATAAAGTAAGTGGAGGTATTTTATCATGTTTATAGCATCCTTGCTAGTACCACTCCAAAAAAATCTTATGTTGATAGCGGTTATGGTATGTGATACCCTAACATACAGGAAACAAAAGCGAGGGCAGGGAGACCGCAAGCGGGGGGCCAACAAAAATAAAAATTGTAACGTGTGGGGGGGCCCAGTGGGGGG
>CAXUHF010000052.1:0-17006 GCA_964250765.1 uncultured Ktedonobacteraceae bacterium | reverse complement strand
GGGGAGACCCTTGCGGTCTCCCTGCTTACTTACCAACATATGAATTTTGACGATGTAGTCCTGATTTCTATTTTCAAGGAGGACATAATGTCACGACCAATCACGCTATTTACTGGTCAGTGGGCCGATTTGCCGTTAGAAGAACTCGCGCAAAAAGTAAGTACATGGGGCTTTGATGGACTAGAACTTGCCTGTTGGGGCGATCATTTCGATGTACAACGTGCTCTAAAAGAGTCAGACTACGTTCAGTCACGTCACGATATATTAAAGCGTTACAATCTGAAATGCTTCGCCATCGCTAATCATCTTGTTGGGCAAGCTGTCTGCGACCCCATAGATGCACGTCACAAAGGCGTTGTACCACCTCATGTTTGGGGAGATGGAGAACCAGAAGGAGTACGAAAGCGAGCTGCGCAAGAACTGGCGGATACCGCACGTGCAGCTGCTAAACTTGGTGTAACTCAGGTTAACGGCTTTACTGGCTCTAGTATTTGGCGTATGCTCTACTCTTTTCCTCCAAATGATCTTGCTACAATAGAGCACGGCTATGAAGATTTCGCACAGCGTTGGAATCCCATCATCGACGTATACGAGCGTGAAGGTGTCAAATATGGCTTAGAGGTTCACCCCACCGAAATCGCCTACGATTTTGTCACGACACGCAAAACACTTGATGCGATTGGCAACCGTCCGGGCTTTGGCATTAATTTTGATCCTAGTCATCTTGTGCATCAATTCCTTGACTCAGCCGCGTTTCTCGAAGAGTTTGCTGACCGCATTTATCACGTTCACGTCAAAGACTCGAAACTACAATTAAACGGACGCCGAAGTATCCTTGGTTCGCACCTTAATTTTGGTGAAGCGCAACGTGGCTGGGACTTTGTTTCTCCTGGGCATGGTGACGTTGACTTCGAGTCAATCTTCCGTGCCCTCAACCGCATCGGCTATCAAGGACCTCTTTCTATTGAATGGGAAGACTCCGGCATGGACCGCGAATGGGGAGCGCAGGACGCCGTAAACTTTGTGCGACGTACCGACTTCGCTCCATCATCCGTAGCGTTTGATGCCGCATTTAGCCGTTAATTAACAAGATTATTGGTAGGGACCGATTTATCGCGTCCTTCTCAACAGTCAATTGCTGAGAAGGACGCGATAAATCGGTCCCTACCGTGTAGGTGGCAACACAGGCAAACTAAATCCCCAGTTTAGTAATACTTTGGCATCGTCAAAGCGCCCTTGTGATGTATCGCTATGTAATACAACCCCTATCAAGTGATGACCAGCCCTTGTTGCCGCAAATAATAAACACCAACCAGCCTCAACAGTGTGGCCTGTTTTGATACCTGTCATTCCCGGATATATACTTAGCAAATCATTGGTGGTTTTCCAGGTATACTTGTGATGCTGTCCATTTGCGGCAAGTGTATATGTTGGTGTCTGAACAATTTGTGCGAATAGCGGAAGTGACATTGCGTATCGCGCTAAACGTACGAGATCAGCAGCAGTGGTGTAGTGATTAGGATTTGTTTCATTGTCAGGTGTCAAACCATCAGGATTTGTATAATGCGTCTGATACAGATGGAGACGATAAGCAAAGAGATTCATTCTTTGCACAAATTTGCCGGATGAACCTGCGAGACCATCGGCAATAGCTATTGCTGCATCATCGCCCGATGGCAACAGCAAGCCATAGAGCAAATACTTAAGTGGCACCACGTCGCCAACTTGTAGGAAGGCACTGCTTCCATTATGTAACGTCACCTCATCTATCGCATCTTGCTTGACAGTAATGCCCTGGTCAAGATTGCCCGTTTGTACCGCAATGACCGCAGTCATAATCTTTGTAATGCTTGCCATCGGCACTGGCTTGTCACCCTGAATGTTGACAAGCACATTTCCGTCATCCATGTCTTCAAGATACGCTGTACTTGAAGTAAGAGTTGGTGGTAGACCTTTGACGGTCAATACAGGTGAAGGTGAAGGTACAGGTGTTGGCACAAAGGGTACAGGAGTAGCGGTCGGTGTCGGTGGCGTCAATCCAAGTACATCGCTTACACTACCACCTACAGGTGTGAACGCAAGAATCGGCGTCACAATAAGAATAACAAGTGCCAATGCAAGCAGAAAAAGAGCGATCACACGCCGTACCATGAATCTTACAACCTGTTCTATGTGCGTCAAAATACGTCGAATGTAGGGGCTTTAATTCATTACGCCCTTGTTCCAATGGTTAAAGGCAATAAGGGCGTAATGAATTAAAGCCCCTACATGACATTCTCATTCATATAATGAATAAACGATCTGCATGTGTAGAAATCACACACGAAATTGCTATCTCCGAGTTACAAGTCTTTAGGCCACTGTTTATTATAATCTGTCTCCCGCTCGAAAGCATCAGCAATGCGCAGTATCACTTCTTCACCAAATGCGGGTCCCAAAAGTTGTAGACCAACAGGTAGTCCTTGACTGAAACCACCTGGAATGGAGATACCGCTAATGCCTGCAAGGTTTGCTGGAATGGTGAACACGTCTTGTAGATACATCTGATAGGGATCAGAAATCTCACCTAGCTTAAATGCAATGGTTGGTGATGCAGGGCTGACCAATGCATCTACCTTCTCAAATGCCCTCTCAAAATCTTGTGTGATCAGTGAACGCACCTTTTCGGCTTGCTTGTAGTAGGCGTCATAGTAGCCAGAAGAAAGCGCATAGGTTCCTAACATGATACGTCGCTTTACCTCAGCCCCAAAGCCATATTGACGCGTCTTTTCCATTGCTTCCCACATGTCGTCAGTATCACGGTAGGAATAACCATATTTCACTCCATCATAACGTGCGAGATTTGCGCTTGCCTCTGCTGGTGCGATGATGTAGTACGCAGACACACCGTATTTTGTGTGAGGAAGCGAAACATCAATAATTTCGGCTCCCATTGCACGTAGTTGCTCGATGTTCTCTCGTACAATCTTGATGACTTCCGGTTGTGTTCCCTCGACCCAATATTCTTCGGGCACACCAAGTTTCATGCCCTTGATGCTGCCATTCAATCCAGCACTGTAGTTAGGCACGGGCATTGGTGAACTGGTCGAATCTCGTACATCACGTCCTGCTATCGCTTGCAGTAACAACGCTGCATCACGTGCATCGCGTGCGAACGGACCAATTTGGTCGAGCGACGAGCCAAACGCGATAAGTCCATAACGCGAGACGCGCCCATACGTTGGCTTGACACCAAGCACATTACAAAGTGACGCGGGTTGACGAATAGAGCCACCCGTATCGCTACCATACGAACCCATTGCCATACCAGCCGCTACCGCAGCAGCAGAGCCGCCACTACTACCACCCGGCGCACGTTCGAGGTCCCACGGATTGTGTGTATTGAAAAATGCTGAGTTCTCAGTTGACGATCCCATTGCGAACTCGTCCATGTTGGTCTTGCCCACCATCACAATACCCGCCGCATTCAGCTTTTCCATGACGGTTGCGTTATATACAGGTTTGAAATGTTCTAGCATACGTGAGCCAGCCGTCGTGGTGATATCTTTCGTGGAAATCACATCTTTGATGGCTATTGGAATACCTGTTAGCGGTGAAAGTTCTTCGCCACGAGCAATACGTCGATCTGCCTCTTCTGCCTGTTTCAGTGCCAACTCATCCGTGATAAGTGTGAACGCCTTTACTTTGTCCTCTACCGCGCGAATACGATCCAGGTGCGCCTGCGTCAACTCAACGGACGAAATCTTTTTTTGACGTAACAAGCCGCCTGCTTCATGAATCGTGAGTGTATATAATTCTGCCATCGTGTTTTATTCTCCCTCCAGCACAGCGTTAACCTTCAAGCTGTTATCTTCCTGATCGGGAGCATTTGCGAGCAATACCTCTGGTGGATATGATGGTTGTGGCACGTCGGCACGCATCACACTGGTCAGGCGAGAAGCATGCGCTGTTGGCGAAACACCACTGACATCAGCTTCCTGCAATATCTTAATGTTCTCCAGGATGACCGAGAGTTGCTGTTGGAAAGTCGTAATATCTTCCTCACTCATGCCCAACCGTGCGAGTTTCGCTACATTTTCTACCGTCTTGCGATCAATCATCGTCATTCGTCCTCATTCATTATTTTAGTATCGAATGGAAAAGCCAGTGAGGTGTTCTGTAGGTTCGCGCCACGTCGTCTCAACCTCATCTACCTCTGCGGCTGAAGGTCCTTGTCGTAAAGCAACCAGAAGATTTTCTAAAGCACCGTGTGATCCTTGTGCTACAACCTCCACGCTTCCACTTCCTCTGTTACGGGCATAGCCACGCAACCCAAGCGACAGTGCTTTTTGAGAGGCAAAGTAGCGAAAGCCCACGCCTTGCACATACCCATGCACCACTGCATGAAGTTCTTCTATCGTCTTTTTCTCATTATTCTGGCTCATGTCGCCTATAATAGCATAATCGCTCGTATGGGTATAGACCTTGCTGCTCTATGCGTTAGGCTCCTGCTTATCAATATCGAGGAGATATTGCCGTGCGTCGGCCTCGGTTTGAGCAATACTCATATAGACATTAAGGTCTTCAAGCTTTTTTTCGTCTATTATTGCCTCTGTCTTATCAATTGCAAGACGTGCAATCTTAGAGAATTTTGTTTGTACTATACGTTGCACCAGGACACGCTGATCCTGTATCTTCTTTTGATTGGCCTGTTCAATACCTTTTTGAATCCCTTCCTCACGGCCTTCTTCCAAAATTAGCTGATAGATAGGTGTATCCCATAGAATATCGTGTTGCATTCTAAATCTCCTTACAAGCCAGTCCTGCTCTTCTTTCTTGCCAAGAAACGCAAGTGATGCTAAGGTTATCGTTAGCGAAACTAGGTCTCTACGTACAATTTCATCTTCTACAAGTTGTTCTATATCGCTGACTGTATCTTCAATAGCTTCACGTGTGGCGCCATTTTGTGTGAGTGGAACTAGCGGTAGCAATGCTACAAGTTCCGTATGTTTCAGTATCTCGACTGGTATTTCCCACAGTTTTATATTTGTAAAGTTGAAATGATGAAGTTCTGAACCATCTATCGGATGTTCCCGAATATAAGGCGATGAGGCTACGATGCCATCCTCTTATAGATATATGACAAAAGATACAACGCTAAAGTCAAGAAAGCGAGTGGCTAGCACATTATATTCCCAAACTCGCTTAGCCATGTCAGCATCTGCACGCCGTTGAAATTCGATATGAACAGCGAAATGTTTGTCATTCACTGCAACTTCATGAAGTGCATCCATGTCAAGACTACGATTGAGGTGCGGCGATAATTCGCCAATATACTGTGCACCCTCTAATAACCAGGAAATAAAATGTTGTGGATTGATTTTGATAAGCTGTTTTAAGGTGCTGCCCCATTTAC
The DNA here is from genome assembly GCA_964250765.1 of uncultured Ktedonobacteraceae bacterium. Taxonomy (GTDB): domain Bacteria; phylum Chloroflexota; class Ktedonobacteria; order Ktedonobacterales; family Ktedonobacteraceae; genus JBBQVS01. The sequence continues at coordinate 11,611 of CAXUHF010000052.1, read as the reverse complement.
CAGCCATTACTACGCAGACCTCCTACACATGTTGATGTTAGTGTAACATAGCCTCAACACACTGTCGATATGTGCGAAACAAGCATTTTTTAGCATTTTTCAAGACTTTTTGCTATGATTGTCTATGGATAAAAAGCTAGTTGCGAAAATAGCAACAAAGGGACATACAAAGGCGTAGTAGTATGGTAAGTATTTCCACTTGATAGTAGATTACTCGTGCCGTTTGGCGTTTTGTGGTACCATAATAGCCTATCATATATACATGGGTGCTAATACGTTGAGATTGGAAATCCTCAAATCACCTCGTTGGAGAGAAATAGTATGCAGTCAGTACAAGACTTGGCGACCGCGGTACAACATGTGGTCGCTAACGTTGAACGAGTTATCGTCGGGAAGGCTGACTCCGTAGCATTCAGCCTGATCGCAGTCATTTGTCATGGACATATTTTAATTGAAGATGTGCCAGGGGTGGGCAAAACCGTTCTTACCAAGGCTATTGCCCGTTCTATCGGGTGTACTTTTAAACGTATTCAGTTCACACCTGACCTGCTACCGAGCGATGTTTCAGGTGTCTCCATTTATAATCAAAAAACTGGAAACTTCGAGTTCCGCCCAGGCCCCGTTATGGCCCAGATCGTGCTTGCCGACGAAATCAATCGCGCGACACCTAAAACGCAATCGGCCCTCTTAGAGGCAATGGAAGAAGCACAAGTGACGGTTGATGGTATTTCTCATCGTCTTCCTGAGCCATTTATGGTGATGGCAACGCAGAATCCTATTGAATATGAAGGTACCTTTCCCTTACCTGAAGCTCAACTGGACCGCTTTATGATGAATATCAGTTTAGGCTATCCAAAGGCTGCTGACGAAATCAATATCCTTGATAGCCACCAACATCATCACCCACTTGAAGATTTGGCTCAAATTATGACTGCCGATGAACTTGTGCATATTCAGCAGCAGATCCGTGCTATTCACGTCGATCCATCTATCCGTGAATACATTGTTGCCATTTCTAACGCAACGCGCAACCATCAAAATATCTATCTCGGTGTAAGTCCAAGAGGCTCTTTAGCACTGTTTCGTGCGTCACAGGCACTGGCAGCTATGCATGGTCGTGGTTATGTTATTCCTGATGATATCAAACTTTTGGCGAAACCAACATTAGCGCATCGCATCATCGTGACCCCCGCCGCTCGCGTACGTGCGATTACGTCAACAAACATTCTGGACGAAATCTTGCAAAGTATTCCTGTGCCAAATGCATGGGTTGGTGGCGGAAGGGGACGCTAGCGTATGCGACCCTGGCAAGCACTTCTACTGATTCTCGTTCTAGCCTTTCTTTCTGTCAGTAGCGGTTGGAAAGTGCTCTACGTACTCACTTACGTCCTGACAATTCTGTTTGTGCTATCCTGGTTATGGGCGCGTTACAGTTTACGTAAAATGATCTTTCGACGTGCCGTCACAAGTGGACGTATTCAGGTAGGCGAGGTCTTTGATGAGCGGCTCATGCTCGATAACCTGAGTATCTTACCCAAGCTATGGGTACAAATTGCTGATGGCTCAAATCTGCCAGGACATCGAGCAGGGTATGTTGCCAGTATGGGTGGGCGCAAACGGGCTATGTGGCGTGCACGTAGTATTTGTAAGCAGCGTGGACGCTTTCAGCTTGGTCCTGTCACAGCGACCAGTGGCGATCCCTTTGGTCTCTTTCGGCGTCGTATCATGCTTTCAACTTCGCGTGAACTGATGGTACTTCCCCATGTGTTTCCCATTGCATCGTTCGCGCTCTTTACAGGTGGTTTGCCTGGACGAGGTAGAAACTCACGTCGTGCGTTGCAAGCCACCATTAACGCAACAACAATTCGTGAGTATGTGAATGGTGATGCGCTCAATCGGATACACTGGCGTTCAAGTGCGCATTATAATAAGCTGATGGTGAAGGAATTTGATCTTGATCCCTCTGTCGATGCCTGGATTTTTCTTGATTTGCATGGTGCTGTGCAAGCGGGTAAAGGTGAGCAGTCAACGGAGGAATATGGTGTCTCGATTGCCGCAACAGTGACGAACTATTTGTTACGTCAGGACCTTTCTGTCGGTATGATCGTCAATGGACGACAACGTGAATTTCTGAATCTTGATCGTGGTGAACGCCAGATTGAGCGCATGCTGGAACTGCTTGCCGTGGTCAAAGCTGGCCCTGGCCCTGATTTGAAAGAGGCTCTTGCTCTGGATGCGATCCATTTTGGACGGAATACCGTTGCTGTCATTATCACACCATCAAATTCACGTGACTGGCACGAAGGGCTGCGTCATCTACAACGCCGAGGAGTGCAAGTCGCTGTTATTGGCCTGAATGCGACATCATTTGAAGACAAACCTTCCGACGAGGACTCACTGGCTCTGTTAGAGGGTGCCGGAATACCAGTAGTGCGTGTACAATGTGGAGAAGACATTGCTCAAGTTCTTGAAAGTGGTCCCAACGCAGGTAGTATGCAACGAAGGTAAGAGCTATGCACGACACGTCAACATCAATTCACAGGTTAGCAAAGATTATTTCCGATAAGCCAAAATACAACCCCGATTACAAAAATGCGTCTCCTCACCGTGAGATTCATATTGGCGTTGCTGAAGGCTGGTTTTCACTAATCCTCCTTGCCATTGTTGTGTACTGCACCGTTTGGTGTGTGCAAGCGGCTGGCTGGGTTGATCACTTGAGCATCTTAACCCTGACAACTGCTCTAGGATTGATTATAGGCGTGGTAGCTGCGAAGCAAAAACGCTTGCCTACACTTGTTGTGCATATCGTCTCACTCGGTTTTGGTCTACTGCTCTCCTTCTGGCAAACTGCTGGTGCCTTCTATCATGGAAGTGTGCCAGCTTTGACTACGGGCATACAACACTGGCTTTCAACTGCTTTCACGGGCGGTACAGGCAATGATGACGCAATTTTTCTCTTCTTTATTCTCTCACTTGGCTTCGTGCTCGCATACACCAGTGCATGGCTGGTCTATCGCGCACGTAATCCCTGGCTCATGATTGTAGCAAATGCCATTGTGCTACTTATCAATCTCAGTAGTGTGGACCCTGGCTATATTATTTTTCTGGTCGTGTTCCTCATGGCGTCACTGTTGTTGCTCTTGCGCTTTAATCTATATGAGTCGATGCGTCGATGGCGTCGGCATGGTCTACGTTATCCCGATGACATTGGCTGGGACGTGATGCAAGCGGGTGCGATTATTTCAGTCGGCATTCTCATCTTCTCTTGGCTGCTCCCTGGCTCTTACACAAACGATACTGCCGCGCAGATTTGGAACTCTAGCAGTAATCCGTGGCAGCAGGCCGAAAATACGTGGAACCGTATCATCTCGTTGAATGGTGGCTCCAATCCATCCAATCACGGCAACTTCAGAGACTCATTGACACTTGGCGGCAATCCAAATCTCAATCACGATACTGTGCTTACCTTCACTGTACAAGGTGCGACTGCTAACGAGCCGATCTATCTTGCAACCCTGAACTACGATACGTATCTCAAAAGTAGGAGTACCTGGAGTAATGGTACTACGGATACCTTGCCCTGGAAAGCGAAGGACATATACACTTCTGAGTCTACAATGACGCATACGATTACAGAAAAAATTAACGTTGTCAGTTCTCTCAATGAACAGTATCCCTATGTCCCTGGAGCCTCTGATATCACATCCTATAATGCTCCTGCTAACATCTTGCGAAGTAAAGCAGATGGTTCGGTAATTGCATGGTTGGGGCAAAACGCTGGCTTTAGTGCAGGGGCGCACTATACCGTTGTGTCTACAATTTCGTCAGCAGATGTACAAACCTTGCGTGGTGTTCCTATGCCAGATAATGCTCCGGTAGCTCCACCAGAGTATGATGGGCCATCTGATCCAAATGTTTATAATTCACAAATGGTAGACACTTACACAAGTTTGCCTGATGGTCTCGATCCTCGCATTGCCACGAAGACAAAACAAATTATCGCTGAGGCGCACGCGACAACAATGTATGATAAAGCTGTTGCCTTGGAGTCGTTCTTTCGCACGAACTATTCTTATAGTACCGACATCCAACTGCCGGAGGGTCAAGAAGGAGTCTCATGGTTTCTCTTCGACAATAGCGACCATAAAGGCTTTTGTAACTACTTTTCTACGTCGATGGTCGTGATGGCTCGTGAACTTGGTATTCCTGCACGCGTTGTTGCTGGCTACACAAATGGAACGTATGATGCTAAGACGCATCAATATGTCGTTCATGGTACCGATGCACATAGTTGGGTGCAAGTGTACTTTGCTGGCTATGGTTGGGTCAATTTTGAGCCTTCAGCAAGCTTCTCTACATTTGTCCGTCCGTTGCCCAATCAATTTAGTGCCAGTGGTAAAAACGGAAGTGCAAGTGGAGCGACTAGCGGAGGTGCTGTTGTTCCACCCAACCTACGTGGTAGACAGCAACGTAATGGTCTCGACGACTCGTCAAGTGCTGATAGCAGTACAGCAACAACACAGGGACAATTGCGTCAGCAAGTTGGTACTGCTTTTGGTAGTATTGTCCTGCTACTACTTTTCGGCATACTACTCTTTCTACTCTGGTGGCGGCGTCTCTTCCGTAAATACAGCCTCTCGACGCAATTGTATGGACGTTTATGTCTATTAGCAAACTGGGCCGGCATAAAACTACAACAATCGCAGACGCCCTATGAGTATATTCAAGGTGTTGCCTCTCTTTCTACGCCAGAGGATACGCTTGTACTAGAGCGTCTAGGTGACATTTACGTACGCGACAAATGGGCTGATCCGCAAAGTTCTGAACATCCTTTGCGGTCAGGCGAAATTGACGAACTTCCGTCACTCTGGCGGCGCATCCAACCACGTCTCTTTCTTTATGTGCTACGTCACCCCTCCTTCTTGCGCTGGATACCCCAACGTGTAGGAACATTTGTTGTGAAGTTATGGCGACGACGACGAGCGCGAAAAGCGTTTGAGGAAGATGTATAGCCATTTTTCTAGTGATGCTTGACCAAATGGCTGAACTTGCGTACACTAAGGCGTGTAGACTAAAGAAAAACTGTATACGTCTTAGTAATTTAGGAGAATTTCATGTCTCAGAATGACATCGTGGGTGATGATATCCCAACACTTGCTTTAACCCCTATTCCAGAAAGAAGAGCAATCGAAATACCAAATGCTCTTCCTGTGCTATTGCAGACATTAGATATCGCACGGCACACAGCTATCGCCCCGAATGGAAAACGCTATGTTGTAGCAACATATGACGATACTCTTTTGGGCCATGATATTGTAACCGCCGTCTACCCACAGCAGAACGAATATCTTACATTAGTACGTCTCACCGTCGTGCAATTTACAAACACGACCATAGATCAAGCAATACAACGCCATATCGCTACCGTTCAAACTATTCAGCAAGGAAAAATCAACGACTTGCTAGAAGTTTCAGCGCACTAAAGAGGAAATTGTAAACTTCCGTTGAATTTCCCTTGACATATCGCCAATCTATTCGTATACTTAGAAAAGAAGGTGACTGCACAGACAGTTTACCAAATTATGTCAAAATTGACCTCTAATAACGCCTAGGCAAAAGAAATCTTACGAAAGGAGAGTACATAGCATGACAGCGAACACTTTATGTATGTCGCGTTTACGCGGCCTTGGCTTTAGCTTGAAGACTGTTTACAGCCGTGCTATGTCCTCTGACCTGCTTCCTTCCATCGCGTATGGTAATGATGGCTCTTGCATTCACACGTTTGCGCCTCTCACCATAGTGGCTCAAGGGATCAGTGTGCCCGTCTCCAGAGGAGGTCCACCTATTTTTAACGAATAGGCATAGAGAAAAAGACTCTCTGAACCGTGGGCACTGGCGAAAAAAACAATCCAGTCCCACGGTTTTTTTGTCGCACTTTTCTTTATCGCCTAAAACGCTACCTACTTGACTTATAAAGAGAAGGCTAGTGAGTAGATACACTAGAGCATTAGGTCTAATTGTACGAACGTACAGGTGTAAGCCTGTGCGCATGTCCGGTGTACCAACAGAAGAGATGCATTACGCTACGAGATGTATAAAGCTATCTATTATTACTCGGAAGGGGAAATCATTTGGCTATTCACGAAGGTCATGACCTTACTATACATTCACATTTACTCGAAAATGTTGCTCTTGATACAGCACAAGACGCTGTTGTTATTGAGGGTGTATCAAAGATTTTCAAAAAAGAACGTCCTCTACTGCGTTGGCCTAGCAGAAAAGACGAAGAGAAGGACAAGAAGGGCGAGGTGCGAGCAGTTGACAATATAATGCTGACCGTCAAGCATCGTGAGATTGTAGGAATACTTGGTGCGAACGGCTCTGGAAAATCAACGCTCATTCGTATCCTTTCAACTCTACTCTTGCCCGATACTGGTACAGTACGCATCTTTGGCTACGATGTTGTGAAGGACGAACGCATGGTACAACGCCTGATTAACCGTGTCAGCGTTGAAGCGTCCTTCTTCAAAAAATTGTCGCCAATGGAAAATCTAATTTATGCTGCTCGCCTCTACAATATGCCTGCTGCTGAGGCACGGAGCAAGATTCATACTATTCTGGTACGACTTGGCATTAAACCTGACCGTATTGATAAACCACTTGAGGACATGTCGCGCGGTATGCAGCAGAAGGTCGCCATTGCACGTGCCTTTCTAACATCGCCAATTGTTTTGCTACTCGACGAGCCAACAACAGGTCTCGATCCGCGCTCGAAAATCGATGTACAACGTTTTGTCGAGGAATTACGGGAGCAACATAACGCAACTATCTTGATCACAACACATGATATGGATGAAGCTGAAGCACTCTGTGATCGTGTTGCGATCATTGTACAAGGCAAAATTGTTGCGCTTGGCACAACTCATGAACTGAAACAAACGGTTACTAGCTTGATGGGACGCAGCGAACTTGTGTCAATGAATGAGGTATTCATGCACTACACCGCCTCACATCGCATCACATCAGAAGATATTCAGCTCTACGGTAGTTGGGAAAAGGCATTCGAGGCTATCGAGGCTGCCCGCGAAGAGGAAGAGTAAGACAGGAAGGGAAGCACATAGATGTCTAGCTTAATGCACCAGGGACGTGCAACGTATGCATTTTTCGAGCGTAACTGGAATCTCACCAGACGCTATTGGGCCTGGGAAGCCGTCTGGTTGGTCTACAGTGTAGTAAATGCTATGTCTGTCACCTACATTGGCGTTGGTTCGCATGTTCCGAACTTCATTCTCTACCTGGTTATTGGAACCGCAGTGTGGACCTACCTGAGCGTAACATTCGAGGGAGTAACCGATATCATCAACATGGAGCGTTGGGAAGGGACCATTGAGTACACTTTCATGGCACCAATTTCGCGCTTTACGCATATGATAGGAAGTTGTCTCTACGCGGTTGCACATGGTCTGCTCTTTACCATTTTGCAGTTAGGGGTGATGGCGTTTTTCTTTAACATTGACTTGAGTCACGCGAACTACTTAACTGCCTTTCTAATATTGTTACTTGGAAGCGTCTCATTCATTGGCTTTGGTATAGCAACATCAGCACTACCTTTGCTTTACACAGAGAAGGGTATGCAAATGTCTTACATCGCGCAGGCTGTTATTCTGTTGGTGTCGGGCGTCTACTATCCAATATCGGTGTTGCCAGTTTGGATGCAACCAATCGCGCGTATCTCACCTGCGACATATGTATTGGAGGGCCTACGAGCAGGCTTGATGCAAGGGCAACCCCTCTGGTCGCCAGAGGTGTGGAGTATCATTTGGCCTCTCTTAATTACTGGTGTTGTAAGTGTTCCATTGGGTGTCTACATCTTTGGTATTGCGGAACGCTATGCCAAACGTACAGGCAAGCTGAAACGAAACGGGTAGTAGGAACCGATTTATCGCGTCCTTGTCGGCGATTGACCAGGCCAAGAGGACGTAATACATCAGTCTGGGTGTTCGTATTTCGACTAGATAAAAAGAATAGAAAGAGAGAAAATACATGCTTACAGCATCATTACCACGCGGCTTTGTGCTACGTCGTCCAACAATGGACGACATAGAAGGCATTCTGCACTTGACGCAAACATGCGAAACCGAGTTTGCAGGCCGTCCAGAAACAACGCTGGAAGACATGCGCCTCTGGTTACAATCACCAGATTTTACACTTGTGACCGATGCATGGCTTGTGCTTTCACCAGAAGGTAAAGTTATTGCCTTTGCAAGTGTTGATCATAGCCATCATGCTCGTATCTTTGTTGGCGGAGATGTTCACCCAGACTATCGAGGTCGTGGCATAGGCACATATCTCTTGCAATTGAATGAAGAGCGTGCGTACCAACACATCGCCGAAGCACCTACAGACGTTCGTGTTTCGATGTTAACTCGGCTTGATGAAAGAGATGATGCAACCCGTTACCTCCTTGAGAAGCATGGTTACAAGCAGATTCGCTCGTTCTGGCGTATGAAGATTGAGTTACATGAGGTACCAACAGTTCCACAATGGGCTGAGGGCATCACTGTACAAACGCTTGCGGATGATCCTAGCCTCTTTAAGGCCGTTTTTGAGGCTGATGAAGATGCATTTCAAGATCACTGGGGTCATGTTCCTATGAGTTTTGAGGAGTGGGAGCATTGGACTCGTAAGAGTGAACACTATGATCCTTCGCTCTGGTTTCTAGCGATGGATGGCGACGAAATCGCTGCTGTCTCACTTTGTGGGGACGAGAAAGAGCTAGGAGGTTGGGTTCACTCACTCGGCGTTCGTCGTCAATGGAGACGTAAAGGTATAGGAGAAGCACTTCTCTATCAATCCTTTGGAGAGTTCTATAAACGTGGTATTCATGAAGTCTCGCTCGGCGTTGATGCAGCCAGCTTAACAGGAGCCACACGACTCTACCAACGAGTAGGTATGCACATCGACCGCCGATCAGATACTTATGAGAAAGAAATACGGGCAGGGAGGGAAATAAGCATACAGTCCATCGAACCATAAAAAGTCTGTGTGCTTGCCTTCCTCTTCCTCCACAGCGAAATAGGGACAATGCGTTTTGCAGCAACATCCCTATTTATGGAGAAACGCACGGCCATGATAGTACGTCTACATAATCTTTCGGCACGTATCCCAACTTTACAAGACGCAAAGGCCGTAACTGAACTAATGAGTGCATGCGATATCGCAAACTTTGGCGGTATCGACACAGCAAAGGAGGACGTAGCAAAGGCATGGCAAACAACACCTCATTTCGATCTCAAGACCGATGCATGGGTCATTGTCACACGTAAAGGTCAGCTTGTTGGGTATGCGGATATCCGCCTGGACAAGACACATGAGCAACTTGTATGTCTTGTGCGTATCCATCCCAAATTCCGTGGACGTGGCATTGGAACTCTGTTCACGCTCTTAATCGAAGAGCGAGCACGTCAACTTGCGTGTAATGCGCATCCAAGCAAGCGCGTTACCTTGAGTGTCACCGTTTGTGTATGTAATCGTGGAGCGCGTCAACTTCTTGAAAGAGAGGGCTACATGTCAGTAAAACGCTTCTGGCGTCTGTCCATCACCGATGGAGACACGCACGAGACTCTTACCGCCGATCTTAATGTCGATGTTCAGGACCTGTTTGATGTATCCAACACAGTTGAGCGTACAGGTCTCTACGTCGCACGGCAGTTTGAAGTCTACGAAAAAGAGCTACGCCCTAACGCCGAAGACTGCACCGACGAAGCTGCACCAACTGAAATTGATGAACCATTAACTGTATAGAGCAAAAATGTAGGGAGACTGCAAGAGCCTCCCTACTCATCTCGTTAAGCAAAGGAAGGATGTGTGAGATGACCTCTACACCTACTGCACCTACACAGTTGTCAGAAAACGAGACACCGCTTGTCAATATTTTAGGCGAAAGAGTAGCTCTGGGACCCTCTATGCGTAGCCAAATACCGACTATCTATCGCTGGTTCAACGATTTTCGAGTCACGGTACTCTCCGGTGATCCTTTACGCCCTGTAACATTGGAATCCCTTTATGCTGATTATGACCGTCAAAACTCAAAAGAGGAGCAGCAACCACGTTGGGTTGAGTTCTCCATGTATGAGCGTGTGACTATGCGTTTCATTGGCCTCACTAGCCTACGGCGTCTTGACCATCGTAATCGTACGGCAACCTTTGGCATACTCATTGGTGAGAAAGATTGTTGGCACAAGGGCTATGGAACCGAGGCAACAAAGCTTATGCTGGACTACGGCTTCACCGTATTAAACATGCATAATATTGATCTGACCACCTATGCGTATAATGAGGCGTCGCATAAAGCCTATCTCAAAGCTGGCTTCCGTGAAATTGGTCGGAGGCGGCAGGCATTTCGGTGGCGAGACCGCGTGTATGACGAAGTGATAATGGATTGTCTTGCCTCGGAGTTTGAAGGCGTCGGAACGCCCGTGCTAGAATTGCCCTAGTTATCGTTAGACTTTGTAGGGCCACGTTTACGGCGTCCGAGACCGATTTATCGGTTATGTTCTTGCCTCTTCGCTTTATAATCAGAATCATATGCGATAAATCGCACATGGACGCCGTAAACGTGGTCCCTACGAAAATCTATTTCTCAGAAAGAGGCTTATACAATGTCTTCTATCCTCATCACAGGTGCAAGCGGCAATGTCGGAAGCGAGGTCGCAAAATGTCTTACGCAAAAGAATATTCCTTTTCTCGTTACGACTCATCGTCAAGAAGAGGCTAGTGCAGAAAAGATATACTTTGATTTTGAGCAAGCACATACTTTTTTGCCTGCGTTCGAGGGTGTTGAAAAGCTCTTCTTAATTCGTCCACCTCAAATATCTGACGCGAAAAAATACTTTCTTCCTCTTGTGCAAACTGCCAAACAGCAGGGCGTCAAGCATGTTGTGTTTCTCTCTGTGCTTGGTGTTGAGAACATCAAATTTGTGCCGCATGCCAAAATTGAACAATATATTCGAGAGGCTGACATTCCCTATACTTTTCTGCGTCCCAGTTTCTTTACCCAGAACATTGTCAACCAACATGGCGACGAATTGCGTAAGGACAATACGCTCTATGTCCCCGCCGGAAAAGGCAAAACCAGCTTTATTGATGTACGAGACATTGGCGAAGTCGGCGCGAAATGTCTTACCGAATATGGACATCGAAACCATGCTTATACCCTGACTGGTAGCGAAGCTCTCACCTATTATGATGTCGCAAACATCTTCTCAGAAGAGATAGGTCGCACAATCACCTACGCCCATCCAACACTGTGGCAATTCAGAAAACACATGCTTGCAAAAGGCGTCCCCTCTGCCTATGTCACGGTCATGTCCGTTATCTATCTGACGACCATACTAGGGTTAGCCAAACAAATAACACCTGAACTGGCAACATTACTGGGACGCGCACCAAGAACTGTGCGCGAATATGCGCATGATTATAGAGAGCAATTATAAATTTGTAACAATCTGTCAACGTTTCCATAGCAAAACCCCTGTACGGGTCTGATTTTATCACACCCCATAGGCGTCAAGTTAAGGATTGCAGAGCTTTGAAAGGAGGAACCCATGAG
>CAXUHF010000051.1:33312-34993 GCA_964250765.1 uncultured Ktedonobacteraceae bacterium | reverse complement strand
AGGACGGTTCCTGCTACTATCATTGAGAACCGTGAACTTACTCCTGTAGCAATCAACCCTAGTATGGGACCACCAACAATTTGAGCGAGGGCGTTCACCTGTCCTCGCAGAGAGAACAGCGTTGCTCGTACACTTGTGTCAAGATTTTGATTCATCCACACCCGCTCTAGTGATGAGCTTGGTCCTCTCGCCATTGTGAACAGAAAGAAGGCGACTCGGCATATCGGTATCTAATTTTATATCTTGGTAAATACCTTCAAAAGCATACCGTATTTGTGGGAGAAAAACAATCCTTTGTAGTTTTGAACGGATTTCGACAAAAATGTAAGGCGCAATTGATTGCGCCCTACATTTTTGTCGAAATCCACTCAGACCTATTTCAATTTGCTAGACGCCTACCGTCTCTCTTGGTGCTTCCTCGGCAACCTCGGCAGGGGTTTCACCACGCCGTTTAGGTGCCCATACCTGTTGATGCGTTGCCAGGAAGTAGGAACCTAGCACGGCAATCGCGGCAAGCACCTGTAACCCTAACGTCTCAACGGTTGGGAACACAGAGAACCATAAGCCCATCCATGAAGGAATCCACTGTAGTTGTGGAATGGGCGTCGTCGGAATCCAATGTGCAAGCTGCATCTCTTGACCTTGCTCACCAACCATGATGAGCAATACGGCACCAAGCATGACTCCTGTTACAACCAGCATCTTTTTGTAGGGCAAACGACGATGTGCTACGAAGTTCAAGATAGCGACGAGACCCGTGAGAATAAGTCCTACGACAACACCTTCCAGTACAACCGTTGAACCCATGCGTAAACGGAAGCTTTGTAGGAAGAGCACAACCTCAACACCCTCACGATAGAACGAGGTAAAGCCGAGTAAAGCGAGTCCCCATAGTACCTTCGCGGCAGAAGCAGCAGAATTGGAACCGCTTTTCAGCAATTCTTTCTTCTTACGGTTATGCAGCGAAATCCAGCCTGTCCAATAGATTTTGTGGAAGAACCAGTTCATAACAGTAAGTAGTACGATCACGGCGAGTAAACCTGTGGCAGCTTGTACTTGCAGGGCTGAGATGTTTTGCGACAAATCGTTGACAACTCCAACAGCAACAAACCATGTGAGCACGGTTGCAACGAAGCCAACTGCGACACCAATTGCGATAGGACGACGGTACTTTTGATTTGACCCCATCATGCTTGCAACAACTGCAGAAATGACTAATATACACTCCAAGCCTTCACGAAAGACCAGTATTCCTGTATTCACAATGGCCGCTCTAGTGTCTGTATGTGGAAGCGTAGGGTCTGGGGCACCGGATGCAGTGACTCCTTGCCACACAAAAACAGAAACTACAATTAGCGCAGCCACTGCCAGGAATATGCGGAAGACGAGCTTTGCAGCACGGAGTGAAGATGCCTGAGCCATACAAAAACCTCTCTCATCTAGTGTTGAAAGCGTGTTGGATGGGAAAATACTGAAGTCCCCGCGCTCTTCTTTTTATCTTAATGGTTATGTGAATATCATACTTGCCTACTCGGATATTAGCACTACCTAATGGTCAAAGTCAAGAGTAAGCGGTAAAAATAGGGTAAAAAACCTAGTGTTATTTGGTCGCCGGAAAAAAAAAACCACGAAATTTTGGTGGGCAACATAATGGGGGGTTTTTTTTGGGGACAAAAAGAGT
>CAXUHF010000051.1:0-33302 GCA_964250765.1 uncultured Ktedonobacteraceae bacterium | reverse complement strand
AAAACCCTTGTTTTATTTGGCCCCCCAAACAAACCGCCACGCACGTGGGCATCCCAACTGCCTTGCCGTTTTGTTTCGGCGAACTACTCTCTATCTGTCGTGAGCGTTGCCGCATTGCCACCTTGTGGCAGAGCGATACGTGCTGGTACAGCATCACGTAATGGCAACGCTGCTGATGGAACTGAGGCAGCGCGTTGTCGTGCACGAATAGAGGGCGATTGTGCGCGTCGCGTTGAGGCGACCGTCACGCGTCCCACTAACCGGATAAAGAAGAATAGCGCGGCCCAGTTGACTGCAGCTACAACCGTCAGGAAGACCCAGGTGGGTAAGCCAAGACCGTTGATAATAAGGTAGAGTAGTGCGGTGACTACAATGTTTCCTAGCGTAAATGGAATAAGAAGTAACCATGCGAATTGCATCAACTGATCGGGACGGAGACGCGGTAGTGTGCTACGAACCCAGATGAAGATGAAGCATATTCCGTATACTTTGAGGATGAAGTATCCAAGCGCGAGGATGTTTCCTAGCAGTCCCCACCAACCATTGTTGAGGCCAGTCAGGTAGTTGACACCAGGACCACCATATCCACCAAGGAAGAGATATGTGGTAATGGATGAAACAATCGTCATATTACCATACTCGCCCAGGAAGAACATGGCCCAGCGCATACCGCTGTATTCTGTCAGGTAGCCTGCAACCAACTCCGACTCTGCTTCTGGAAGGTCGAATGGAGGGCGATTCGTCTCGGCTAACCCACACACATAATAGATGACAAGCATCAATGGCTGGAATAGGAAGAACCATGACCACGGCGTAAAGCCATCAAAGATGAAATCTAGGACTGGAATACCCGTTTTATGCCAGACATTCTGAAAGTTCATGATTTCTCGGATAGAGATTGTGCCAATGCCATCATTTTTTGAGAGAATACTTGTAAACATGACAACGCCAACAAGGGCTAGAATAAGTGGTAGTTCATATGAAATCATTTGAGCAGCAGCACGAAGACCGCCGATAAGTGAATATTTGCTATTGGAACCCCAACCAGCCATAATGACCGCAATCACGTCGATAGAACTCATGGCGACTAAATAGATCAAGCCTGTCGCAAGGGCTGTTCCTGGTATACCAACATAAGGAGAAAGCGGTAGTACGGCAAAAGCGGCAACCACCGGAGCAATGAAGACGGAGGGTGCCAATAAGAAGACTGCTTTATCACTTGTTGTAGAGTGAATATCTTCCTTGAGTAGTAATTTCCCAACGTCAGCAACTGATTGTAAAAGTCCATGAGGTCCAGTATGTATTGGACCCAAGCGGTCTTGCATCCAGGCCATAATTTTACGCTCGGCAAAAACGAGAATAGCGGCACTGGTCAAGACAAAACCGAAGATAGACGCTAAGGCCACAATAAATTCTAAGAATGCCCATGAAAAGATGCCATGTAGCAGTTGTGTACCTACGTCATCTGCAATCAAGATTGTATGCATGGATAACTCCAAAAGAGAGAAATGAGAACAGGCATAGCATATATACCTGTTCAAAAGCTAAGCTATGATTTATCGATCAACCTCACCTAAAACAAGGTCTAAACTTCCAATGATTGCTACAACGTCGCCCATTTTGTGACCACGCAACAACTCTGGTAATATCTGTAAGTTGACGAACGACGGACCACGGAGTTTCGCTCGCCAGGGATACTCACTACCATCGCTGATAAAGTACACACCTAACTCGCCTTTACTGCTCTCAATGGCAAAGTAGGTCTCGCCACGCTGAGGACGTAATGCGATAGGAGTACGCACACCAATAGGTCCACCCGGCATTTTGTCAATAGCAACGCGACAAAGACGAATACTTTCGTCAATCTCTTGCATTTTTACCTGATAGCGTGCGAAGCAATCACCCTCTTGACGTACCTGCACGTTAACAGGCACCTCGCGATATGCCATGTAGGGACGGTTCACACGAGTATCCCAATTAACCCCACTACCGCGCAACATTGGTCCAGTTAACCCATAGGCAATAGCTTGTTGCTGATCAATATAGCCAACACCTTGAGTACGTGACATAAAAATCTCATTGCCTGTCACAAGTTGTTTGAACTCGACCATGTTTTTCTCTAATTGATCAATAAAAGCCGAACATTCTTTCAACCAGTCTTTGGGGAAGTCATGTAGCACACCGCCGATACGCTGATAGTTGACATTGAAGCGGCTACCAGCGAGTGCCTCAAAGAGTCCCATGATGCCTTCGCGGTCACGGAATGCATAGATAACTGGCGTAAATGCACCAAGGTCGAGCAGATAGGTGCCAACCGCGACAAGATGGCTAGCGATACGTTGCATTTCACCGACGAGCAGACGAATATACTGTGCACGTCGCGGAGCCTCTATCCCCATCTCTTGTTCGACAGCACCCGCATAGGCGATCTCGTTAAGCATAGGCGAGAGATAATCGGCATTGTCCATATAACGAATACCGCCCATAATTGGGCGATTCTCTAGGATTTTCTCGATACCACGATGAAGATAGCCGATGACAGGTGTGCAGTCAGTGACGGTTTCACCTTCGAGCGATAGCACGAGACGCAACACACCATGTGTGCTAGGATGCTGCGGTCCCATATTCAGCAACATCTCTTGTGACTTTATACCTTCAGGCTCATCAAAAGTATTTCCGGCTCGTAAGCCTGTATCAGATTCTGTAGCCATGTAATTCCTCTGTTATGTATCTCAGTTTTCGTACTCTACGCAGTTGTTAATGCTGTTGTATCTAACACGTATACGAAGTATTATTTGTATATTCGTCCTTCGCGGCTCATGCGCATAACGCGAGAGATGCGTAAGCCAACGATAATCGACCAGATAAGGCCCATTGCTGCTGCCAGACCACCATACAAAATGTGATTTGGATCGGGAAAAAAGAATAGAAACGATATCGCTAATCCCCAGCATCCTAATGCGACAAATGCAGGCATCAGCATTCCCTGTGCGGCGTCCATACGAGACGCAACGACGGAACCACGTGTAGCGTTTTTACGAGACGTTGAGGATGTGTTGCTCTGCTGTAACTGTCTCGTACCCTGTGCAGCACTTCTTTGTGTTGTCGTGCGTTTGCGTGCTTTTGTCTTCGACATTAGATTTGCTCGTTCGCTGTACGTATTCCGCTTTTATCTTTTGTATCTTTGCCTGCATCGGCAGGGGTTCCAGTAGTAGATTGCCCTGCGGGATTTGACTCATTCTGGTTCGCTGGCCTTTGTTGAGATTCTTCTGTATGTCCAAAGGTTGGCGTGCCAGGATGAAGCCGCTCTTCCTGCCCCTGTCCGAGTTTTTTCTGCACCACATGCTCGACGCGTTGCTGCTGAAACTTTCCGGCAACTGCCATATTCGGGTCTACCTGTGTTGTAGCGCGTGGCTTGACCGTCAATGGTACCTGATGGAAGTTTTTGAGCAGAGGATAACCTTCAAAGTCATCGTCCAGAAGCATTCTACGCAGGTCAGGATGTCCCGTAAAACGAATGCCATACATGTCGTAGGTCTCACGCTCTAGCCAGTTCGCTGTAGGCCAGACCGAAACAATGCTATCGACTTCTGGTTTTTCATGGTCAATGCGAACCTTTAGTTGCAACAACTGGTTACGTCCAATCGAGCGCAGGTGATAGACCGTCTCCAGGTGATCGAGCATGTCAACACCGGAAATACACACGAGTAAGTCAAAACCAAGCTGGTCGCGCAAGAAACGAGAGACCGCAACGAGACTCTCACGGTCAATATCCAATGCAAGATAGTCACCCTTCAATGTCTTAGGTGCGATAGCTTTACCCGTAATTTGTGCGATAGGTGCAAGGTCACGTGCAAGCGCAGCATTTGAATTCCGGTATCCCGTTGTTGCTGTAGGAATGTTTCCTGAACGTGGAACTAAATCCATCGTGTTACTCCTTTGCGCCATGCATATACTAAACCGAGGGCAAGTACAATGATGAAAAAGAGAATTTCAAAGAAACCAAAGAAACTTAATTGTTTGAAAATGATTGCCCACGCAATAATAAACACGATATCAACATCAAAAGCAACAAAGAGGAGCGCGAAAATGTAGAAGCCGAGCGGATATTGTATCCATGCTGTGCCAATAGGTGTTTCACCGGACTCATACGTCTGGAGTTTTTCCTTTGTTCTATTGTGTGGCGATATTATGTTCGCAAAGACCGTTGCGGCTATCACGAAGACAAACCCACCTGCTAACAAAATACCAGCATAGAGATATCCAATATTTACAGTCATAAAAAGTCCTCCCAACAATTGTCTCCAAAACCTCATGAGCGAGGGCTAGAAGATGCTGCATTGATTATAGCACAGCGAGGAAAGTACGACAATTTTTGTTGATAATTGGGTATGTAAAACAACAGTCGATGGCGAATGTCATCGACTGTTGTTTTACATACCCAATTATCAAAGGGGAGGCATTTTGATGTTGTCTTGCACGTAGATAGTCTCTAGCCCAGAGTCTGGTTGCTTTGAGACACGATTAACAACGTTGACGACAATCACGCTGATATTATCTTCTCCACCACCATTGAGTGCTGCATTGATGAGGTTACTCCCAATTTGCTGTGGATTGGGTGTTGGAGTTTCCAGCACATGCTGAATCTCCGGGTCACGCACCATATCCCATAGGCCGTCAGAGCAAAGTAACAATTTGTCCCCTGGCTGTAGTTGCACAGTGAAGGGATCAACTTCGACAAACGGTTTTTCACCTAGACTACGATAAATTTGGTTACGCTTGGGGTGTGTATAGATGTCATCAGGCTTGATAATACCTGCATCTACAAGACTGGCAACAACTGAGTGATCGCGTGTAACTTTGGTGAGACCATCAGATGTACGATAGAGGTATGTGCGACTGTCTCCGACATTGGCGACGTGCGCGGTTTCATCAACAACAAGTGTTGCTGTTACCGTCGTACCCATGTCAGCATTGTTTTCTATATTATGCTGATGTACCGCTTGATTTGCCAGTTGTACGCTATCGACCAGGAGCTTTTCGGCTATTTCTCGTGTATCTTTTCCGTGTACAAGCCGTGGCAGAAGATAGTCGATGATAGTTTGAATAGCGAGACGGCTAGCGTCTTGCCCATTTGCATGACCGCCCATACCATCGGCAACAACGAACAGACCAATTTGTTGTGTCTGTCCATTCTCGTTATGTATGCCACGAACAGCAAACAAGCTATCTTCATTTGGTTTATACTGACGCTTAATGCCAGGGTTTGTGTTCGTGATGACCTCGAAGCCAACATGTTCTTCGCCACCCCGTGCCGCGTGTTGTATTCCTGGTGAAAACGGCTGGGTTTTGTCCATATCCAGCGTCCCGTTGCGCTGTGCTTCATCCATATCGAGGGTAGGATAATCTGCAAGTGCGCTAGATTGTACGGGGGCCGCAGGTAAAAGCGAAGCGAGTGGTGGTGTATTCAATACACCATTTGTAGCTTGTTGCACAGGATAGGGAGCAGGTTGATGTGCTCTAGGAGGTATGGCCCTAACTGGTGTTTGCTGTACCTCCATCTCCTGTATTCGTTGCGCTTGAATTGTTGCCTGCTTGTCAGCCTCTAAGAAATCTCTGTGGCGCTGCGCACGCTTAAAGAGTGAACTAAGTAAAAAGAGGAGCAGAAGCAGAACGACTACGCCGATTGCAATGATAGCAAGTAAGAGGTAAGGAACGAAACCAATATACGGAAAGGTAACGCCATTGTTCGATTTGCCATGTATTCCCGACGATGTACTTCCTTGAGCAACTGGATTTGTCAGGGCCATAAATGTCTGTGCGCCTTGAAACTGCGAATTGCTAGCAGTATAAGCCTGTTTGAAGTCATTATTCGCTTGCCCATACTGGTTGAGTCCCTTCGCATATGCAGTTATACCATTCTGCCAGGAATCGTTCACTGCATTTGGATGTTGTGCGTCGTTTGTTAATTTTTGCTCGCTAAGGAGTGTACGAATACCTTCAGATGTAAAAAATTTTGTTTTTGTCCCATTTTTTGTATATATTCCGTTGAGAAAGCCATGTGCATCGACAATAGGTGTTCCACCTTCAAGGCCCTCGAAATTACTCGAATTGCCAACCGTTGGCTCTTGAATGCGAGAAGCTGTAGGAGTGAGATGCTGTTGCGGCTCTGTCGTTAGGGATGGTGTTGCTATATCAGATGAAGAGAGGCTTAGTTGTATAGCGGCTGCATCAGGTTGTGCTGTCGTGCCAGCATCGGGAAGTTTGACGAGTGGAAGCAGTGTATTGCTATGAAATGAGAACAGTGAAACGCCATCGCTACATTTATCTACACTACAATGAACTATATTTGTATTAATGATAATTCCTGTTTGTTGAACGGCACTGTAGGCGGTGCTGAAATAAACTCTTACTGACGAAAGGCTTAAAAGTTTCGCGGCTGATGTACTCGGAATGGAACCTGCTCCACACGCGAACTCTTTGGGATCAACGAGAGAGCCATCGGTCATAATGTACGCGTTTTGTTCGTCTGCTCCACCCGTTGTATCAGTCCAGTTCGCGACAATAACTCCTAGCCCTGTACAGGCAACGGAGGCAGAAGTTAGAATATGTGTTGCGGTACTTTTCGTTTTCGAGGATACTGTAGGTGCTAATGTTTGAGGACTGTAGATTGCAACGACTCGCACAACGGAAGCTCCTGCACGAGCAAGATATTCCGGTTGTTGTGCGACATCTTTTCTTGCAGCAGATGCGCTGGGAGACAGGATGAGCGTACTCTGAAGGAGAAGAAGTGCAAGAAGCCCAGAGAGTACGCAGTACGACGCCCAGACAGTCAGCCCGGTACCCTTTCGCCTAGTGAAAGTGGAATGATACGTACTCATGAATAAGTTCTCCCTTATATGGGTATAGTAGAATATTAACGTCCGAGTTGCACACGAAGACGTTGATACAGTTGTGGCACGGCAGGATTACTCTGGCCCAAAGGACCTACAACGTATGAACATTCACGGAACGCATCCTCTAGTTTATTTTGCTTTTCATATGCTTGGCTTAACAGGAAACGCGCTTGATAATCGGCTGCATTAATCATAAGGACCTGGACGAATGCGTGCTCCGCAGTTTGGAATTGCTTCTGACGCATCGCAAGTTGACCAAGCGCAAATTGCAGTGGTCCTAGAATAGTTGGTTGCTTTGGAGCGAGTCGTGTCGCT
This sequence comes from uncultured Ktedonobacteraceae bacterium, assembly GCA_964250765.1. GTDB lineage: Bacteria > Chloroflexota > Ktedonobacteria > Ktedonobacterales > Ktedonobacteraceae > JBBQVS01. Next base: position 26,091 of record CAXUHF010000051.1, on the reverse strand, counting down.
TCCTGATAGGCGCGCAGGGCGAGATCAAATTGTTGTGCGCGCTCATAACTTTGTGCTAGACGTTGATGTGCCTCATAGTCTTTGGGATTGTAGCGCACCGCTTGTATGTATTCTGGAATGGCTTGTAGTGGTTGTTGGCGCAGAAAGAGCCAGACGTCACCCAGTAACTTGTGTGTTTCCGCATCTTCAACATTCAACTGTAGCGACCTGATGTATGCCTGTACCGCAGGGTCGGTCTGTTGCCGACGTGCAAAGACCTGTCCAAACAGCTTGTGAACGAGTGCGTTATTTGGCTCAAGCCCATAGGCACGTTGTACTAAGGTATATGCCTCATCCACGCGACCAGCTATAACCGCATTTGTTGCAGCTATAATTTGTTGTCCAGCAGGACCATTGACTCCTAGTTGTGAAGGTAGAGCATTATTTGGTCCCGAAGGTCTGACATTATTTGGTGTATTAGGGTTTGCTAGCGGTCGTAGTTCCGTTGCACCAGGTGATGCTAGTAAAGTCGCTGGACCGAGGGGAAGCGGCGGAAGATTGATAATAGCTCGCTCCATTTCACCTGCGCTAGGCCAACGCTGGTCTGGGAACATTGCCAACGCTCGCATAATAATCTGCTCAAAGGCTGGAGATATATCTGGACGGAGTGAACGCAACGGCGGAAATGAGAAGATGGTTGGCTTGTTATTTGATGCATCATGGCGTGTAAGTACTCTATAAAGAGTAGCTCCTAATGCGTAGAGATCGCTTCTTGGTTCTGGATTTCCAACTAGCTGCTCTTGCGGTGCATAGCCCACAGTCATGATAATGGTTGCTTGACGTTGTGATTGAAATGTACGCGCAATGCCAAAGTCAATCAACTTGATATCATCGTTATCTGTCACCATAATATTTGTTGGTTTGAGATCACGGAAGATAATGGGTGGCGAGAGGCGATGCAAATAATTTAGAACGCTACAAATTTGTTGTCCCCAATGGCGTGCTCGTGCCTCCGTAACTCCGCGTACACCATTTATACCTGCAACATGAGCATCTTGTTCCAAGACTGCTCCCATTGTACGTCCCTCGATGAAGTCCATGACCAGATAGTGTCTGCCACCATCGACGAAGAAATCACGCACACGTGGAATACATTGATGATTGAGTTCAAGCAAAAGCGATGCCTCTCGTGAAAACCACTCTACGGATTGAGCGCGTTCGCTTTCACTCTGAAAGTCGTCTAACATCTCCTTCACTGCACATGGCTTATTAAAGCGCTTGTCGAGAGCTTTGTAGACGGCTCCCATACCACCAGAGGCGACCATACGCTCGATGCGATAACGCTTTCCGTCTGATAGCTCTGTGCCAGGAGATAGACGTTGCTGACTATTTGCCCGCTCTGCATTTATTGGCGGTGTCAACGATTGTCCAGAAGCTGGTGATTGCATCTGAGAATGAGGTGTGGATGGTGTTTGCACAGGTAAAACAAATTCTGGCTCAGTCCCATTAGGACCACTCACAGGCGTAGAAGCATTACTCATGGGTGATATATTCTTTGGGTCATACGAATAATTACTTGCCATATAACTGTTTACACCGCTTTATACTAACTGAACTTCGCATTGTGCATAGCGGATAAGACATACGTAGAGTATGAAGTGCAGTCAAACATTTTACACGCCGCTATGGAGTCTCATATTGGAGGCATTATAACATATCTCTTCAACCTTAGCAGTAAATGTTTCCTAATAACACGAAAGGGTGATTTTTTATTAAGAGGGCGTACATTACATCGAAAATGTCTGTGAATGTGATAGTATGGTGTGGGCGTTCTGCTTATATCGTTAGATCAAGAGAAAGAAAGGGAAAGTTCATGAGTGATCCAATTAGCAAGGTCAGAGGCATGACCCCCGAACTTCACACGAAACTAGAGGCAGAGGGTATCAGGAACACCGACCAATTGCTCGAGCATGCAAAAACTGAGAAGCAGCGTGCTGATCTCGCACAGAAAGCGGGTACAACTTCGCATATTATCAAGGAGTTGGCAAATCGTGCCGACCTGATGCGCTTAAAGGGCGTCGGTGAGGCGTTGTCTCACTTGCTTGAGGAGGCTGGCGTCAATAGCTGTAAGGAATTGCAGCATCGTAAGGCTGATAACCTGCATAAGACTCTTGTAGACTTGCAAGCAAAGCAGAAACTAGCTAATCATACCCCAAGCGTTGAAGAGATTAATACCTGGATCGCAGAGGCAAAAACATTCTCGCAAACTGCACCGGAGTAGTGTGACTTTTTGCATCGTGCACCGTCTAGCAAGATGTGTTGTTCAAGTGGAACAGCATACAAAGACAACTATTTAGATTACGTATTATAAGGAGTGCGCTCACATGTCCACACCACACGAGAACAATTTCCTACAAGGCGTTGGCAACTTCGCAACCGATGCCGCCATCGACACCACTGCCGATAACTTCATCAATCAAGAAGTTGACGGTGTTGCATCACGTCTTCCGGGTGGGCAGATGGTTGATTCGATGCTCAAAACAGAGGTCGATCAGGTTGCGAACAATGCCATCAACAACGAGGTAAACAAAGGCACTGCTGGCATAATGCATGATGCCGAAGGGCTTTTAGGGCATCACGGCAACTAGTTTTCTAAAGGCTTACGTCTTTTGAAGGAACAGGGAGACCGCAAAGGTCTCCCCTACATGTTTGTATTGCCCTACATGTAGGGGAGACCCTTACGGTCTCCCTGTTTAGTTTCCTTTTGACTCTATTCATCGCACCTAAGATAGCAAAAGAACATATATAGCTACGACAAAACACAGGGTAAAAATGATACATAGACTCTTAGTACTTGCTCTTTTTATGTTTCTTATAGTCTTAATGTTTCCTCCAACTGCACACGCGGATGGTTTTCCCATTGTCAGTTCACTTCATTCAGGGAACAGTCCAGAGGCAATGGCGGTTGATACGCAGACACACCTGCTCTACATTGCTCACGAAGGGCCTGGAGTCGTGGTGGCCTTCGATCCTCTACAAGGTGTTGTGCGTTGGCGAGTCACGCTGGGGGATGTTGCTACCGATGTCCAAGTTGATAGCACAACGCATAGAGTATTCGTAGCGGCTGACTCATACACTCGCAAAGAAGCCGACCTATTTATTCTGGATGGTACAACGGGAAAAATATTGACAACATTGCGTACAGCTCTTGCTGATAATGGTATCGCACTCGATACGCAACGCCATGTTGTGTATGTTTCCTGTAGCAATGAGGGCATCATCTACATGTTCACTGTGAAAATGGGATGGCAAAATGGACCTATTCAAGTTACGACAACACAGTTGCATATAGGTTCACATCCACAAGGGGTTGATGTTAATCGTCGGTTGGGCAGGCTGTATGTGGCAGATTTCGCAACACACGTGCTTTCAGTTGTTGATGAGTCAAACATGCATGTACTCACTACATTGCAAGTCGCACAGACACCACTACAGCCATTGCGCGTTGATGAAGCTACGGGACGTGTCTATGTTGTCTGCGCTGGTGGACAAGAAGTGGATGTCATCGACGGCAAGAAAAATATCGTACAAGCGCGTATTCCTGTCTCGCCTTATCCCGAAGGTATTGCGTTCAATACAGGAACAGGACAGATATATGTTGCAGACGAAGGAGATGACGAAAGTGGGAGCGTGCATAGTGGCGGCACTACTATTACGGTTATCGATGGTAAAACACTTCATGTGCTAGGAACGCTTCCTGTTGGAAAAGCTCCCGATGGTGTGGCATCTGACCCTGTACTCCATCTCGTCTATGTTGCGTTAGAGGATAGTAATGCTGTTGTGGAGGTCAGCGATAGTACCAACTTGCCTTTGCAAGCGAACACAAAACTAGAGCAAGTAGTCGCCGCCCGTAACGCTGTAACGCTATTGCAACAGGCGACGCTTCTTACACTGATTGTTATGCTTTTGACGGTTGTGTGGACGACACTTGACGCCCTGTCACTGCGTTGGCGTGTGCGGGAAAGCCCTCAAACTCCGCGAGGCGACGCGTCGTCTCACTCAGAGGTTCATAGCCTTCCTCGGTAACATAGGCCAGACCAGTTCGTTTCAGAAAATCGTGGACCGAGGTGCAAGAGTAGGTATGCGCGAAGCCACCTGTTGGCAAAATAGCGTTTGTACCAGCACTATAATTGCCGATGCAAAAAGGCGTATACGGTCCAATCAGAATCTCACCTGCGTTTTTTAACTCGCCAAGCAGGGCAAATGGCTCATGTACCTGTATCTCGAGATGTTCAGGGGCGTATTCGTTTGTGAATGTGATCGCCTGTTGCATGGTCTCTGTCAGGACGATACCTCCTGTTCCTTTTTCGGACTCAAATCCTGTATGACAAAAGGTCTGACGTGGCTCAGGCAGAGCCATCATTTTTTCTGTTAGCAGTGGTAGCACGGCATCGACGAGAGTACGGCTATTTGTCACCAGCAAACTGGATGAGTCGGGACCATGTTCAGCCTCAATCAGCAGGTCACGTGCTATCAGTTCGGGGTTAGCATATTTATCAGCGAGCAGAATCGACTCGCTTGGCCCTGCGGGAAGTCCCACATCAACGGTTCCATATAACAGGCGTTTGGCGGCAGATACGTAGGCATTACCAGGTCCTGTGATTTTATGTACGCGCTGTATCGTCTCTGTGCCATAGGCGAGTGCCGCGATAGCATGTGGGCCGCCGATGCGATAAATCTCATGCACGCCGCATAAATCGGCGGCGACAAGTGATGCTGGATCGATAGTTCCATCAGCCCCTGGCGGAGTGCAAACGACGATACGTGGTACACCCGCGATATGTGCAGGTGTTGCTAGCATGTACATGACCGATGGAAAAATACCTTTGCGTCCAGGAACACAGAGTGCAACGCTCGTAATGGGTGTCACCTTCTCGCCGACCATAACACCTGGAGCAACCTGTGTAAAGGTTTGTTGTGATGGCATTTGTTGCTCGTGCAACTTGTGGACATTGGAGATGGCGTGTTTTATCGCTGCATAAACGCTTGGATCGAGTTCGTGATGGGCTTGTTCGATCTCTTCACGACTTACGCGCAAACGTTTGGGTGTGAGTTGTATCTGGTCAAACTTCTCCATATACTCGATCAGGGCCGCGTCACCCCGATCCCGTACATTGCGTACTATGGGACGTACATAGTCGATAAGGTCGTCAATCTCGACTTCCGCACGACGCAACAAGCGTTTATACTGCGTCGCATTCAACTGTGAAAGTTCATAAAAATGAATCATATTTCGATAAATTCCTTAACGTTGTATCTTGGCAGGGAGACCGCAAGGGTCTCCCCTACATATAGGGTTATGCAATGTGTAGGAAAGACCCTTGCGGTCTCCCTGCATATCATGCCACGCCTTTTATCCTCTAGCAGCCCTATCGGCCTCGTCAGCCGCAATAATATCACCCTTCATCCAGCGTGCTCCGAAGAGGCCAATAAGACCTGCAATGACGAGTGCTGGTGTGCATGTCACCAGCAGGGCAGTACTCAGGTCTTGGCCCGCCATACCTGTAGCGAAATGGTGCCCATGTGTTGGGTCGAAGCTAGTGGCGAGCACTCCTACCAGTGTAGGCGAAAACGCATCGCCTAGCAAGTGAGCGATGAGCAACGAGATCGCAATGGCTGATGCACGTAGGGCTGATGGTACAACATCTTGCGTCGCAGCAGTGCTAGGACCAGTGTAGAGTGTGAGCAAAAGCGTTGAGAGAACAAAAAAGATGGTAAACACGAGCAGGTTGTGAAAAGTCACGGCAAGTGCGAAGGCAGGTGCACCCAGCAAAAAGCCAATGCCGCACACGAGAATGCGTGAACCAGGATGGCTCTTGTTCAACCAATCCGCCATATAGCCACCAAGTACAGTGCCAGCCATACCTGCCAGAACCACGACTGCGCCCGAAAAAAGTCCCGCCTGTCCAGAGGTGAGGCCAAATGTATCCTTCTGTTGCATATATGTGGGCAAAAAGACCACGTTGACGGTAAGCACAAAGAAGGCGAATATCTGCATCAGAATCAGGACGACAAGCGTTCTGATGCGTAACAATGCGCCAAATTGCGCAAAGACATTTGTTGGAACTGAAGGAGAATGTCCAGCATCTTGCTCTTCTTTTCCTGATATAGGAGCCTCGTAAATCCCCATATCCTCTTCATCTGCTTGATTGCGGCGTGGCTCACGTACTCGCCATATAAGGAGTGCAAGTAGCAAACCGGGGATACCTGTGAAGATGAAGGCCAGACGCCAGCTACCAGGATAGATACCTGCAAGAGCACCGCCAAGGACAAAACCAACCAGAATGCCGACAAGCTGCGCTACACTCCACCAACTCATGATGCGTGAACGTTTCTCACGACAAAAATAATCGCTCATCAGTGCAGTACCAGCCGGGAAATAACCAGCCTCACCGATACCTAGCACCATGCGTGACAGGAAGAGTGTTGCGAAATTCGTTGCTAGTGCGGTTGCGGCTGTGGCAACACTCCAAAACGCAACGGAGATAGCGACAACATCTCTGCGTTTCGCACGGTCCGCCCAAATGCCAAGTGGAACTGTGCCCAGTGTATAGATGATGAGAAAGGCAGATGCGATATAGCCAATGCCATCAAGGTTGAAACCAAGTTCTTTGGCGATGACATTCGCAGCTCCGGTCAGGACATTACGGTCTAAATAGTTCAAGAAACTGATGAGGAACATGATCCAAAAAACGTAGCGAGCATAGCCAGTTGTAATCCGTGGAGAGGTTCTTATGCCAGCATTGGCAGAAGGTGCGATATCACTCATGGAATAACCTCCGTGAAGGGGACGCATAGGAAAACGCGAGTGTTTGGATGATACAGCATATATGCATGAAGGTAAGATACCACAGAAAGCAAATGTTGCATAGTTACAGGTTCTATCAAAAAATATGTGTCTTTGTATTGATTTTTACGCAAAAGTAATATATAGTTATGTATAGTCCTTTGTAGTGCTGACAAATATGTATAAGAAAGGCAAAAGCATGGATCCATTATTGACAACCGAGGATGTAGCAAACTTTTTGCGTGTGGATGTTGTCACGGTGCGTCGGCTTGTATTGAAGGGAGAACTACCGGCTTATCGCGTTGGCGGAGAGTACCGTTTCATTGGCAACGAAATTGAGAACTATGTAAAGCGGCAGCGTGTCTCACGTGAGGAAGTCATGTTCAAAGATAAGTTTGACAAGTTTACTGAGCGGGCGCGGAAAGTCCTGAGTTTTGCTCAAGAGGAAGCACGATACTTCCAACACAGATTTGTTGGAACGGAGCATCTTCTCCTAGCTTTGGTACGTGAAGGCGAAGGTGTTGCTGCAAAGGTCTTAAAAGATTTAGGCGTGATCGATTTAGCGCAGGTACAGAATTTAGTAGAACCTTTTGTGAAGCTTGGTGAGCGGCAAGTTGATGGTGAAGTCGGTATGACGAAACGGGCGCAAAAGGTGATCGAACTTGCCGTTGATGAAGCGCGTCGTCTGAATCATCATTATATTGGGACAGAGCATCTTTTACTTGGTTTGCTACGGGAAGGTGAAGGCATTGGGGCAAAGGTACTAGCAAAACTGAATATAAATTTGGAACAGGCACGTACACAGGTAGGGCAAGTACTTACAACGTATACAGGTAGTGTAGTAACCATAAGTGGAGATTCGGGGAATCTTGAATCGGAGACGCCAACTATGTAGTTTGTATGGAAGGGAGACCGTAAATGTCTCCCTGTTTACTTGTCTATAATGTATACTTCTATTACGATACACGATTAACGGTAGACATCCTTGCGGTCATCTATCGTCAGTAACGTAATTTCTTGATTGCTGTCGTCAATAGTATAGATAATACGCCAACTTCCTACACGCACACGATATGTTCGTGTTTGTCCTCTAAGCTTCTTCACGCCAGAAGGACGTGGCTCTGTGCGGAGTGCTTCTATGTGTTGTTGCTCAATGCGGTTAACAACCTGTTGAGGCAGCGCGTTGATTTATTTTTCTACCTGTTTGGCGAGAAGAATCCGATATGGCACTAGAATTGCTCACGCTCTCGACGTTCTCGTCGGAAGGCTTCGTAATCGTGCACCTCTCCAGTTGCTATCTCGTCATAAGCGGTTTTCAATTCTGAGGCGAGTTCGGGTGATACCTCTAACTCGTCTCCTGCAAGTTCTTGTGTCACGAGAGCAGCAATGTACTGTTGCATCGCTTCATTTTGCTGCTGGGCCAACTCAAAAGCGTGGCGTAACTCATCTATCATAAATTTCTCCTCTCTGCATTTTTCATTTTGCACAGAGTATATCATAGAGTTACCTGTACTACGTCAGCGCAGCATCTCCAAAAAGCTCCATGATTTCAGGTCGCGTTCCAGGTGGAAGCGTAGCAGACCGTGCATGGCACGTTCGAGTTCGGTATGTAGATGGGCATCGAGGCGGAAACGTGGAACTTGTGACCAGTCAGAGCGATGCAGAAGGCGTAGCACTTTGAGCGCGTTCATTGAGAGCGATTGGCTCCATAAACGCGAGCAGTTCGGGCAGAGCGCACCGCCAAGCGAGGGTGTGAAGCCGTTCTCCTCTGGCTTGAGTTCTGTATCGCAGTTGGCACAGGTACGTAACACTGGTTCGTATCCAACACTTGAGAGCAGGTAAATTTCAAAGTAGCGCATGAGGAGTTTGGTGCGATCATGCATGTCTCGCTCTTGCTCCTCTTGTTGCACTGTACGCTCTGCTTTTTGTGCTTGCTCAACTCTTTGTTGCTGTACTTCTGTTGCATCTATTTCGAGCGCACGTAGAGATTCCAGCAGGAGTTTGTAGACATCGGTATGCGGCGTGTTGTCTTCCACGAAGCGTTCGACAAGTTCGGTCAGGTACATACCGCAGGTGAGGTGCCAGAGTTCGTCGCGCATATGCAGAAAACTTTCAAGCCCTTGGGCCTGCGTCACGATGTCGAGATTACGGCCTACCGCGACCTGTAACTGCGAACGGTATAGCAGTTCGAGGTGTCCAGTTTTTTTGCTAATTGGACGCCGTATACCTTTAGCAATCGCGCTGAACTTGCCCTTGTAGGGCGTGAGAAGCGTCAGAATGCGGTCGGCCTCGCCGAGATTAGATTGTTTGAGAATGATTGCTTCGGTGGAATAACTGCGTTGTTCTCGCATGGGAAGACGTTCCTTGCAGGCCGTTTGAAAAAGAGAAGAGACGTGATAGATATCACGTCTCTTGGAGGCGACGAGCGGATTTGAACCGCTGGTGCAGCTTTTGCAGAGCCGTGCCTTACCACTTGGCGACGTCGCCTGAAAAGAGGGGAGCGGGAGACGGGGATCGAACCCGCGACTTTCTCCTTGGCAAGGAGATGCTCTACCACTGAGCCACTCCCGCTAATGCCATTGCATACAATCTACCACTGCCATGATGTTTCGTTTGCAGATTTAAGATATCATACCCTTAGCGAATTGTCAACACTTTTTTCTAAAAAATGTTAAAGCTGGTGCAAATCTGTTATGGCGTCGTCTCCTTTTTGCTATCAAGAATATCTCTTGTCCCATTTTAGATGTGTAAAGGCGTCGAGTGACCTGAAACACTATGAAGTAGTCTCGGCTTAGCCTTGTCGAGTTATTCTTTATATGATTATACTGTGAAAGAGAGTTCATGTTCATTTTAGGCAAACTCTCTAACGCGTTGCTCACGCTATATGTTCATAACGTGAGTATATTTCACCTTACATCCTCAGAGATGAGGAATTGTACAAAGGAGTCCTCCATGCGCTTTGACAATCAGGTTGCGTTAGTGACTGGTGCTGCTTCCGGCATTGGTCGTGCGCTCGTTCAACAATTTGTGGCGGAGGGCGCTGCCGTCGTTGCCGTCGATATCACCGAAGGCGCTCTTCATCAGCTTGTCACAGAACTCCAAGCACAAGGGGGGAAGGCGACTGCTTGTGTGGCAAACGTTTCTTCTGATGACGATGTGGAACGTATGCTCACTCTTGCAAGATCCACATATGGACGCTTGGATATCCTATGTAATAATGCAGGAATTATGGATCTCATGACTCCTACAGCTGATGTCCCCCTGGCATTATGGGAGCGTGTGCTTGCGATTAACCTGAGTGGCCCCTTTCTTGCTTGCCGTCGGGCCATTCCACTGATGCTAGAACAAGGAGGAGGTAAGATTGTCAATACTGCCTCTGAAGCTGGCCTACGTGGAGGAACTGCTGGTACTCCCTATACGGTTTCAAAGCATGGTGTGGTTGGTTTAACCAGAAGTATTGCCTTTCATTACGGGGATCAGGGTATTCGCTGTAACGCGGTGTGCCCTGGCGGTGTCGAAACAGCGATTGGAGTGGGCAGTGGAATGCCTCATGAGGCAGGACTCGCTAAGGTGATGGCACATACACAGGGTGCTACCATTCGAGTTGCCAAACCAGAACAAATAGCAGCCGTGATTGCCTTTCTAGCCTCCGATGACGCTAGTAACGTCAATGGAGCGATTTTGCCGGCTGACGGCGGTTGGTTTGCTGCATAAACGTATCATTTTCAATGTGAAGGTGAAGAGGGTTTGTTTTCCATTTTTTAAACAAGGAGAAAGCTATGACCACCAAACATCTTGTTGATCCAGAACTTGTTCCGATGCTTGACATGTTTCCCGCGCTGACGTTCACCCCAGAATCATTGGCCCTCATACGAACCTCTTTCAGTGAGATGAATGCTCAGCGACCAGAAAACCTGCCTGATTTTTCGGCGATTTCTGTAAATGAACAGCTCGTCCCTGGCCCTCAAGGTGCACCCGATGTGCGTGTGCTCGTATATCGACCAACTCAGCGTTCAACGTCACTACCAGCATTGCTGTGGATTCACGGGGGCGGCTATGTGATTGGCTCTGCTGACGGGGAGGACCTGGGGGTGAAGAGCATCGTCTCAACGCTTGGATGTGTTGCGGTCTCAGTGGACTACCGCTTGGCACCAGAGACTCCGCATCCCGGTCCAGTTGAGGATTGTTATGCTGCGTTAAAGTGGCTTCACTCACATGCCGAGGAACTTGACGTGGATACGACTCGAATTGCTATCGGCGGTGCTAGCGCAGGAGGCGGATTGACTGCAAGCTTAGCACTGCTTACGCGTGATCGTGGCGAGGTGCCACTTGCCTTTCAACTCCTGATCTACCCAATGCTCGATGACCGGACCGTGATCTCGGCAGAGCCTCATCCCTACACGGGAGAGTACATTTGGACACCTGACGCAAACCGCTTTGGGTGGACCTCGTTGCTGGGACAGGAGCCAGGGAGTCCAGATGTCTCGCCCTATGCGGCTGCGGCTCGCGCTGACAAGCTGGAAGGGCTTGCCCCAACCTTTATTAGTGTTGGCACGCTTGATCTGTTTTTGGAGGAGGATATGGAGTATGCCCGCCGACTCATGCGAGCAGGTGTGCCAACTGAATTGCATGTCTATCCTGGTGCTTTTCATGGTTTCAATATGGCGGCTAGTGCGAAGGTCTCACAGGCGTTTGTGCGTGACTACTTTGATGCACTTGCGCGAGCTTTTTCTAGGAGCTAACCAGTAAGAGAAAAAGTTGGAAAGGGCAATATTGTTAAGAGAAGGTGTAGATGAAAGGCTACAAGGCAGCATTTCATCTACACCTTCTTTTTCCTTAATATAACTCTTCGTTACTGATGCTTGTAGCGAATGTTCCAACGACTTGAAAAAGAGTTGTATCGACAGTTCTATACTCGCTACTCGTGCTAAAGCCATTGCGTACAAAAGGTTGTGCCTGGTTATTAATCACTTGATACTGTCGTCCAAAGGTAAAGACGTACTGCTGTATCTGGCCTGTTGTGCGGTTCAGCACAAGAATATCATCAGCTTTACCACAACTGTCACTGACAAGACAGGCGGTGTGGTCAACGAAGGCACCAACCAGAATCTGATAATGCTGATCCCAACTATGAACAGTATGTAACGTCAATATTTTCAGTGCGTTATTGAAGACAATAAATGTACTCGTACCAGCTTGCGGGTCGTAGAGCATCGCGTTCAGGCGGTCAGTTCCAAAGTGACCAACATAGAAGACTTCATTTGGCGTCCATCCTGTATAGTCTATTCGTTTTACTAATGAGAGGTCAGAGCCTAAGATGAGAAAGGCTCCCATGCCTCGGCTTGGCTCGTAGAGCATTACCTGTGCGCGTCCCGATCCATTGAAGTCTCCACTGAAGACTTGCCAGTTGCCACTCAGGTTATGGATTTCTTGATAGTTGTTGATGACCATACTGCCATCAAAATCCATAACACGCGCCTCACCAATTCTGCGATCATAGAGAAAGACGCCATCCTGGTTCGCGTTCGTGTAGCGCCCAATATAGACTTCCCACGAGTTATGCCACTGTGTATATTGCTGCAGGTGATGTACACTCAAATCTTTATTAAAGTTGATAATGACCGCGTTTGCTGTACGTCCAGTCATGCGCCACTGCTGCAAGGGATCGCCCATTTGCACAGTGCTGGCGAGCGATGATGGAATACTGGCATCGGCGAAGCGATTGTACATGAATAGTCCGGTGCTGTGCCCATCAAAACGACCTGCGTAGAGTTCCCAATTTGGTCCCCAGCCAGTAAGGGAAACATGAGTCTTAATCGTAAGCTGCGGGGTCAACGTGAGTATTTGCATCGTGCCATGTGTACGGTCATAGAGCAGAATATCGGACTCACCTGTGCCCGCGAAGTCCCCCACGCGAACATCCAAGTTTGATCCCCAGCCCGTTGGCGTCGTCTTTGCATCCGATAGCATCACCTTTTGTGCTACTGGCGTTTCTGAGGACGAGTATTGTGCGTCACTCCGTATAATATGCGGTCCAGGTTGCTTGTATGGCGAAAGTGAAACAACGCTTAGACTTCCCTGTTGTCGATTATAGAGGAGGAGATCGCTTAAGCCGTTGCCTGTGAAGTCAGCGTTAAACTCTTGCTCCGCGCTACCACTGCCACCAGGGAGGCCAAGTGTGGGGCGACTCTCATTCACCGTATTTTTCGTTTGTGTTCCCGTTTGACTACTCCCTGTGGTCTGTGCCTGCGCGTTGGCTATCGTCAAACCAGCAACTGCATTGCCGTTAATACCTGGAAGATGTGCGAACAGTGTGGGGTCAATAGTGGTTGGAAAGTAGATGAAGCGTAACTGGTTCTGCTGAAAACTTGCTGCATTGATCTGGTCAACAGGATAATCGAGTCCGACATGCATAGGTGTTGGATCACCATAGTTTTGATAGGTAACATTGAATGTACTGTCATCATCGCTCACTGATGTCACAAAGGCAACGTGACCTTCTGGCCCATAGGCCCATACACCATCAGCGCGTGGAAAAACAGCGATAGCACCTGCACGCGGCTCTGTCCCAACGGGCAGCCCTGCACGCTCGGCGTCAACCACCCAATCGGCGGCATTGCCCCAATTCAAGGGAAGATCATAGCCGAGCAGATGCCATTGCTCCCATGCCCACCACACACAATTGCCACCACCAGGAAAGGGACCAGGACATAACTGAAATGGGTTGCCATCACGCGAATAGTAGGCTGCCTTACAGTTTTCGTTTACCGTCGCGCTCATATGGGCAGTTGTCGCTACACTAGACTGCGCTCGTGAGCTATAGGATGGGCCAATAGCGATACAAAGAAATAAGAGAACCAAGAAAATTACTAATATGGGGAGGAAAAGCTTTTTTATTGTGTGACGAGACACATATTTTTGCTTATGCTGCTTTCCTGAGACGGATGGTACAGTGGACAACATACAAGGCTCCTTGCAAACGTAGTGAATTTACCTTCACATAACACTACGCTTGCTAGTACTCTGTGGATTGCTTTCAGTGATGAATGTCGATGTAATCTTGTTCTTTAGAGAAGAATATAGCTTGCTTTTTCCCCTCGCGTCGGTTACTCTTAATTTAATGCGAGACCCTGCAATTTCGCTGAATACCTTATCTCCATGCACCTACTTTAGAGGAGTATGAAAACACTATGACAGTGACACAACAGGACTTGTCTGCTGCTCAGACGGAGCAGACCACCCCACGATGGAGCTATACGAGTGGCACGAGCGATACTCCGTTACTCGGTCTGACAATTGGCGATCAGTTCGACCTGACCGCGGAAACCTATCCTGATAATCCCGCGCTCATTGCACGTCAACAGAACACTCGTCTGACCTACCGTGAATTGCAAGAACAGGTTAACCAGTGCGCGAAGGGCCTGCTCCAATTGGGATTGCGCAAAGGGCAGCGTATTGGTATCTGGTCGCCCAACCGTGTTGAGTGGTGTGTGACGCAATTTGCCACTAGCAAAATAGGCACCATACTCGTTAATATCAACCCTTCGTACCGTCTGCACGAACTGGAATATGTGCTGAAACAATCGGGCTGTACTGCTCTTATCATCTCCCCTGCCTTCAAAACCTCGAACTACACTGAGATGGTGCAAGCACTCGCACCCGAACTACAGCACAGCGAACCAGGGAAGCTCAAGGCAGAAAAACTTCCCGACCTCACATCGGTCATTCGCATGACCTCCGAGAAGATTCCTGGCATGTTTACCTGGGACGAACTGATGTCGATGGGCGGCGATATAAGCAACGAGCAACTCACAAAAGTACAGCGTGAGCAGGAGTTTGACGACCCAATCAACATTCAGTATACAAGTGGTACGACAGGCTTTCCGAAGGGTGCGACGCTCAGTCATCACAATATTCTGAACAATGGCTATTTTGTGGCTGGATTGCAAAATCTGACACACGAAGACAGGGTATGTATTCCCGTGCCGCTCTATCACTGCTTTGGCATGGTCATGGGCAACCTTGGCTGTATCACGCATGGCGCCACGATGGTTTATCCCTCCGAAGGGTTTGAGCCATTGACCGTGTTACAGACGGTGCAGGAAGAAAAATGTACCTCGTTGTATGGGGTGCCGACGATGTTTATCGCGGAACTCGATCAGCCAGATTTCGCCAAGTTCGACTACTCTAGTCTGCGTACAGGTGTGATGGCAGGTTCTCCATGTCCAGTTGAAGTCATGAAAAAAGTTCAGAGCTTGATGAACATGAGCGATGTCGAGATTTGCTACGGCATGACGGAGACCAGTCCGGTCTCGACGCAAACACGTATCGGTTCGCCACTGGACAAACAAGTTAGTACGGTTGGGCAGATACACCCGCATCTCGAAGTCAAAATCGTCAATCCCGCAACGGGTCAGGTCGTGCCAATCGGCGAAACGGGCGAGTTATGCACACGTGGCTATAGCGTCATGCTTGGCTACTGGAACAATGAAGAGGCGACAGCTGCAGCTATCGATTCAGCGCGCTGGATGCATACGGGCGATCTGGCGGTCATGGATGAGGAAAGCTACATCAATATCGTCGGGCGTATCAAAGACCTGATTATTCGGGGTGGTGAGAATGTCTATCCACGCGAGGTCGAAGAATATCTGTACACGCATCCAAAGATCAGCGATGTGCAGGTCATCGGTGTACCAGACGAGAAATATGGTGAAGCGATTATGGCATGGGTTATGCTCAAGCCAGGAGAGCAGGTGACGGAGGAAGAATTGCGTGACTATTGTAAGGGCAATATCGCTCACTACAAAATTCCTCGCTACATCAAATTCGTGACCTCGTTCCCCATGACCGTCACAGGCAAAGTCCAGAAATACCAGATGCGCGAGCAATCCACTGAGGAGCTAGGGTTGCAGAGTGCTGCATCAGTTAAGACTGCATAAACGAATATCGACAATAGCATATATGAGAGAACGGCAATTGTAGGGGTCTAATTCTATTACACCCTGTTGGCAATCACAAATTTGGAAGGACGTTGAGACGTTTGCATATGTCGTCCAATATTCGTGTATGCCAACAGGGTGTAATAGAATTAGACCCCTACAATTGCCGTTTAATGTATAAAAGCCAGAACAATGAATTTGTATACGAGCAACACAACAGCTATCACAAGGTAGATACGTAGCGCGAACATGCTAACCTTGAGTGTGCGCGACCATACAGGTTTTGTCAACTCCGCAAGGGGCGGCATTCTCCATGCGTTTTTATCTATTGCATAGAGCGCAACAAGTTCTGCGTCTGGTCCTCTTCTAAGATGCTTCACCAGCGAAACACTTCCAACGATTAGCAATGAGATTCCTAGAATAACACCCGCGATGGCTGCTAATTGTAATGTCTGTGTGTTTGTGAACGTAATGAGCGTTGTCGCTGCTAGGATAACGGAAAGCGTTATCAGTACACCGACGATGATAGCGCATACGACATTGAGCCACGTCTTGTTTACCCAAGGACCTAGCACGGCACGATCATTGCACAACAACACGAGAAACATTGTGGCACTGGGAAGCAGAATGCCCGCGAGTGCTTGTACAATTAGTGTCAGGATCGCTAGCACTTGTGCTGGCGAAAGGACCACGATAGTACCCGCACATACAATAAGTGCGGCATAGCTGATGTAGAAACCCTTTGCCTCGCCAAATTTGCTATGAAGTGATGGTTTAGTCTTGAACGCATCGCCAAAGGCATATGAGGTCGCAAGTGAGACCGCGCAGGCTCCGATGATACTGGCGTTGAGCAGAATAATCATCAAAATTATGCCCATAATGGGATGACCTGCAAGTCCAAACTGATGTGCGGTTGTGTTCAAATCTAAAAAGCTGTTATCGAACTTCGTAGCGGCAAAGCCAAACGCCGCCGCGATGACTAACCCTGCTGCCTCTATATTGGTTAGGAATGCACCAATGATGGTATCTGTGCGCTCACTTTTCATCCAACGAGCGGTAATGCGCTTGTCAACAACATTTGATTGCTGAAAGAAGAGTTGCCACGGCGTAACCGTTGTACCGATAATGGCAACGATGGTTAGCAATGCGGTTGAATTGAGACCGCCGCGTACACTTGGAAGAATGGTACCGCTCACAATAGGACCGATAGAGCCGTGTGGAATAAACGCGATTGGAATCATCAGCAGGCTTGCGAGACAGCATACCCACATCACACTCTCCCAACGGCGAAAACTTCCGGTTGTAGTAATTAAAATGAGACCGATAACGCCCAAAGGAACCGAGATGTAGGGACTTACGCCAAAGTATTGCAGTGCGACACTGAAACCGATAAATTCTGTAATAATGGTCAAGAAGTTCAGGATAAACAGATCGCTGAGTGAGAACGCACCCCAGAACTTGCCGAAACGCTCGAAAATCAGCCGTGCATGTCCAACGCCGCTTACAGCACCCAGCCGTACAACCATTTCTTGATTGATAATCAGCAGAGGAATCAGAATGAGCAGTGTCCACAACAGAGATGTTCCGTATTGTTGACCTGCCTGAACATATGTCTGAATGCCACCCGCGTCGTTATCGCCGACCATTGTAATCAACCCTGGCCCCATAATCACAAGCAAGGCTAGAAGTCGCTTAATCCATGTTTTACGTGTTGCATTCTCGCTGCCTTTGATTGTGCCCCAGGCTCCCTGGATATCGTCGCTGCATGCTATATCAATATGTACCGTGTTCTCTTCTACCGCATCGAACACAAGTGTGGTCTCTTCAATTTGGTACATGGGAGTACTCCTCTCTTTTTTTCTTTGAATTAAGAGCATAATGAGATACGGATTCTCTCACGAGGAAGAAACCCTGTGTAGGGATCGATGTATCGCGTCCTTTTTAGCAACGAACACGTTTTGCAGGATGTTGAAACGTGTATCATGTTCTCCAAAATTTATGGATGGGGTAAAGGACGTGATACATCGTTCCCTACAGAACATTGTCTTATTAGAAACAATGCGCGTGAGAAAATCTGAAAATGAGAGAAAGAGTGAGAGGATGACACCATGCTTGCCAGAGGAATCAGGCAAGGGAGTACTACCTATGCTCACGCTTCTCGCTTTTGGGAAATGTATCCGTAGCCAAAGCGAGTCGTGAGATGATAGCACTAGTATATGGAGATGCTAGCAGGTCAGAACAGTTTGTACTACGGAAAGATGGTGACGCCGACACCAAGTAGGGTCAGGGTCCATTCGGGTCCTCCTTCGTTCCGTAACGGTAACGAGTTACACACCTAGATAAAGCGATCTAACGCGTTCTTTAGTTCGCGTATCGCCTCGTCAGAACTACCTTGTTCGACAGCCTTTGTGACACTCTGTTCAACGGCATATTCCAGGATAGCTCTGCCAACCTGGTCAAGCCCGGCACGAACAGCGGCAACCTGTGTCAACATGTCGTCAACGTCGCGGCCTTCGTCCCAAAGTCTCTTAAGGCTCGTTGCATGTCCGGCGACGCGTGCGAGACGTTTAGCGATGTCTTCACGCGCCGACGAATCAGGCGGGTGTGTCATGATATGCAAAAACTTTCTTACAAGTAATCCACCTACCCCCCTAGGGGGATGTATTACTCTTGGCTAGAGTATATCTTATATGGCTCCTTTGTGTCAAGAGGAATATTATAAGCAGCTTTGAAAATAAGAAAGAGGAAATTGAGATATAATGGTGTAAGAGAAATAAAGCAAATAGTATCGTTAAAAGACGAGAGATAGTAGGTGAGAGGAAAGAAATATGAATAAAGAAAATATTTCTCTTAGTGGTGGGTCGAATGGTTCAACGTATAGTGAACGTCTTGCAGCAGGTAAAGCACTTCGTAGTACTGTTTCTCGTGCAAGCCATGCAATTTGGGCACCTGCTGAAGATCGTGCTAGGCCAATGGACTTGTTGGAAGAATCGAATCGTACTCGTTTGCAATCTCTTGTCCCTCTACGCTATGAGCGAATGAGTGCCTCGCCTTTTGCCTTTTTGCGAGGCTCCGCTTTGATTATGGCACACGATCTGGCGAAGACACCCCTAACAAGTCTACACGTGCAACTATGTGGTGATGCTCATTTAAATAACTTCGGTACTTATGCGACGCCTGAGCGCAATCAGGTCTTCGATATAAACGACTTTGACGAGACACTTCCTGGTCCGTGGGAATGGGACGTGAAAAGGTTTGCTACAAGTGTAGTTGTTGCTGCACGTGTTAATGGTTTATCTGAGGACAATAGTATCAATGCCGCTCTTAAAGGTGTGCAATCGTATCGTGAACATATGTGGATTTTTGGAGGAATGCGTGCTATCGATGTGTGGTACTCACGTATTGATGGCGAAAATATCCTGAAACGTGTTCATCCTGACAGTTACCCTTATGTCAATCGAGAACTTGCCAGAGCACGTCGGCGTACCAGTATTGATGTATTTCCGAAAATGACCGATAAACTTGAGGGCCAGTATTATATCAAAGATGACCCTCCTCTTATCACACACCTTTATGATGAGGAATTTATTGAAAGCTTGCAAAAACTGTTAGAGGGATACAAGGCATCGTTACAGGATGACCGCAGTGTATTATTAAGTCGTTATCACCTTGTCGATATTGCACAGAAAGTTGTTGGTATTGGTAGTGTGGGCACACGCTGCTATGTAATGCTCTTTCTCGGAGATGATGCTAATGATCCTCTCTTCTTACAAATTAAAGAAGCGCGAGCATCGGTGTTAGAACGCTATCTTGGAGCAAGTCAGTATTCCAATCATGCACAACGGGTTGTGTCTGGACAAAGGCTTATGCAAAGTGCAAGTGACATCTTTCTTGGGTGGACGCGGAGCGGGCCGCACGACTACTACATTCGCCAGCTACGCGATATGTCACTTTCTCCAAGCACCGATAGAATGAGCATAAGCGATTTCATTTCCTATGCAGGACTTTGTGGTTGGGTACTTGCCCGTGCACATGCACGTTCTGGTGACGCGGCTCTAATAAGTGGCTACATGGGCAAAAGTGATGCTTTTGAGCAAGCAATCACAACATTTGCTAAAGCATATGCCGATCAGACTGAACGCGACCACGCTGCCCTGGTAACCGCTCTAAAAGGGTAGGAGAGTAGGGAGGCCGCAATGACTACTCCTCTACCTCCTTCTTTGTGCGCTTAAACAGCTACTTCTTACTAAGTGAGCGTAACTTTGGGAACACTTCACTTGCATAGCTTTCAAGGAAGCCACGCTGGTCTGGCCCTGGACAATGGAAGATCAGGCAGTCAAAGCCCAGGTCAACGTACTGTTGCGCAAATTGCACGTGGTCTTCGACCTTTGGTGAGAAGCACCCTGTCTTCAGCACAGTATCTGTACCGACGATCTCACCGTTTTCCTGCGACATCTTTGGTGTATAAATCTTCTCGTCGTACATCGCGGGTACGTAGGTACCAGCCCAGTACTTGAGTTGCTCTTGTACGGCGGCATCGACATTATCAGTATAGGCAACGTTAAGCTCGATGAGGCGTGGCATGGTCGAAGGGTCTTTACCAGCCTTTTTCGCGCTCTCCTCGAAATTCTGAATGATGCCCTTGTATATCTCTGGCTGTTTGCCGCCAACACTCCATAGACCATCACCATACTTTCCTGCAAACTCTGCTGCATGTGGCGCAAGCGCGGAAAAGATGATTTTCACTGGTGAAACAGGAGGGGTATATAGCTTTAGCTTATGCGTCTGATAATACTTGCCCTCGAAAGTGACCTCTTCGCCGTTCCATAATGCACGCATGAGTTCAATAGCTTCAATCAGACGGTCGCGGCGTTCTGCATAACTAGGCCACTGACCCGTTGCCGCGAACTCGTTGAGGGCTTCACCTGTTCCCAGACCAAGTGCGAAACGATTTGGAGCGAGTTGCGTCATTGTTGCCGCCGCCTGTGCAATCACTGATGGATGATAGCGCAAAATTGGACTTGTCACACCAGGACTAAGAATCGAACGCTTGGTCTGCATTGCTGCGGCACCTAGCCATGACCATGTAAACGATGCCTGTCCCTCTTCACTCCACGGATTCATGTGATCGCTGACATCTATCCAATCGAACCCTGCTTTATCCGCGATTGCTGCGTATTCTAGTAACTCTACTGGTGGATATTGCTCCGGTCCTGCTTTCCAGCCAAGTTGTACCATGTCCGTAACTCCTATAGTAGTATTTCGTAGGGACCAGATTTATCGCGTCCGTGGTGCAATTTATTGCACGAGATATGGAAAGGACTCCCTCCAATAAATCGGCCGCGGACGCCGTAAACATGGTCCCTACAACCTTAATTGGCTAAAGGAAATAGAAAGATATATGCATGTATGTGAAAGTTGCATGCATAGTATTATCTCGTTTGAGCGAGCGCAAACGTTACAATATGTAACCTATTCCATTTTCTGTTCAGCTTCTAGCTCATCAATAAATTGACGCGCAATACGACCAGAGCGACCCACGTGTTGACGTTCCCAGATGAGCGCACGCGCATGCAGGTCTTCCTCTGTCAATGTAAGGCCGCGCTGATACGCTAAACCAGTAACGATAGTGAGATATTGTGCTTGATCGGGAGTCATAAAGGTAATACGTAGTCCAAAGCGTGCCACAAGTGAAGCTTTTTCATCAAGGGTGTCACGCCAGTGTACATCGTCGGTCGGCTTGCCACGGTCCGCAAAGTTTTCACGAATCAAATTTAAGCGGTTCGAGGTCGCATGAATGAGAACATTTGCTGGACGTGCCTCCACCGCGCCTTCAAGCAACACTTTTAACGCCTTATACTCGGTCTCATGTTCTTCAAAGGAGAGGTCATCAATGAACAAGAGGAAATAGGGTGCATGTCCACGAACCGAATTGATGATGGATGGCAAGTCATTAACAAACTCTTTGCGTACCTCGATCAAGCGTAACCCCATATCAGCATAGGTATTGGCAAGTGCTTTGACGGTAGAGGATTTTCCTGTTCCAGGGGCACCGTATAGAACAGCATCATGTGCAGGCAAACCGTGTACAAAATGCTCAAGGTTCGTGCGCAACCGCGCCTTCTCGCGCTCATAGCCAACTAAATTGGCAAGCTGAATAGAGTCAGGATGAGCAATACCATGTAAACCTTCTGTTCGTCCTTCCCAACGTAGGACCGTGTAACGTGCAAATAGTCCTGTGCCCTGACGATTCCAATATTGCTCTAAGAGGAACATACTTGCTGCCCAATCCTCGGCTTTCGCAAGCTGATGCATCATCAACTCACGCGCTGTGCCCGTTGCATCAGACTCAAGGCTAAGATTATGCCACGGCACCCATGCATCATTCAGAGTGGGCAGATGTTGCATGACAACATGTCGTGTCAATTCCCATATGTCGTGAGCTTTGACTTTGTAGAGCAAGTGAAGAATACGTAGATCGCGTTTGGCCTGTTCGCGTATTCCCTGTGCAACATATTGTGAGGTCGTTTTTTCTGCCTGCATACTCCACGTATTGCTGCTATCAACAATACGACTCACAAGGTGAGCTTGCCATGCATCAGGTATATTGGGCAACAACGTGTCGGTGTTTGTGTCTTGTGCCAAGATAAAGAACGTGGTGCTATAGGCTTGTGCTATGCTTGCTGCATTAGGTTCAGTTGTAACAAGTAGTCGAAAGAGAGTCAGTACTGCTTGCCCAATGTTATCATCAAGAATGTCTCGGAGCAGCGTGAGACTATGAACGGCATCCAATGCAGTACGAATAGCCTCACGTGTCGTTTCTGTAGCGTGTGTCATACCAGGAGATACTCCTACAATTTCGTGTTGTTTTCACTATATCACCTGTGATATATATGTTCTCTGTAGGGACCGATGTATCGCGTCCTCTTAGCGTTTCGTATACCGACGAGGACGCGATACATCGGTCCCTACAGAATTTGCATTATTTTATCTAGCGCAACCTCAACGAAACTTTTTGTTGTAGAGAAACGTACCAGTCCTTAAGGGGACTTGTATGTCGTTTTGCTAGTGAGGAAAGAATAAACCCTATGCCAGATTCACAAGTGCATCAAGATAAAGAAGATAAAGAGAATCGTCCTAAGAAGGCTGACTCACGCCTGATGGAGGCCGAAGGCGAGAAGCGTACTGGTAGTGACTCGGACGCTCATAGCGGAAGGAAAGCTTCACGGCTGCACGAAAACCATCGAGATCAGAACACACCGCAGGATAGACGCGATCCGTCCGAGTTTGATGATGACCTGACTGCAAACAATCGAGCAGGCGAGAATAACGGGTTGAGTAATCCCCCACCTACCAAGTTTGCACAGTCGGCTGATACTATCAAGAGTATGCATGCTACCACGCTTGCTGATTTGACAAACGACGAACTTAAGTCGATTCAGATCGTGCCAGAAGGAAACCGTTTGCAGCAGGGGGCAAAGTATATTGACTTGCATCACCTCGAACAAGGTGAAATCACCGCAACATCAGAGATGGTGGCGGGACCGGAGAACGCATATGTTTCTAAGAAGGAAACGGATTATGTTCTCTGGAATCGTCTCAATCAGGTAGATACGCCTGCACGTCTCGACGAAGCGGAATAAGCTAGTAGTACATAAAAAAAGAGGAGACCTGGACAGGTCTCCTCTTTTTTTATGTACTACTAGCTTATTGTTGACTACCATTCTGATCCTGGCTTACCTTTGTGCCATAGCTTGAACGGCTGCTACCAGGATGGCTAGGTCCACCTTGATTACCATAGTTACCTGTGCCATAGAGACCTTGACCGCCCTGTATATCGTACTGGTCGTCGTTCTCGTCTACCTCTTCATAATCGTCTTCGTCGGCAAGGTCCTGGTCGTTTTGGTTTTCGTCGATGTTCTGGTCGGCTTGCATACTGTAGAGGTATTGATCGCTGACCTGATTCTGGTTAGCCTTTGTGCTAGTCTGATCCTGGTTG
The DNA here is from genome assembly GCA_964250765.1 of uncultured Ktedonobacteraceae bacterium. Taxonomy (GTDB): domain Bacteria; phylum Chloroflexota; class Ktedonobacteria; order Ktedonobacterales; family Ktedonobacteraceae; genus JBBQVS01. Next base: position 2,327 of record CAXUHF010000051.1, on the reverse strand, counting down.
CCTAACGCGCCTAACTGGTTCTCGTCGCTATACTGCTCTTGCTTGTTTGTGTCCTGGTCTGCCATCGTTCGTAACTCCTTTATATGTGACCTTCTATACCTATGATATACGTTTGATGAAAAGGCTTTGTGACAAATACTTATTTTTGCTACCAAGTTTTGCATCTATTGCCAGCATTGATACGTACCAGAACAAGAGTATTTTCTTTGTTTCCACAATGTATCAGGGAGAATACACGGAAAGTAGTTTCTTTGTAGTAACACACGTATAAGGAGAAATAGGCAATGGCGACTACAAAACATCCATCGCAGGAACATCATACGAAGGCAGCAGAGCACCACGAAGAGGCAGCAAAGCACCATCGTGCAGCCGCAGACGCACATGAGAAGGGCGATCACGAGAAAGCTGGACATCACGCACAAGTAGCACAGGGTCATCACGCGGAAGCCACACATCATGCAACCGAGGCCGCGAAGAAACACGCAGCACATGCCAAAGAAACCTCTGCTAAAGAGGCAAAAGAAGCCAAGGCAACAAAATAACATCGCTTTAATAGCATAACGGCAGGGCTATCAATACATATATTGGTAGCCCTGCCGTTACGTTTGTGTCCTATCAATGTTGTTCTAAAGAGTCCTTGTTATATCCCTACCTCAATCGTCTTCATATAAAATATGATATAGTTCTTGTAGAGTTTCCTCTTTATGGTAAGTAATGCCTTCTATAGGCACTTTGAAGGAGTTACTGATGGACGTAGTCGTCAAAACTTTGTATGGTGCAGTGCGTGGCAACGTTAGCCAAGGTGTAAATGTCTTTAGAGGTATTCCCTACGCTGCTCCCCCTTTTGGAAAGAATCGTTTTCAACCCCCACAGCCAGTTGAGTCATGGGATGACGTACGTGATGCCTTGAATTACGGTCCTACCGTTCTCAAACCACCGTATTTTCCTCCATTCGATGCCTTATTGCCAGAACCCGCTATTCCTGGCGAAGAGAGCCTCAACGTAAATATCTGGTCACCCAGTATAGAGCAGGCCAAGCTACCCGTGTTAGTCTGGATTCATGGTGGTGCCTTCACTAACGGCTCTGGTGCGGTTCCCACCTATGATGGAAGTCGTTTCGCACGTGATGGAATCGTTTGCGTCACGATAAATTATCGTCTGGGCGCAGACGGATTTGTCTTCTTAGACGAAAAAAATGCAAACCTTGGCATCCTTGACCAAGTCGCCGCGCTTACATGGGTGCAGGAGAATATCGCAGAATTTGGTGGTGATCCCACCAATGTCACTATCGCTGGCGAATCAGCTGGCGCGATGAGCGTCGGGACATTGCTCTCAATGCCACGCGCAAAAGGCTTATTTCGTCGTGCTATTAATGAGAGTGGGGCTGGACAGCATGTCATCTCTTCCACAACAGCACAACGCGTCGGTCGCTATTTCGCGGAAAAGCTTGGTGTCGCGCCAACTGCTGAGGCACTCGCAACCGTTCCAGTTGATCGCCTACTGCAAGCGCAAATAGAGTTAAGTGCCGATGTTTTCAATATGCCCAATCCGACATTGTGGGGTGAGGTCGCCGCGAATCAGATGCCTTTCGAGCCGATTGTTGACGGGGAAATTATTCCTACGACTCCAATCAAGAACATAGCAGCCGGAAACAGCGTTGGTATTGATGTGTTAGTTGGCTCCAATGCGGAAGAACAACGCCTCTTCTTGGTTCCAAATGGTATTATCAACCATATCACTGAAGAGGCTCTGGCTGGTGCCATAGCTGCCTACGGGTTGCCAGTCGAAGCAACGCTTGCAGCCTATAAAGCGGATCGTCCTGAAGCTAGCCCTGGTGATCTCTTGGGTGCAATTGCTACGGATTGGACCTATCGCATTCCCGCTATTCGCTTGGCAGAGGCCCAGGTCAAAAACAACTCTAACGCGTACATGTATGAGTTCGCGTGGCGCTCTCCTCAGTACAATGGAACACTTGGTGCTTGTCACGCAGCTGAAATTGCCTTTGTTTTTGACAATCTTGATAAAGAAGGCAATGAAGCACTCCTTGGCACTAACCCTCCACAACAACTCGCCGACACCATGCATAAAGCCTGGGTATCCTTTGTTAGTACAGGCAATCCCGGTTGGGCAAAATATGACCTTGAGAACAGAGCGACAATGCGCTTTGATACAACATCGGAGGTTATAAACGATCCTTATGTAGTCGAACGAAAGCTCTGGGAAGGTCTACGCTAATCTTGCTGTTGCATGAAAGGATAACAACAAGAGGAGTGGGGGGGGGGGGGGGGGGGGGGGGGGGGGGGGGGGGGGGGGGTGGGGGGGGGGGG
>CAXUHF010000050.1:12244-35690 GCA_964250765.1 uncultured Ktedonobacteraceae bacterium | reverse complement strand
ACAACAGCTTGCGAACGTAACTGCCACTATTGTCCCTTTCGCGCTGGACGCAGCAAAATGAAGCGCATGACATTCTCACCTGATGAACTTGCAAGTGGTTTGGATACAATGCAGCGTTCAGGTCAAGTGCAGGGCATGTTCTTATCGTCTGGTATTATCAAGGGAAGTGTCACCACGCAGGATAAAATCATCGACACGGCTGAAATCGTTCGTAAGCGTTACAACTATCGTGGTTATCTGCACCTCAAGGTCATGCCGGGTATCCAATATGAGCAACTCTATCGCTTGATGCAACTGGCTGATCGGGTGTCGGTGAACTTGGAAGGACCAAACCAGGAACGTCTGGATGCACTTGCTCCTAAAAAGGACTTCAAACGCGAGCTATTGACGATGCTGCAATGGGCTGAGGTGATACGGAGTGAACATCCCCATGAGAAACTAGCAGGAACCGTCACGCAGTTTGTTGTCGGAGCCGTTGGTGATACCGATTCTGAATTATTGTCAATGAGCAATATGCTCTATCGCAAAGCTGGCTTGACACGTGCCTACTACTCCGGCTTTCATCCTGTCGAGCAAACACCATTTGAAAATCTTGCTCCAACGGACCCGTTACGTGAACACCGTCTCTATCAGGCCAGCTTTTTGCTGCGTGACTACGGTTGGAAGGTCGAAGACTTGCCGTTCCTCACAAATGGCAACATGCAACTCGATATGGACCCAAAACGAGCTTGGGCTGAGAGGCACCTGCGCTCTGCTCCTATCGAAATTATGATCGCCAGCCACGAGGAACTTTTGCGTGTTCCTGGCATTGGTCCGAAAAGTGCTGATGCTATTCTTCGCGCTCGTCGCTTAGGACGTATCACAGAACTATCCCAGTTACGGCAACTACGTATTCGTACTCCTGAGCAGACTGCTCCCTATATTCTGTTAGACGGACATAGTGCGTTAAGACAGATGAACTTGTTTTAGCTGCTTATCAACATCTTCCATTCATGCGAATGGTAGTAGGTAATCTACAAGGTGAAGTTCGTTACAACACCTTATTTCTCCCTCATCTATAACTACTCCTTTTAAGCAACAAGAGGGCTATATGCGTCCGACATTAGCTGTGGAAATAGTCGCGGAATGTCTTGTCGGTATTGTTGAGCGATTAACTATGCGCTGGCTTTTGACACAGGAAAAAGGGCCTATAGAACTTGCATCACAGGCTACAGATATGATTTTACGCGGTGTCCTTGCATAACCTATAACACTCGGAGGAATAGCAATGAGTCATATGTATTAGTAGTTAATAGAGCTAAAAATGAGGGAAAATTTGAGTTGCGAAGCTGTCTAAATAGCACATGGGAACCTGATATAGCGGCCCGCCTGGGTCTCTGGACAAAAAGAACAACAATTGGTAAGCTGTTGGTACGAGAATGGCTGATCTGGCTGGCATGTTGCTGGCGACATGAGAGGGAGTATCCATAAGTATGGATCAGGAATATATTGAGATTCGGGGCGCGCGCGAGAACAATTTGAAGGATGTCTCGCTGCGCTTGCCCAAGCGTAAGATAATCATTTTTACAGGCGTGTCTGGTTCGGGGAAATCGTCAGTGGTATTTGATACCATCGCTAACGAAGCGCAACGGCTCCTGTTCGAGAATTTTAGCATGTTCGTTCGCAACTTTCTGCCGCGCTATCCGCAACCAGACGCCGATGCGATTGAGAACCTGAGCATGGCGGTGATTGTTGATCAGAAACGCCTAGGCGGGGGATCACAATCGACCGTGGGGACCGTGACAGACATCGCGTCTGTACTGCGCCTGCTCTTTTCGCGGCTCGGAAAGCCGTATGTAGGTTTTGCCAACGCTTTTTCCTTCAACGATCCACAGGGCATGTGCCTGGAATGCAATGGCCTGGGCCGTAAGATCGGCATTACCCTGGATGCGCTGATTGATACAACAAAATCGCTGAATGAGGGAGCTGTCATCGCCCCAGGACTGGTCGGCTGGGAAAGCGAGCTTTATGCGCATTCTGGCTTCTTCGACAATGACAAGAAGATAGTCGATTATACAACAGAGGAACTGGACCTGCTTCTCTACAGCGAACCGCGCAAACATACGGGTCTAGCGTACAACACCTATGAGGGTCTGGTGTACAAGTTCAATCGCAAGTTCGTCGCGCGAGACATCCAGACGCTCTCGCCTCGCATACGGCAAAAGGTCGAGCCTTTTTTGAAGCTTGGCCCCTGTCCGCTCTGCAAGGGTGCCCGGCTCAATCAGGCTACCTTAAGCTGTAAGGTCAAGGGATACAATATTGCCGACATGGCAGCGATGGAAATTGATGAGCTTTTAGAGATTGTCAAGGGTATCACAGAAGCAGCGGCGGTGCCAATCGTTCGCACGCTGACCGAACGGCTGCAGCATCTGGTGGAGATTGGCCTGGAGTATCTCAGCCTAGATCGACCCACCGATACCCTGTCGGGAGGTGAATCGCAGCGGGTCAAAATGGTCAAGCACCTGAACGGTAGCTTGGTAGATGTCATGTACATCTTTGACGAGCCAAGCATCGGACTTCACCCGCGCGATGTCCATCGTCTGAACGAACTCCTGGGACAATTGCGCGACAAAGGGAACACGGTCATGGTAGTAGAGCACGATCCTGATGTGATTCAGAGGGCCGATTACATCGTCGATATGGGACCATATGCCGGGAGCGAAGGAGGTAAGATTGTCTATGAAGGCGATTTCATCGGTCTGCTTCAAGCCGACACGCTGACCGGCACCCATTTGTTGCGTAAGAGGCCGCTTAAGGAGAGCTTTCGCCAAGCGACCGCAGCATTACCAATCGTCCATGCTACGGTGAATAATTTGCAGGATGTCAGCGTGAATATTCCCACTGGCGTGCTGACGGTCATCACTGGCGTGGCTGGTTCAGGCAAAAGCTCGTTAATCAATGAAGCCTTTCTCCGCCAGCATCAGGAAGCAGTGGTGATTGATCAATCATCTTTGAGCACTTCCAGTCGCTCCAATCCCGCGACCTATACCGGCATCATGGATGATGTGCGCAAGGCTTTTGCAGCAGCCAACAATGCCGATGCCAGCTTGTTTAGTTTTAACTCAAAAGGTGCCTGTCCTAACTGTCAGGGACTCGGTGTAACCTACACAGACCTCGGCTTTCTTGAGGGGGTCAAGCTTCCTTGCGAAGTGTGCGGCGGGAAACGCTTTAAGGACGAGGTATTGGCCTACACATTGAACGGGAAATCCATTGCTGATGTCCTGGGCATGACCATCCACCAGGCACTAACCTTTTTGCAGATGAAAGAAGTGCAGCCAAAGCTCCAGGCTTTGAGCGACGTGGGTTTGGACTACCTGACCCTCGGCCAGCCCTTGAGCACCCTCTCCGGCGGTGAATGCCAGCGTATCAAACTCGCTAGCGAACTCCACAAGCGGGGTAGCATCTATGTCATGGATGAACCAACAACTGGTCTGCACCTCTCGGATATTGGTCGCCTGCTCACCATCATGAATCGGCTGGTCGATGACGGCAACACAGTGATTGTGATTGAGCACCATCTTGATGTGATTCGTAACGCCGACTGGATCATCGATATGGGACCCGAAGGCGGCCACAAGGGTGGCACCGTCATCTTTGAAGGCACTCCCCGCGACCTGCTCAACGCCAAACAGTCCCTGACCAGTCGGTATCTGTAGCAGGTCTGGCTAGCCGCTAATACGTTTCAGGCGGCAGAGTGAGCGGATGTCGTAGCCTTTGCAGATGGTCCAGCATTAGCAGGATAAATACGATTTGTGCCATTCGTGTCCCTCCCTCTTGACTTTCACCCTACCCGAAGGTTGTATGCTTGTGACAGGAGTTGTTCCCCTATCCGCAAACGGGCAGGAAGAGATGAGATGAGATGTTAAAGATTCGTGACTTTGCCAAGCTCGCCGAGGTGTCGATGACTACCCTGCGCTACTACGACGAGATCGGACTCCTCAAGCCGATCCAGGTCGATCCTGAGACCGGCTATCGGTTCTATACGGTGGATCAGTTGCCACATCTACATCGCATTCTAGCGTTCAAAGAGCTTGGCTTGGGACTCATACAGATCACCGAGATTCTGGACGAAGGCATTTCTCCTGAGGCATTGCAAGGGATGCTGCGGCTCAGACAGGCACAACTCCAGCAGCACATGCAGACAGAACAGGAGCAACTCGTGCGGATCGAAGCACGCCTCCGATCCCTTGAGCAAGGCAGGTGTTTGCCGGTCTATGAAGTCGTGCTCAAAGCCGTCAAGCCGATTAGCGGAGTCTCTGTGCACCTGACAACAACGGATTTGGCATATCAGGCGGACTGGAGTGACACAATCGCCGTCATATTGAGGCACTACGGGGTCACTCCCATCGATTCTCTGCTCGTCCTTCATGGTGAGAGTGAGGACGAGCACACCCCAAGTTCCGTGGAGATTGTCGCACCCGTTGATTGGAGAGACGCCAACACTTTGATTACACGTAGTGAGGGACGGCTAACACGGTGCGAGTTGCCAGCCGTTTCCCGAATGGCGAGTACGCTCCATCATGGCCCTCCCGCGCTGGCACTGTCGGCCTATCAAGCCTTGGGAACGTGGATGGAAAACAATGCCTACACCATCGTTGGATCACGTCGCAAGATTTTCCTGCGCAAGGGAGAACAGCTTGATGACTCTCTCACCGAGATCCAGTTTCCGGTCGAGAAAGTGACCTGAACGTGAGGTGGACTGACATACGAGCAACAAGAAGGAGAGAAGAGGAAAAGACACATCCGTCAACGGATGCTATCCACACAAGACAGCTCGCTAGGCGTGAAGGCAGCGATTAAACTATCGTAGATATGAGGAACTTGTTTCCTCACACAGAAATAGAGACAATTAGGCGTGATGTTGCAGAAACTACGCGTGATTGAACGGAGAAGAAGATATGACAACAAGAACACCAGGTTGGTCAAACAGAGTGAGAAGTAAATTCAAGAGCAACAGGAGGATAGCATGATCATTGTTACTGGAGCCACCGGCAAACTTGGCCTGGGGGTGGTGGAGCAGCTACTGGCACGCGTTCCCGCCGAGCAGGTCGGTGTGAGCGTCCGCGACCCGGAGAAGGCGCAAGGACTCAAAGAGCGGGGCGTCCGTGTCCGTCAGGGAGATTTCGACGATGCTGCGAGCCTCACCCACGCCTTTGAGGGGGCGTCACAGGTGCTCATTGTGTCATCCAATAGTAGCGGCAAGGCAGCCGTTCGCCATCATCGCACAGCGATTGACATCGCCAAGCAGGTAGGTGCGCGCCGAATCCTCTACACCAGTCAGATGGCCTCGTCCCCGACATCGCTCTTCCCTCCTATGATCGATCATGCCGCCACCGAAGCGTTGCTCCGGGATTCAGGTGTGGCCTTTACGTCGCTACGCAACGGCTTCTACGCGGATACAACACTCTTTATGCTCGGCAACGCCCTCAAGACGGGCGAGTTGGCTGCCCCGGAGGACGGGCCAGTTGCTTGGACGGCCCACTCCGACCTCGCTGAAGCCGCGGCGATCATCCTGAGTGAGGAGGTCCTCGACGGCGTGACCCCGAAGCTGACAGCCTCGGAAGCAATCGACCTGAACGGCATTGCAGCCCTCGCCTCGGAGTTGGCGCACCGCCCGATTCGTCGGATCGTTGTGCCGGACGCCGAGTATCGGGCAGGTCTGGTCGCCCACGGCCTTCCAGAGGAGAGAGCCGACATACTTCTGGGCATATACCGTGCGAGCCGACAAGGGGAATTCGCCCAGATTGACCCGACACTCGCCCGCCTCATCAAGCGACCGCCGATGCCCTTACGGGACGTTCTAAAGGCGGCGATCTCTCCGGCTGAGTGATACTCCGGCATCGATAGAAGTGCAGAAGGTGCACAAGCAGAGTCTTACGTTTGAAGGCCAAACCGACTCACATGGGAGGTCATGTACCAGCACCCCATAGAGACAAACTACTTGTCTCTATGGGGTGCTCGGCAATCTCGCCTACCTGCTCGTATCGACCCCTTTCTCGGTCATCAGTTCGCTCATCGCTTCTTGCAAGAAGCGATGAGTGTGCCGAACGCGCACGTCGGTCTGTTCTTCGTGCGACATATTTTCCTCTGTGTTGCATATATAACAAAAGACAAGTATTGATGCTTGCCCAATGTGACCGTCCAGACTACACTGTCTAGTATAACAATATGATGCCTTTGCAACAAATTGTTGCTATACTAGAAAGAAAGTAGGGTGATCACATCACCGAAACCCCTACTCTACTATCTCCTGAAGGAGTGTACTATGTCACAGAGTCGTGTAACAAACGACGTATGGATTTTGGGAGCAACCGGTCGTGTAGGCCGTGCTGTGGCCGCTCATCTCGTTGAGAGCAACATCGCACTCGTGCTGGTTGGGCGTGACAGGGAACGTCTGAGTCAGGTGGGCGCAAGCCTCGAGAAAGAGCTACGGACCGTTGTCGCCGATTCACCTGAGGAGATTGCGACTGAGATTAGTCGGCAGCGGCCGGCTCTCGTCATCAACACAATCGGCCCTTTCACCGAAACCACGGTGCTGATTGCTCGCGCTTGCCTCCCATACAGTCACTACATTGATCTGGCAAACGACGTGATCTCTGTATCTGCACTGCTTGATCTGCATGAGGAAGCGGTCGCCGCAGGCTGCACGTTGGTAACTGGTGCAGGGTTCGGCGTGTTGGCTACTGAGAGTGTTGTTATAAAGCTGTGTCAAGACCGTCCGACTCCTGACCGAGTTCGGACAGACGCGCTGGCCTCTGTTGCGCTTGAGGCAGGGGTGTTTGGTGAAGCTCTTGCGTCAACCATCATAGATGGTTTGCCCTACGGTGGACGGTACTACAAGAACGGTCGCCTCGTGCGAAACCAGATAGGTAGCAGCTTGGCTAATATCACTACACCCGACGGCTCAAGTGTCACTTCAGGAAGCGTTCCATTTGGTGAACTTATTGCAGCACAGCGAGCTAGTGGAGCCACCAACGTCTTGGCTGCCTCTAGCGAGGTGCCTACCGGTCCTGCCGTCCGCGCGATCCTGCCATTGGCGATGGCACTCTCGCATATCAAGCCACTCCGCACGTTTGCCAAACGCCGACTTGCCCGCGTAAAATTCTCTGATCGGGAGCGTCCTCGTGAGTACTCATGGGGACATGCCTTCGTCCAATGGCCGGACGGAACGAATCAAGAAGGCTGGCTCCGCACCGGTGACGCCATGAGCTTCACTACCGCGGTCGCAGCCGAAGTCACGCAACGACTGTTCAAGGGCGAAGGCCGACCAGGATCGTATACCCCTGGTGCCCTCTTCGGGCCGGAGTTGGCCGAAGCCGTCGGCGGTGAGTTCCTTGTCGCAACTTCACGAAGATAAGAAAGGACACGTAACATGCCAACAAATACAGCTGCGTGGCTCATGGCTAAACAAACGAAACTCGAGGTGAAGCCCGCACCATACACCAATCCACGTGAGGGTGAGATAGTTATAAAGAACCATGCCGTAGCCATCAATCCCATCGATTGGGTAATACAGGTTGCTGGTACCATTGCATTCTCTTGGATCAAATACCCATTTATCCTCGGAGCGGATCTTTCAGGTGAAGTCGTCGAGGTCGGGAAAGGGGTCACTCATTTTAAAGTGGGTGATCATGTTCTCGGACATGCCGTGGGAACGGACAAGAAGCGGAACAGTTCGGCGGAGGGTGCCTTTCAGGAATATACTGTTGTCCTCGCTCACATGGCGGCACCAATTCCCAGCACCATGCCGTATGAAAACGCGGCGGTTCTGCCTCTGGCCTTGTCCACCGCAGCCTGTGGCCTGTTTCAGAAAGATCATCTCGCGCTACAGTATCCCTCCACGGCTCCAAAACCGACAGGGAAGACTCTTCTTATCTGGGGAGGCTCAACGAGCGTGGGCAGCAATGCTATCCAGCTTGCCGTCGCTGCTGGCTACGAGGTCATTACCACTGCATCCCCACGGAACTTCGACTATGTCAAGAACCTTGGAGCAAGCCAAGTCTTCGACTACAACAAGAAGGCCGTTATCGAAGACATCATAGAGGCTTTCAAAGGCAAGACAATCGCCGGAGCACTCGCCATCGGAACAGGGTCAGCCGAGGCTTGTTCTGATGTCGTTCACGCCTGTAACGGCAACAAATTTGTCTCCATAGCCAGCCAGTCCGTCTCTTTCGAGAACCTTCCCCTGCGCTCCAGCATGAGCTGGCAGCTCCTCATCCTCATTCTTCAGCTGGTGTCATCGAATATATCGCTGCAGGTGAAGTTCTGGATGAGGCACATCCGCACGAAGTTCATCTTCGGCAGCACCCTGATGGACAACGAGGTCAGCAAAGTGATCTACGAAGATTTCTTGCCTCAGGCCCTCGCTGGCGGCTACTATATCGCCGCACCCGAACCTGTCGTCATAGGCAAGGGACTCGACTACGTACAAGCCGGGTTAGACGCTCAAAAGAAAGGTGTATCCGCTAAAAAAGTGGTCATTTCTCTCTAGGCTTCTAGTATGGTGGTACCAACTATCAGAATATGCTACTCTATATGCAGAACATATTTACGATAGGAGTTTTCACCACATGGTTCTCGACTTTGAAGCGTTTCGTTCGGGTAAGGCTAGCTATGCCGACACTACACGCGATGTTACGCACGCCGATCTTTATAAAGCTACTAACGACCTTTTCGATACAATCGAAGCTATCATCACCGATGTAACCGATATGGGTACTACGTTTGTACCTCATGATCCTGAGTTGAAAGACCCAAACGAAGAGGCGTATACATTAGGGCACGTCATCGTTCACCTGACTGCGACACTTGAAGAGGCGTCGTCAGTTGGCTCCGTCTTAGCGCGTGGTATTGCCTTTGAGGGTCGATTGCGCAACGAGGTTCCCTGGCAAACTATTCATACGGCGCAACAGGTCCATACACGTCTGAGAGAGAGCCGTCGTATGTGTAAAGCGTATCTTGATGCATGGCCCGACGCGCCTCATCTCGACGTGACGATTATGCGTATCCCTAGCTTTGGTCCCATGAATGTCATTGGTATGCATGCGTTAGGAATTTTGCACGGTGAGGCACACGTCGAACAGTTGCGAGAGATTATGCGTCAATCCAAAGCACGGGTATAGAAATCAGGCATCTTCATGTCCCTACAACAGAGTTATGATGCAGTTGTGATCGGCTCAGGACCAAATGGTCTTGCAGCCGCCATCACACTCGCACAGGCTGGTAAATCCGTTGTCGTCTTCGAGTCCAAAGACACAATTGGCGGTGGTTCGCGCACGAAAGAACTAACACTTCCAGGGTTCAAGCATGATGTTTGCTCAGCAATTCATCCGCTTGGACTGGCCTCACCGTTTTTTCGCGCTCTACCATTGGAGCAGTATGGACTGGAATGGATTCAACCACCTGCCGCTCTTGCTCATCCACTCGATGATGGTACCGCTATGCTCTTGGAACAATCCATAGGGGCTACAACAAAAACGCTAGGTGTTGATGGTGTTGCTTATAGTCATTTGATGATGCCTCTTGTCACGCATTGGCAAACGCTCGCTGATACTTTGCTCGGTCCTTTGCGTCCTCAGATGTTTCAGCATCCGTTCCTGCTCGCTCCTTTTGGACTGAATGCCATTCGTTCCGCCGAAAGCCTTGCGAAACAACTGTTTAGGGGCGAGCGAGCACGTGCAATTTTTGCAGGTATGGCGGCTCACTCTTTCTTACCACTCGATCACAGTTTAAGTGCTGCCTTTGGTATCATGCTCGCCCTCTTTGGACATGGTGTTGGTTGGCCTCTTCCTCGCGGAGGCTCACAAGCGATTGTCGATGCACTTGCTGCGTATCTGCGTTTCCTTGGCGGAGAGATTGTGACAGGAGTTGAAGTCACCTCGATTGATATGTTGCCTACAGCGCGTGCGCTTTTGTTTGACATCACACCACGCCAACTACTACGGATTGCTGGAGATCATCTTCCTGCGAAATACCGACACAGCTTGGACCGCTACCGTTATGGACCCGGCGTGTTCAAAATCGACTATGCGCTTGACGGACCGATTCCCTGGAAAGCGCAGGAGTGTCTACGTGCAGGAACCGTGCATCTTGGTGGAACACTTGCAGAGGTAACGCTTTCGGAACGACAGATAGGGCAGGGCATACCTGCGGAAAAGCCATTTGTGCTACTTGCTCAACAAAGTCTGTTCGATACCACCCGCGCACCTGTCGGCAAGCATACCGTGTGGGCATACAGTCACATTCCTAACGGTTCGACCTTCGATATGACCGAGCGCATTAATGAACAAATAGAACGTTTCGCCCCAGGATTTCAAGACCGCATTCTCGCAAAAAACGTCATTCCACCGAGTGCATTAGAAGCGTATAACGCGAACGATGTTGGTGGTGATATCAATGGTGGAATTGCTGACCTGTTCCAATTCTTCACACGTCCAACGATTCGTCTCAATCCCTATACAACGCCGAACAAGCGTATCTATATCTGCTCATCATCAACGCCGCCTTCTGGTGGTGTACATGGTATGTGTGGTTATTATGCTGCAAAAGCAGCGTTGCAACGAGCATTCTAACATATAGAAAATACTATGACAGGTTATGGTGCTAGCACCATAACCTGTCATAGTATTTTCTATAAAAAATTTATTTCGAGAACTTACGCGCAAGCTCTGCTAACGTGCGTACACCAACGCCTGTTGCACCTTTTTCTTGATAAGGCTTTTTGTTTTCCAGATAGCTTGTACCTGCGATATCCAGATGTGCCCATTTCGTGTCATCGACAAACTGTTCCAGAATTTTTGCCGCGGTAATCGACGATGCGGCACGTCCGCCCGTTTGTTTGATATCAGCGATGTCGCTTTTAATTGCCTCACCATATTCTTCGTCCATTGGTAGAGGCCAGAACTTTTCACCTGCGACACGACCAGCAGCAACAATATCATTCGTCAACTGCTCATCATTGCTGAACACGCCCGTTGTGACATTGCCTAACGCGACTACTACCGCTCCTGTGAGCGTGGCGAGATCGACAATGGGTGAAAGACCTTCTTTTACAGCGTAAGAGAGTGCATCCGCTAAGATCAAGCGTCCCTCAGCATCTGTATTGACAATCTCAATTGTTTTGCCATTTGAGATGCGCAGAATGTCGCCAGGACGATAAGCCGTTCCGCTCGGCATATTCTCACACGTTGGGACGAGAGCAGTTACATTGATACCAGGTTTCAGCACGGCAATAGCCTGCATTGCTCCGATTACGGCGGCAGCACCTCCCATGTCACCCTTCATCTCGTCCATACCTGCAGCAGGCTTGATTGAGATACCACCCGTATCAAAGGTAATGCCCTTGCCGACAAGTGCCATCCCTTTCTCTGTAGGTGCTCCGCCTCGATAACGCAGCACAATAAACTGTGGCGGTTCAGCACTGCCCTGAGTGACACCGAGGACACCACCCATACCCAATTCCGTAATCTTGGCCTTGTCGAAGACTTCATACTCTAAGCCAAACTGCTTCGCCATACTTACCGCGCGATGAGCAAGTTCAGTCGGTGTGAGCACGTTTGGTGGTTCATTCACCAGATTGCGGGCAAAGTTCGTGGCTTCTGCTAAAGCTTGCCCCTCTTCTATTGCACGTTCGATGCTTGTCTTATCTGTACTACTCTCGATCAAAACACTGATTTGTGAAACATCTTTCCCATTGCTTGTCTGCTCAGAATGTTTGTACATTCTAAATGTGTAGATTCCGAGCAATGCACCTTCTACCTCGGCCTGCACATCGTCTGATGTGTCATTATTCCATTGAAGAGCAAGTGTGATGGAATGTGCTCCTGTGCTTTGTGCGTGACGTGCTGCGACAGCACTTGCACGTCGCAGTGATTGCGTAGTGATTTTGTCTTGTGTTCCTAAGCCAACCACAATGACGCGTTTTGTTGCAATGCGACCCATCGGGTGAATCGTCAGTAGTTCACCAAGGCCACCCTTGAACTCGCCACCTGTATATGACTCGTTCAAGAGACCATTCAAGAGCTTATCTATCTTGTCGGCGTTTGCCGATAGTTGTATGCCGTGTTCGTCTTTGCCTGCTTTGCGTGCAGCCGATACAATCAATACATCAGTTGATATATCCTGTACTGTTTGTGTTATTGCTGAAATGTCCATCTACAAAAATCTCCTAGCTATCTGTTTTTCAAAAGAGAGGATGACCAATCTATTTATCTTCATACGAATGACTGTAGGGACTCGGTTTACGGCGTCCGAAAGCGATTTATCGCCTATGTTGTCTCAGGGTATAGCCGATAAATCGGCCCTCGGACGCCGTAAATGGAGTCCCTACGAAGGGATAATCAGAATACTACTATGATGACGGATGAGTACAAGCGAGTAGGTCAGCATCCTTCAAATACATCTAATGGTTGCCCCTCGCCTATTTCGCTGGTAGCAAGCGGTCTACTAGCTCCAGAAGTTGACGTGGTTTGAACGGTTTTGTCAGGTATTCGGTACAACCAATGCGTTTTGCCGCTTCACCTTCGTCACTTAGTGCATAGGCAGTTACGGCAACGATAGGTACGTTGGCGAGATGTGGACGCGAGCGAATTAATTGTGTTGTGCGATAGCCGTCAAGCACAGGCATTGAAAGGTCGGTGAGGATCAGGTCTACATGTTCGCGGTCTAACACGTCAAGGGCTTCCTGACCATTTGTGGCAGAAATACAACGATATCCACGTGTTGATAGGACACGTTCAATAAGAATGCGGTTTGATGCCTCATTCTCGACAATGAGGATAGCAGGTGTGTTCATATGTTCTCTTGTGTACTTTCTTGTGTATGAACCAATGATGCTCTTTATATATGTTACATTGGGAAAATGCTATAGGGCACAATTCATTGCGCCCCTACCTTCTATGTACTGGGCGAAGCTGCGATAGGCAATGTCAACGAAAAGGTTGAACCTTGACCAATGATGCTCTCTACCGCAATTTCTCCTCCCTGTAATTCAACGAGTTTCTTTGCAATTGTGAGGCCCAGACCAGTACCTCCAAAGCGTCGTGTGGTACTTCCGTCTGCTTGACGGAATGCTTCAAAGATAAAGCCAAGGGCGGCAGGTGAGATGCCAATACCTGTATCTTGTACTGCTATACGTACCATATTCAGATGTAGCAAGTGCGTACAGCGAACTGTGACACCACCTTGTTCCGTGAATTTCAGGGCATTCGAGACTAGATTTGTGATAACCTGTCGCAAACGATAGCTGTCTGCACGAACGAGTGGCATGTTCTCTTCTACATCCAGTGTGAGATAGAGTTTCTTTTCATCGGCGGTCAACTTGAGTTGATTAATAATGTCTTGTATACCTGCCGCAAGCTCTATTGGCTCCGGTGTCACTTCGATCTTATCCGCTTCAATCTTTGAAAGATCAAGCATCTCATCTACAAGATGTGAGAGATCCTCGGCACGTCTCACAATAAAACGAATATCTTCCTCTTGTTGCGGAGTCAGATCACCCTCGACGAAGCCATCAACCACCATCGACCCATAACCAATAATGCTATGTAAAGGAGAACGTAGCTCATGTGTAACGGTTGCTAAAAACTGAGATTTCAAGGCGTTTGCACGTTCAAGAGCCTCGTTCTTATCTTTTACCTCAGCAAACAGGAGTGCATTCTGAATTGCCATCGATGTTTGAATTGCAGCAGTACTCAGCAGGAAGGTATCACGTTTGCTCACCTGATATGGCTTATCGAAGTAGAGCATGAATGCTCCAATCGCCTGATCTTGCAACATAAGTGGTACTGCGATTACTGCATGATAGCCAGCGTCAAGAGCCATACGTGCCCAGCCATCATGTTCTCGTGAACCTAAAACAATGTCTTCATCGTAAGCGATCTTTTGTTTTGCGATAACCGTACGAGCTAAACTCATATCCAGATCGCGCAGTGCAGGACGAGGAATACGTGGACGCCGTATTCCATACGGTGTTTGTGGAGAGTCAGAAGTGTGTACTGCTTTTCTCTTTCCACTACTAAGAGGCAATGCAACCATTTTTGTTGTGACCGCCATAGTAACATCACTATCAGGATCAGCATGGACCATGACCTCTCCCTTTTCCTGTAGTACAGATGGCTCAAACACACGAGTTGATAAGCGAACAGGAGGAATTGTGCCTGTTATTCCTGTCTCAGACCATTGCGCAACGGCCCACGGAGAGAGCATTTCACGTCCATAGAGAAGCATTGAGACATGTTTTGCCTGCATGATATGTCCGAGACGCGCTACAATTTCTCCCAGCAGTTGTTCCAGGTTGACCGTCGAGATCAAGGCATCACTCATCACAAGCACATTGCCCATCTGCTCTATCATTGTCTGGCTCTCGCTTTCTAAAGACTCAGAGAGCAGGTTGAAAGAGTGCGAAAGTGTCCCTAGCTCGTCTTGTGCGGGCAGGATGACTCCTGCATTCTCGACGACCTGTGTTCGTACCTGTGCTTGTAGCTTTCGGAGTGGAGAAATAAAAAATACTTGTATGATGCACGTGTAGAGAAAAACTCCCACTGCCATAGTAACTATCCCTACGCCAAGCAAGAGGAGCAAGACGCGTTGGCTATAGAGCAAGATCGAAATTGGAGGCTCCATATCAATCATAAGGAGTTGCGACGAAGAAGCTATTTGATGCTCAGGTGTCAGCAAACTTTCTGCGGTAACATAGTGCTGTGTTCCATCGCTTATACGTTGTTGCTGTATCTGACATACACTGTTTGAGTCAATAGACGAAGAAAACCGAGTAGGAGTATAGAGTGTTGTTCCTGCGCTACCTTGTATTTGACCAGATAGACAAAGGAGAATATTACCGTGTGATTGCGCGGCTATTGTTTGCGCAAGTGTATCATCAATTGGCTGTGTTACTAACAAAATACCCACTGTCGCATGCTTTACGGAAAAAATGGGAAGTGCAACACGTAATACCCACGCACTCTTTTGCGTTGGTATAAGACTAAACGTCTCTGTTTGCAGCGAGGTCGTAATGTTTCCTCGTGAGGCTTGATCTACAAGGGCGATAGCGTTGACAGGGAGCTGATTATTGTTCTTATCGTCTTCTACCTGAGCAAGTAGTGTGTGATTTGGCGCGACGACATCTATAGCAGATAACGAAAAATGATACTGCGCAGAAGAGGAAACTTCTTTGAGATAATTCTGCGCCACGTGTCCCGAAGTGGTGGAAGCGATGATACCTGAATCTGTGGCTATCGTTTGTAGCGCATGAAATAGGGATGTATTACTCGTATTGTATGTTTGTTTTGCAAGCGTGAGATGAACTTGTGCATTATTTCTTGCTTCACGTTCGGCATAGAACGTTAGTACTCCCCATGTTGTCACCATGAATAGAAGCAGGCAAAGTAAAAGCACTAATGCAGCACTAGCTGTAAGTTTTCCCCCTAATGACCGCATTGAAAATTGCATGCGACCCTTTCTCGCTTGTCTTGCTCAAATGTAAGGGAAAAACGGGGTGCCAGCTCGTTTCCCCCTTACTGCGCATATACAGAACGCACTGCGCAACTATGGACGGTGCGCGTACTAACCTCTATGGGGAAAAGGTTGCACGAACTCAGTAAATATATGGTACAAGCTGCTCGTCGAGGTGGTGTGCCTGCTAGCATATATCTCGCCTGCCATCCTAAGCCTATGTATTATAACGCATGAATAGTAGATTTGTTAGCCGTTTCACTACCAATTTCTGCGAAGTAGGAAAATTGGTACAGCTTACTTATATTCTCTGTACCCCCATAAAGTCTATATGTCCACTTTTAAGAAGGCGTACCAGTACCTGAGACACCTCGTCCTCGGTACGATGAAGCAGACGCATTACATCAGCAATCGTGCGTTGACCATCTAGTAAGATGAGTATAAGGCGGTCGCGCCTTTCCATCTGTGTTAGCGCATGTGCAGCAACCGCGGTCGCACGTGCTCGAAAAACGGCATGTACACTTATCTTGGCTATCTCATCGGTATGAACTCCTGTATGAGATAGCGGACGACCATTTGTAACACCTGTAAAAGACGTTTGTGCTATTGTTACCATTAAACATTCCTCCAAAACACATACACCCCACCACACTAGTGGTTACAAAAGAAGACTCCTTTACACTATACAAATTTTGTATAAAAAACTTATGAAAAAATTACATGATTTTGTGAAATACGTGTGAACATAGATAATGAAGATTATATAAATGCTTTTGTTATCTTTGTAGGGACCGATTTATCGCGTCCTTGTTCGGGTGTCGAGAGGCCAGAAGGACACGATAAATCGGTCCCTACATTTAAGGTACCTGTGTCCATATAATGGGACCAGTAACACTTTGAGTGCTTAGTAATTTCGCCGTATTGTGTTGTATATCAACGAGGTAAATGCTTTGTGCTCCACCTTGTATTGCTATAACAGCCATATGTGGCGATGTTGTGGACCACGTAAATGCAGTGGCTGCACCTGTTACGGAAAGCTGTATCTTATTATTTTGTATATCTGCAACAAAGTTATGTGTACCAACACTATAGAGAAGATGTTGCCCATCAGTAGACCATAATGGTGTCGGTGTATTGCGTACTGTGTTTGCAACTACCATGTTGATGCCTGTTGTTGTATCTACACTATGAAGCGTGCCAATACCAGAAGCGAACGCGTCGAAATACGTGATGTGCTTGCCATCTATTGCCCACTGAATTACACCTATTTGACTACCGTGTGCTACTGCGCGAACCGTACCTGTCAGAGTAAGCGAGAGCAATGTATCTGTATTCGTTGTAAGAGTGCGACAGAGAAGCCAACTCCCCGTACCATATGCTCCGTAACGACTATATATAGCTTGCGTATAGTCCCCACTGCTAAGCAGTTGTGTTCCGTTAGCGTTCTCAACCCCAACACGCCATAGCCAGATATTATGTATATGACCTTGTGTCCCTACACTCCAAGTGAGAGCGGGAGCATTATTGGTAGGTGTCCAGTCGAGAGTAAGCAGAGTATCATATGGGTTCTGTGCTGTAGTAGTCGTTGGTGCAACTGTTAATACTTCCCGCGTCAACATATTGTAGTCGAGAATGCTCGTAGTGCCGCTGTGTATGAACTCGAATGCGATACGTACTCCATTCGGAGACCACACAAGGTGAGTGATAGCACCTGTACCTGAAAGAGCAACTGATTGTATTTGATTTGTGCTAGTCGAATACGTATATACCGTAGACGTTTTTGTTGTGGCACTAATAAATGCAAGTGTATGACCATCAGGAGACCAGGAGAGACTGTTTAAAATAGTTTCGCCAAGAGGTGTGTTCCAAGAAGTAGCCGATACACTCGGTAGCAAGAGTTGCTTGACAACGGTATCACTTTGTCCGTCGGAACGAATAATGTGAATATAACCTTGTTTCATATCAATATATGCAAGAAGATTACCGGCAGTGTGATCCGAAGGTGCAGAGTTAACAGCCCAATGGAGTGCGACTGTAACCGTCGTTGGTGTTAGACGAGCTGTTTGTGTACTACCATCTTCTGGAGTACTCCACAAACTACCATTTTTTAGAAAGACAAAACGCATTCCCGCTGTAAGTGGTCCACCTTGATGAAGTGATTGTGGTGGCGTAATACTCGATGCATCGTGTGTGGTTGCTCCCTGCTCTTGCCAGAGATGCCATCCAATGAAACTACCTAAGCCAACTGTAAATAAAAGACATGCTGCAATCATGACTTGCATGAAGCGTTGTATCGACATATTCCGACGTTGTGGTATGCGAATACGCGCTTTTGTTTCCTGTGCAGAAGGTGGAAGATAACGTACTTTTGCTGGTAGTGCAACTAAACGTGGATGGTCAGTATAACCTGGAGATATCTGCTTTTGAGAGAGTGTTTGCTGATTTCTTATGTTACTTGCCACGATATCATCGCTTGCCGTCTGCTCTGACATGTCCTCTATGAGTTCGAGGTACTCTTTTGAGGAAAATATTCTTTCACGTAGAGCAGCACTAGGATGTATACGTGGCTGTTTCGCCAACAATATATCGAAGCGACGGTAATCCGCGAGAACAGTATTGCATGCTACACATGTTTGTAAATGGCGAGCAACATCGGCCTGTTCTTCCTGAGTAAGAGCATTATCAAGGTATGCACTTAACAAATCCTCGACATGCTCAGTACTCATTGGGTGCCTCCTCCCTGTTCAAGGGACTTATAGTGTTCTCGAAACGACTGTCGTGCGCGAGAGAGATACATCTTGACACCACTCTCGGCAATGTTTAACGTGCGGGCGATCTCGCTATACGAGAAACCCTCTTGTGTATATAAAAGTAGGGCTGAACGATATTGTTGAGGCATACGTCGCAGGGCGGCACGTACTAACTCTGTCGTGCCATATATTTCTTGCGGGTCCGCACTCTCAACATCAGCAGGTTCGTGATCAAGGTCTTGCCAGGGCAACCATGCGATCAACTTACGGCGGCGTAATGCATCGTACGCTGTATTCGTTGCGATACGATACAACCAGGCCGAAAGCTTGAGGCTTCCATCCATTTTGGGCAGAGCCTTAAACGCTTTTAGAAACGTGTCCTGGGTGAGATCGTCTGCCTGCTCACGATCACCGACTAAATGGTACACATAGTTATAAATAGGTGTTTTGTATTCGTCGTAAATCTGGTCAAATGACCAAGAAGTTTCTTTCATTTCCACCTGGGCCATGCGCTACAATCCCTTCGATGGCTACAATTATTCTCTGCTGTCCGTTCCAAAGCAAAGAATTGCAACACATCTCCAGGCTGCACAGTGTGAATCACATCTGCCAGTGTGGAAAGGCTTTTCGACCTTCTGTGTAGTGGAACGGACAACCGACGTTACGAGTAACATATCTGAATGGTCATATATACTTGCACTCGCGTTAGGTATCGACTATCATGTTAGCATACTCTGGTGGAAGTTAAGCTATAGAGAGCCTCTCTCTTAGTACTATTGGGGGGACACGCTCACTGAATAGGGCTTGCTCGTTGTAACAAATTCCTTTTTGGAAAGAGCGACGGAAGAAGAAACAAAGAAATATATGTGTGCTCTAGTGGACAAAAAGCAACAACTCACTCAGACAGATATACGAACCGTGTGGTGGGTAGAAGATGATGTTCAGGCATATGTCTGTTTGCTCGATCAATCGCTCCTACCGCAACAGGTGATTACACTCAGACTTACTCATGAAGAGGAAGTCGCAGCAGCAATTACAACACTTAAAGTGCGTGGTGCCCCTGCTATCGGTGTGACAGCAGCCTTTGGTATGGCTCTTGCGCTCTCTCGTTTCCTCCAGGAGCAAGGCTCGAATGCGACAATTGAGCAGGCTCGTGCTCATCTACAGACCGTTGGGCAGCTACTTCGTAGTACACGCCCGACTGCTGTAAACCTGGCGTGGGCTGTGGAGCGCATGTTGCACTGTGCCTTACTCAAAGAAGATAGTAGTGTACAGAATATGTTTCAGCGTCTGCGAAACGAAGCACTCTTGATTGCTTCTGAAGATGCTGCCGCCTGTACACAAATGGGTCTCTATGGTGCAAGCTTGATTGCTGATGGTGATGTTTTGCTGACGCATTGTAACGCGGGTGCACTTGCAACCGCAGGAATTGGAACTGCTCTTGCGCCAATCTATACGGCTCACAAAGCAGGAAAACGGGTACATGTGTTTGTCGATGAGACGCGTCCTGTGATGCAAGGTGCTCGCTTAACCGCCTGGGAACTTCAACAAGAGGAAGTTCCTCTGACGCTCATTACCGATAACATGGCTGGACACTTCATGCATCATGGAGGCATAAAAGCTGTCTTCGTAGGTGCCGACCGTATCGCTGCCAACGGTGATGTTGCAAACAAAATTGGTACATATAGTGTAGCTGTGTTAGCGCATGCACATGCTATTCCATTCTACGTTGTTGCTCCATGCTCGACGATAGACCTTGCGCTCGCGTCGGGTGCGTCTATCCCTATCGAGCAACGTAACGCCGAGGAAGTGACAACAGTGCGTGGAACGGTCATTGCACCAGAGGGAGTTTCCGTCGCTAACCCAGCCTTTGATGTCACACCGCATAAGTACATAACGGCTATTGTCACGGAGCGAGGTATCGCTCGTTCTCCCTACTACGAAATACTCCGTAGTATGTGTGCAAAGAGTATTGACGAGCAGCAGGGCAAAGATGTTGGAAAGGGGTAATCGTAATGGATACAGAGGTACGTGAAAAAATAATGCAGGCGGTCGCTCAGTATGCTGAAAAAACGTTGGGTAACGAAGGCTTTCGTTATGTAAGTATCGTCGTTGCGAACAGTAAAATGCTTGCCTTACAGCGTGAGGCATTGGATGAGAGTGATGCAGCGACAGTAGATATGGACGCATTGGTTCTTGCAGCCTATTTACATGATATTTCGACAACTTCGCAAGGTTTTCAGCAACATCATATTGCCTCTGCACAAATGGCGGTTGAGTTCCTGCAAGCACAACAGGTAGCACCAGAACTTGTGCAAAAAGTGGAGCAGGCCATCCTGACGCATATGACACCTCATACTCTTCAACGAGGTAACACATCCTCGCTTGAGGGTCGTATTCTGTATGATGCTGATAAACTGGGACGATTGAGTGGTTTAGCCGTTGTAACGTCATTAATTGAGATAGGCGCGCGTTATACAAATAAGGCTGTAACAGGGGATATGCTTGCAGCCATGTTGCGTCATATTGAAGAACGCTTTATTGACCTGTACCAATCTTTAAACACAGAGCCTGCCCGTGATATGGCGAGAGAAAAATTTAATAGTACACTTGCGTTTCTTGACGGAGTGATAGAGCATCTCAGTGATGCTACTCCTATTTAATTCTATATTTTTGTACAAATGGAGGAACTATTCGTGCCTATTCTTGTTGTTGGGTCCGTTGCTTTTGATAGTGTCGAGACACCGTTTGCGAAGGTAGATCATGTGCTTGGTGGCGCAGCCTCGTTTTTTTCGATGGCTGCGTCGCTCTATGATTCCGTGAATCTTGTTGCGGTTGTGGGTACCGATTTTCCACAGCAGTATCACGACCTTTTACGTAGCCGACCAATTAATCTAAGTGGTTTACAGATAGAGGAAGGGAAGACATTCTACTGGTCTGGTCGCTACCATATGGATATGAATTCCCGCGATACACTCGATACACAACTTGGTGTATACGCCGACTTCCACCCCATCATCCCTGATGTATACAAGCAGAGTCCACTTGTCTTTCTCGCCAACATTCAACCCGGACTCCAATTAGAGGTTCTTGACCAAATGCCGCACGCGCGCCTAACTGTCCTGGACACGATGGAATTGTGGATTAACACGGCGAAGGAGCAGCTAACAGAAGTCATCAAACGTGTGGACATTTTGCTCTTGAGCGAGGAAGAAGTGCGTCACTATACCGAACAGTCCAGTATTCTCAAAGGTGTACGCCAGCTATTGAGCATGGGCTTGCAATATGTTGTAGTGAAATTAGGTAGTTATGGTGCGCTCCTCTTTGGAGCCGATGGCACGTACTTTACTGCGCCATCCTATCCGCTAGAGGAAGTAATTGATCCTACAGGTGCTGGTGACGGTTTCGCTGGTGGTCTCCTCGGCTATCTCTCTACAGTTGAACCAGGGCTAGACGGACATTATTCAGTTGATGATATCAAGCGTGCCGTCGTTCATGGCAACATCATCGGCTCCTTCGTCTGTGCCGACTTCAGCATTGACCGACTACGCACTCTGACGATAGACGACATCGCAAAACGCTACAAAGAACTCGTGACCTATTCGCACTTTGACCCAAACTGGAAACCTATCAACTGATAATGGTCTATTAATTCTCATTATCATCAATCTTTCTCATTTAGAAAAAGTTGATACCTCCGATAAAAATGCTGTGATCGAGTGATGAAAATATCTCGTCCATTGTAAATATTGTAAAATATGGTATATTCGTCATTGCAAATACGTTACGCCTAACAACTAGTTGTGTAGTGTTAGATGCGTTGTTATGCATCAAAGAAGGGAACATTCACAAATTATGACAACCTCGATTTCTGGTGATGTGAAAGACATCACTTTAGCCACTCGTGGCAAAGGCCGCATTGAGTGGGCCGCTAAAGAAATGCCTGTGCTACGTCTCATTCGTGCGCGTTTTGAGAAAGACCAGCCACTCAAAGGTATCCGCATGTCTGGCTGCTTACACATTACCACGGAAACCGCGAACCTTGCCATCACATTAAAGGCTGGTGGTGCTGATCTTGTGTTGTGTGCGTCTAATCCGCTTTCTACACAGGACGATGTTGCTGCTGCACTCGTACACGAATATGGTATCCCGACCTTCGCTATCAAAGGTGAAGATGAGGAGACCTATTATCGTCACATCAACGCCGTACTTGACCACAAGCCTCAAATGACGATGGACGATGGGTGTGATCTCGTTTCGACCATTCACTCAAAGCGTCCCGAACTCATCGCCGATATCATTGGTGGTATGGAAGAGACAACAACGGGCGTTATTCGCCTGAAAAGCATGGAACGGGATGGCGTTCTCAAGTTTCCTGTGCTGGCAGTAAACGACTCTGATACGAAGCATATGTTCGACAACCGCTATGGGACAGGGCAGAGTGTTCTTGACGCGATCATCCGCTCAACCAATATTCTCATCGCGGGTCGTACTTTTGTCGTTTTCGGGTATGGCTGGTGTGGACGTGGTGTTGCTTCACGCGCTCAAGGTATGGGTGCGAACGTCATCGTGACAGAAGTTGATGCCACGCGTGCGCTTGAAGCCGTCATGGACGGGTATCGCGTCATGCCTGGTGTAGAAGCCGCTAAACTCGGCGATATCTTTGTCACCGTAACTGGCAATGTCAATGTAATTGACCAGCAGCACCTTGAGAACATGAAAGAGGGTGCCTTAATTTCCAATGCAGGGCACTTCAATGACGAAATTAACATCTCTGCCCTGGAGAAGATGGCAACGGCCAAACGCCGCGTACGTGATTTCGTTGACGAATACACCTATAGCGATGGTCGTCACGTTCACTTGCTTGCAGAGGGTCGCCTTGTCAATCTTTCTGCCGCAGAGGGTCATCCCGCGAGTGTGATGGATATGAGTTTTGCGAATCAGGCACTTGGTTCTGAGTACATGCTCTCGAATGCCAAGCAGATGCAACCACGCGTCTATACCATTCCTACCGAAATGGACAAAGAGATCGCGCGTCTCAAACTCCACGCGATGGGTATACGTATCGACACGCTCACACCTGAGCAAGATAAGTACCTCAACTCCTGGGAGTCCGGCACTTAAAAATTAGGCAAGGGCATCCGCTGCCTTAAAAAATAACCCCAATCGGCGTAGGGGGAAGAATGAGGGACCCGGAGGCCGTACAA
>CAXUHF010000050.1:0-12234 GCA_964250765.1 uncultured Ktedonobacteraceae bacterium | reverse complement strand
GTCCTCCGGGTCCTTTATTCTTCCCCCTATTGGGGCTGGGGTTAATTTTTAAGGCAGCGGATGCCCTTACTCTCGTTGATCCTACATTTTGTAGTAGAATTGACAACCCTATCTTTCATACTGTAGAATACACGTAACACCAAGCAAGTAGATTGCGAAGGCATATAACAACTGAATAAGCAATGAGATCGCTCTCATCCAGAGAGGTGGAGGGAAACGGCCCTACGAAGCCCGGCAACCCATCTGCTATCAAGCAGGAAGGGTGCCAATTCCGGCGGAACACCGCACTATGCGTTCCGCGAGATGAGGGGAATGTGCAACACGCCATGCCCCTACGTTCTAGGGGTTTTTTTATGCCCACTTCCTTCCTCATGGAATTTTAAAAAGAAGGAGACAACTCTTTGAGTAATTTTATGGAAAGTCCTAAGTCATTTTTCACTAGCGAGTCGG
Source organism: uncultured Ktedonobacteraceae bacterium (assembly GCA_964250765.1). Taxonomy (GTDB): domain Bacteria; phylum Chloroflexota; class Ktedonobacteria; order Ktedonobacterales; family Ktedonobacteraceae; genus JBBQVS01. Next base: position 11,784 of record CAXUHF010000050.1, on the reverse strand, counting down.
TCACGGAGGGACATCCAGATAAACTGTGTGATCAAATTTCAGACTCAATTCTCGACGCTATTTTGACGCAAGACCCTCTTGCACGTGTCGCATGTGAAACGGCTACTACAACGGGTCTTGTACTGGTTGCAGGCGAGATTACGACCTCGGCATGGGTTGATATGCCAGCTCTTGTGCGTAAGACCATCGAGCAAGTTGGCTACGTCAATGCAGAGTACGGTTTTGACTATCGTACCTGTGGTATCGTCACCTCGATTGGTAAACAGTCACCTGATATCGACATGGGCGTCAGTCGTTCGTTAGAGGCGAAAGACGGCGGTGTCAAACATTTGAGCGATGATGAGTTAGAGCAGATTGGCGCAGGCGATCAGGGTATGATGATTGGTTTTGCCTGTAACGAAACTCCTGAATACATGCCTATGCCAATTAGTCTTGCGCACAAACTCACGCATCAACTCTCGGTTGAGCGTCGCAAAGCATGGATGGGTAGTGGTCCGTTGGCGTACCTACGACCCGATGGCAAGAGCCAAGTTACAGTGCAATACGAGCATGGGCGTCCTGTACATGTCGATACAGTAGTCATTTCGACACAGCATGCAAGCTATGTTGATCAAGAGCAGATTCGTGCCGATGTGCTAGAGCATGTGATTAAGCCTGTTATTCCTGAGAATTTGCTGGACTCGTCAACCAAGATTTTTGTGAACCCGACGGGACGTTTTGTTACAGGTGGTCCAATGGGTGACGCTGGCCTGACGGGACGTAAGATTATCGTTGATACTTATGGTGGTATGGCGCGTCATGGTGGTGGAGCCTTCAGTGGCAAAGACCCGACAAAAGTAGACCGCTCGGCGGCCTATGCCGCACGTCATATTGCGAAGAATATTGTTGCGGCTGGTCTCGCTGATCGGCTCGAACTGCAAGTTTCTTATGCTATTGGTGTTGCGCGTCCGCTCTCACTCTTTGTCGAGACCTTCGGTACGGGCAAAGTCTCTGATGATGAAATCATTCGTCTCATCAACGAACATTTCGACCTGCGCCCTGCCGGAATCATTCAGGCTTTGAACTTGCGACGGCCCATCTACCAACCCACGGCGGCCTTCGGTCACTTTGGGCGCACCGATATCGACGCCCCTTGGGAAGCATTGGACAAGGTTCCTATGCTGCGCAAAGGCGTTGGAGCACGTGTAGAGAGCAGCGAAAGCGTTTCTTAATCTTAAAAAACACAATAATACACACAGGCAGGGCATATACGCTCTGCCTGTGTGTATTATTGTGAGCAGGATTAATTCTTGGCTATTTTCTATCTATTCCTCGTATAATTATAAGTAAGCAGTACAAATGATGTTATTTAATCAATGACTGCCTGATACATATGTTGTAGGAGCTATAATTCATTACGCCCTTGCCGGAAAGACAATCGTGGAAAGGGCGTAATGAATTATAGCCCTTACGGAACATCTTGTATGCACGGATAGATGAATGAGCACAAAGAAAGAGAGCACCAGTGGATTTTTCACTCAACGAGGAGCAGAGAGCCATTCGTGATACTTGTCACGAGTTCGCGGAACAAGAAATTAAACCTATCGCGGAAGAAATAGATGCAACAAGTCAGTTTCCCTATGACCTTATTCACAAAATGGGAGAGCTTGGTCTATTAGGATTGCCGTTTCCAGAGCAGTATGGTGGTGCGGATGCTGACTTCTTAACCTATTGTATCGCCATCGAAGAGATTTCGCGTGGTGATGTCTCGGTTGGCATCACGATGGAAGCGCACACATCGCTTGGTGCATCACCGTTTTACCTCTTTGGTAACGAGGCACAAAAAGAGCAATTTCTGACACCGCTTGCCAGTGGAAAACAATTATGGGCGTTTGGACTCACCGAACCAGAAGCTGGCTCCGACTCAGGTGGAACACAAACTCGTGCAGTCCTGCGTGACGGACAGTGGCATATCAACGGCTCGAAGGCGTTTATCACAAATGCAGGTACCGATATGACTGGCGGCGTTACGATCACCTCTATCACAGGCACACGACTCGATGGACGCAACGAAATCACTAATATTATTGTGCCCAAAGGGACTCAGGGCTATGAGATCGGCAAGCCATACAAAAAGATGGCCTGGAAAGCATCGGATACACGCCCTCTTGTCTTCGAGGATTGTGTGGTGCCAGAGGGAAATATTCTTGGGCATAGAGGCGATGGCTTCAAGCAATTTATGCAAATACTCGATGCAGGACGCGTAGCTATCGCGGCACTCTCTGTTGGTCTCGCGCAGGCATGTCTTGACGAGTCGTTGAGCTATGCGAAGCAACGCAAACAGTTTGGGCAGCCTATTAGCAAAAATCAGGCGATTCAGTTCAAGCTAGCCGATATGGATACCGAAATCGAACTGGCGCGTTTGATGTACTATAAGGCCGCATGGCTGCATATGCAAGGCAAACCTTATACACGTGAGGCATCAATGGCGAAGCTCTTTGCCTCCGAAACCGCGAATCGTGCGGCAAATCAAGCCGTACAAATACATGGTGGCTATGGCTTTATGGACGAATACCCCGTCTCACGCTATTTCCGTAGCGTTAAGATCAACGAAATCGGTGAAGGCACTAGCGAGGTTCAGCGTATGCTGATTGCGAAATTGCTAGGCTGCTAAAGTGAAGGAGAATGTACTGGTATGAGTTTAGCAACAACGAAACTTCTTACGGGTATACCACTTTTTTCTAACATGGACGATAATGAGCGGGCTGAGGTTCGCTCTATAATGACGGAGAGAGTGTATCAACCTGGGCAGCAAGTCATGACGGCTGGCGATATTACTTGTGCATTCAATATCATTGAACGTGGTAACGTCGAGGTATGGCTGACAGATACCGATGGTAAAAAAGTTGTACTGGATGTGCTCGGTCCCGGAAAGTTCTTTGGGGAATTGGCGATGCTGGCTGGCGAAACGCGTTCAGCCAGCGCAACTTCTGAGGAAGAGGTGGTGACGCTCGAACTACAGCGCGACGATTTCTTCAATTTCTTGCGTCGGCGTCCCGATGCCGCTCTGGATGTGTTGATAGAACTTGGGCAACGTCTGAAACATACAGACGACATTCTGCGTACTCGTGTTAGCCGTAATCCGAATGACGCTGAGGAGATACATCTTTCAGTCGGGCAACGTATTGCAGATGTGATTGCCGATTTTAGTGGCTCTATGCCCTTCCTACTTATCAACCTTATAGCTTTCTTACTCTGGATTAGCGTAAATACACTTGGTCCTAAAGGTTTTCAGTTCGATCCCTATCCATTCCAGTTTCTTACAATGGCGGTCTCGCTTGAAGCGATCTTCCTCTCTATTTTTGTCCTAATTAGTCAAAATCGTCAGTCAGCCAAAGATCGTATCAAAGCAGACCTCGACTATCAGGTGGATGTGAAGTCAGAGTTAGAGATGAGCGTCATGGTTACGAAGATGCAGGAGATGGAGCAGAAACTACATAATATTCATCTTGATATTTTAAATAACAAAAAAGAGAATGTATAGATAGACACATGAGACGTGTAACCAAGGGTCACACGTCTCATGTGTCTATCTATCATATTATTAAGCAGCAGGCCAGTTAAACATGCTAAAAGTCGCTGTTTGAACTCCTGTTATATTCTTTGTCGAAGAAGGACTTGCTGCTACCGTCCATACAGCAGAGTCACTGTTTACAGCCAGAAATGTTGCATCCTTTGTACTATCTTTAACCTCTACTGATGATTTCGCAAAGGCATCGTACATTTGATAGCCAGCACTACTTTGCCACAGGAGGAATCGTGTTCCTGCTTGTAGTGCAGCCGCAGTACTATCATTTGAGAGCGTTATTGGTTGTGCTGTTGGGTCATCGAGTGGAAAAGCTAGAACCATGCCATGTATAGACTCGTCGATTTGCGAGGTATAGATGTTTGTAAAGCGCGGAGTAACGGATGCAGTTGATACAGGCTTCGCTGTTGCTTGCAGCGTTGGAGTACTTGTCGCGCTTGGTGTTCCTTGTATTGCTGCTGTTGTATCGCTTGTACTAAGCACAAAGAGCGTGTTGTTAATTACCTGTGGATGGAATGACGTATCATCCGAGCTATAGATATATTTGTTTACTGTTGTGCTTGGACGCCATACACCGTTTTGGCGAACTACCTGCTGTGTCGCTTGTTGTGTCCAAATGATACTGTGTGGTTGCTGGTCGTCTGTAAACCATTCCTCTGACCAGAATATGCGCATCCCATCATCGGTTGCCGTAGGTGATGTAAGGATATGACCATTATTCGCTGTTGCGATAAGCGTAGAAGTTGTCCCCGAATTGCTATACAACTGATAGCGTAGAAGTTGCGCGTTGCCCTTTACGTCGAGAGATGTTACAAGCAGCGTATTTTGTTGTAGGAATGAAAGGCCCTGTATAGGAGTATGAATCCAGTCAGGAACCATTGTTGTATCGAACGTGCCATGCTGTAACGTGACTACATTTTCAAATTGCGTATCTTGCTGTGATGCGAGAGGGAGTGCATTCAAACTCCATGTTCGTGTAAATGCAGATGTTGTTGTGTGCTTCTGAATTTTGTTTTGTGGTGTATCAAGTTGTAACCAGACAACCCATTCCGAAGAAGCCCCTAGCACAAATAGCTGACTCTGACTACTCGTCTTCAAAAGTGGAATACTTGTTGCATTCTTTGTCGTGCCATTAACCTGTTCAATCATCCATTGCGTTTCGTCGCTACCATAGGCCGAATAATAAATATGGTCATGAGTAGCAACAGCACTTGCAACATTTGGATAAGATGTTTCCGCAGTATAGTTTACAGGAGCTATTAAGGACAGATTTTTGATTGAGGAGGCTACTGAGTTTGCTCCATTGACTCCGTGATTTGCTAAAACCAGGAGCGAGACAAGCCCACCTACTAGGAAGAGCATCAAGAAGCTGGCAGCCAAGCCAAGCACGGCAAACTGTCCCATTGGAGCGACACGCTTCTTACGCTTCATCGGAATAACTGGTAGTGGCCCAGTATCAGCAGTAGAGAAAGCTCTGAGCGTCTCGGAGTTCTTCTCGGAAGCTTGTACTGGTTTACTCATGTAGGGCTTGAGAAAATCGGGGACAGACGAAGCCGATGATGTATGTGCGTTAGATGAGTGTTGTAGAAAATGCGTATGCTCTGCCGCTAGCGCGCGCATAAGTTTCCCATGTGCTTCGGGAGTCGGTTCAAGTGTAGGCAAAAGGCGTACACGTTCGCCAACAACGTTCTGCTGTGCTAGTACCTGTCTACATGCCGCGCATTGCTCAAGATGCACATCTAACTCTGTTGTATCAATCTGACCATGTTTCAATTCACGATATGCTGCTAGCATTGACCGCGCTTGGTTACAGTTCACTCTTCACCGACCTCTTTTTTGTACAGTCCAATAAACCGTTCCCGCGCTCGCATGAGTCGCATTTTTACTGCTGAGGAGCTAATATTGAGAACATCAGCAATTTCAGCACAAGACAAACCATCATTCTCATAGAGCCAAAGACAGACAGCGTATTTAGGCTGTAATTGCTTCATCACACGCTCAACGATCTCTTTGTCTGCAACGCTGTTTTCAAAGCGTCCACCATCGTAGCCATTGCGTTCATAAAGCGCGCTTACAGAGCCTACGTGATTTTCGCTATGATTCTCTTCGTTCGTATTTGTAAAGCCGTCAGCGGTGCCACCAGAATCGGACAGAACACCAGCTCCTATACCTCGGTCCTCGTTAAACAACGAGAGCGGCAACCAGGAGATCAATCGTCTGCGTCGTAATGTATCGGTTGTCGTATTGGTAGCTATGCGATAGAGCCATGCCGAGAGTGCCCCTGGTTGCACCACTGTTCCATTCAATAATGCCTTGTATGCTTTGACAAACACATCTTGTGCTAAATCATATGCTTGTTCTCGATTACCAATCAGATGATAAATGAAGTTTGTAATAGGCGTCTGGAAGCGTAGAAAGATCGCTTCAAAGTCAGCAATATCTACCGCGACAGTTTGCTCAGTCTCTTGCGCATGCTCGCGTGTGACAGTTTCGGGCGACGAGGTTGTATACTCTCGTTCATCTGCTCGTGTCTCAGACACCTTGCCTTCCTTATCCGTTGGCAATGGAACGGTGAATTTACGTGTACGATCTTCCTCGAATGGAGAATGTACACTGCTATTCGTATTGTAGAAACGGATAGAGGTATCCATCAGTTACATCAACCTTATGCAAAGTAGAAAATTTATATCATACAGATTATTTTTGTTCTCATTGAGATAGCATAACACATTTAGGAAGGGTATGCTGTGAACTAGTAGACAAAGTTTGATTGTGCAATAATATCCTACTATAGAGAACAATTGTGAGAGAGCTTTTTATTCATCCACCGAGTAGGTAATATATGCTGTTTAACAGATTAGTAAGGATGTAGAGGCTATAATTCATTACGTCCTTGTTCGGCTTGTATGGAGCGGCGAGGGCGTAATGAATTATAGCTCCTACAGTCAACGTATCCTCGCTAATTTGTTAAATGGCATATATCTGTTATATCCAATATAGTGAGTGGTGTCATCTCATAGACAGAAGCCCGATGCAGCATTTTCCGTAACGGAACGTACATGATAGAGGGCAATTACTCTGCCAGATATTTGGACATCTTTCCCATTTTTCTTAAAGAAGGATAGCTATGCGGCTTGGATTATATTGGTCATATGCTACGCGCTCACTCTTGCGTGGTGGACAGAGGACGGTACTTGCCGTTTTTTGTGTTGCGGTAGGTGTGATGGCGATTGTGGCACTGCAACTTGTAGGGTTGAGCGTCAACTCAGCATTAGTGGGCAACATCGTGGAGGCGAATGGTGGGAATCTACGTGTCAACGCGGGCGTCTCTCCGCTACGAAAGCGCGACCTGCCTTTTTTCGATCAATTGAAGCAACACGGAAGCATTACAGACTACGCTACATCATACAATACAGGGGGGACAATTACCTCCTCCTCCGGCGACGAACAAACCTTCACTATTGTGGCTATATCAAACAATTTTCCTCTGGTAGGACAGGCAAACGTCATTGCCCCATCCTCAAGCTCGACAATTCAAAAGGTCGTACATGGTGCCAATGTTGCTGTTAGCATGCATATCTTTCAGACGTTGCATGCCCATATTGGCAGCAGTTATACGGTAAAAACTGCTGATGGCCGAAGTCTTTCGGTGGTTATTGCAGCTGAATTTCAAGAGGGAGGAGCTTTCCAAGGACCACAAATTCTCATTTCACAGGACGCGTTAGCTGCCATTCCTGGTCCAAACGGTTCTACACTTCCTGAACAATATACAACCATCTACACAACTGTGCCTGATGCTAACCTGAAGTCAGTACAAACACAAATTAACCAAAACTTTCCTACTGCAACACTTATCACGGCTCAGGACCTATTGCAACGAAGACAGAGCCAGGTAGATCAAATACGACTCTTTCTGCGCATCGTTGGTCTACTGGCCCTCTTTATCGGTGGCATCGGTATCATCAACACGATGCAGGTACTACTGAGGCGGCGGCGAGTCGAGATTGCTATGCTCAAAACAACTGGCTATCGACGGATTGATCTCTATGGTCTTTTTGGTCTTGAGGCAGCATTGCTTGGCATTGTAGGTGGTTGTGTTGGTACGCTTGCCGGTATAGGTGCTAGCTATCTCGTTCGTGCCATTGTGGAGTATGCCTTCCCGTTACACTTACCAATTACGCTTGATCCAACGACGATTGGGTCAGGCTTTGTCATTGGTCTCGCAACTGCCTTCATCTTTGGTTTATTGCCAATTGTACAAGCGAGTCAGATACGCCCATTAGCGGTCCTACGTGACAGTGGAGAAACTACAGAAACTAGCTCACGCGCAACAACTCTTTTATTGCTTATCTTGCTCTCTGTTCTGTTTGTTGCGTTGGCTGCGAGTATTCTAGGCAGCGTGACAACAGCAATTATTGCTGTTTATGGTGGAGCTATCATCATCTTCGCGTTGGCACTAGGGCTTGGTCTGCTTGTGCTAGCAATCTCGAAGTTACCCGTCTACGAAAAGCCGCAACCTCGCATCCTGCTCTGGCTGCTTGCGGCTTTGGGAGCTATTGTAGCTGCTGCGCTTGTTTCTGGTCTACTTGGATTATTGGGAAACGCTATAAATCATTATGCATCACGTGCGGGAAACAGTACGCTGGGTGTGTACGCGTTGGCGGTTTTGGGCGGATTGGGTCTTGTCTTATTAGGCGGTTCGCTTGTGTTCTTTTTCGCAACGATGATTGATGGTGTGGTCATGTTTACGCCACGCTCATGGAAAACACCCGTTATGCTAGCATATCGCAACATGGGACGACAACGTTTACGTACTACGACAACGCTTACAGCACTTTTTGTTGGTGTGTTTGCGATTGGACTGGTCCTTGTTCTGGGTCAAGGTATCAAAGATACTATCACCAGCACGCTCGATACGCTCTTCACGCGCAACGTCTTTATTGCTGCACAACCGAAAGAACAGGGGACGATACAGGCGCAAATAGCGCAACAAAAAGGTGTTGATACCAGCAAAACTATCTCAAATGTGGTGGTGCGTCAGGTCTATCCACTCTTTATTCAGGGGCACGACCTGAACACCGTATTGAAAGAGACTGGCCCAAAGGGAAAAGGAAATTCCAGGGATGCGGTCAATAAACTCGCTAGTATTGAGGGGTATACACTGCGAGACGGTGGAAATGACATTCCTGTGATTACTCTACATAGTGGACGCAACTTAAGTCCGTCTGATGCGGGAACAAATAATGTCCTTGTCAATTCGTCGCTGCAAAACGCTCCATTGCGTTTGAACGTTGGTAATACTGTGATTGAGCAGAGTGCGGATGGTGCTGTCACAAAAGTGCTGACTATCGTTGGCTTCTATGACGACTCAGACCCAACAAAGAATCCTACCTTTGCCTCGATTCTTTGTGATGAGAAAGTGGCGACGCAATTAGGAGGGTCATCGACGTTGGCGGTCTACTCACTGAAAGTTGACCCCAACCTGTTGCCTGAGTTTAAACATAACATCAACACAGCCGTACCAAGCGCACTCGTTTTCAGCGTGGTTGATATCGACGCGATCATCAATCAGGTGCTTGACAATCTCATCATTTTGCTCACCACGGTTGCATCGTTGGCAATGATTGCAGGCTTGATTATTATTGCCAATGCGGTTGCACTAGCAATGCTGGAACGGCAACGTGAAATTGGTATTCTCAAGTCCGTCGGCTACACTAGTCGTTCAGTATTGGCAACCGTGCTCATCGAGAATGGACTTGTTGGCTTGCTCGGTTCATTGGTGGCGATGCTGCTGGTTGCGGGATCGATCACAGTATTGAGCACATTTGTCTTCCAGGTGCAAATTAGTGTTGGTCCTTGGCTCATCGCGCTCATTGTCGCCGTGACAGTACTCGTTACCATGCTCGTCGCATTGCTTGTGTCGTGGAACGCAACCCGTGTCCGCCCATTGGAAGTGTTGCGATACGAGTAGGGATTAATGATAAGCACATCTGTAGGGACCGATTTATCATGTCCTGGTCGGCATCGTAGTCGCCAAGAGGACGTGATAAATCGGTCCCTACAACGACCATCGCATCCATTAAAGCTCGCGCCTACCTTCTTGTACAATGTTGGTTGCGTCTACATTCTTTTCAGCTATCTACGCACTAATCATGTTTGTGTGATGATTAAGCATATCTAAAAAAGCAGCAGAATTGTGTTTATCATGCTGCTGAGAAGATGAATTATCTACGTTGTTTGTCCAACGTTTACCTACTTCTGCTGATAAACGCTCCAGGTTTGCCCACGCTTTATCTGACACTTCATCAGAGGAGGATGATTGTTGTGCGAGAGGTGGTAAAAGACGTGCCACAACATCGCCTTGATCGACAATATAGATAGTCTCATCTCTGTCTTTTAACAGACGTAATATTTCGTCAATATGCTCCACAAACTCACCTATACTTATAGTCTTCATTGTGTACATCCTCTCGCTTTGCCATATCCACCTCAACTATACACGATAATTGCTTTGCTTACAATAAAGACTCGAAGACACAAAATGCATCATTCAGATGTGCTGGACTATCCGAATGATGCATCATACTTTCTCTAATATTATCGTAAATTATCCACTAACCGACGTGCGATATAGAGCCACTCTTCGGGATTGTCGTCGGGAATGGAGCAACCATTTGCGAGAATCAGGCGTCGCCCTTTGGTTTGGGTTACGGCTGCCATGATTTCATTGTCAATCTCGGCCTCGCTGCCGTGTGTGAGGGGACCGCGTTCGGCAAGACCACCCATGAGACATTTATCGGTCAGAGTAAACGCCTCGCTCAGACTAGGACCAGTAAGACGGTCACTCCAACTCAATGTGGAGACTGGATAATCAAGGAAGTCATTGAAGTAGATTTCATCGCCTTCCTGACTAGGGTCGGCGTGAACATGGACAATGTTGAGCCAGCCGTCCTTTGCTCCCTCTAATGCTTGTAGGTCGTAGGGGCGTCCATAGTGCGTGTACTCGTCACGTGTCAGGTCGGCATTCGTCGCGCCCATGCTGGAAAAGAAGATGCCACTGGCACCAGCCTCGATAGACGCCTTAAACAGGTGACTCAAGTTCGAGGCTATCGTTCCCAACCCTTCCTCAACTGGTGCTGGATGTTTACGCAGTTCTTCAATAGCTTTTTGTTTGCCCATCATATAGAAGAGATGTGTCAATGGGCTAAAATGTGTAACAATGAGTGGATAGTCAGGACCAAGCTGAGCACGTAGAGTGCGTATACACACAAGTTGTTGCTCGAATATTGGCGTATCAAGACTCAGTTTGGGCAACATACGTACCGAATCCGCCTCAACGAGTTGCTCATCAGGCATAGGATAGGGCAAATCTGGCATGATTTTTACAATATCTAAATCGAACTTCTGTCGAAAAAACTCCATTGTAGATGCTGCTAGCCGTTCGCCAGACCCTTCCGGCTTAAAGTGGTGCCAGAAGCAGAAGGGAACACGATCAACATGCTCACCTTTCAAGGCAGCGTGGACGCGCTCACTTGCCGTCATTGCCGTTGTCATTGTCTGTCCGTCCCCTTACTTATAGTCGTTGTACTGCTCTTGCTCTGGATTTGGTGCCTGAAATGGTGCTTGTGGTGGCGCGGCTGGCGGCAATACCACTGCTCCTAATCCCTGTGAGTAGCGTGTCTTATCGTACTCGGACTGCGTATGCGAATGTGAGGCAATCCATTCGTCACACAAACGCGCGAGGAATGCGCCAACAACCGCCCCACCTGCGAGCATCGCAACCTTTGCTACTGCTGTACCAATGTTACTCATGCGAATCGTTCCTTTCTTTGCTATAATGGTAATTCAGAAGTGTGCTTAAAATTTTATAAGTACGTTCATATATACTCATTATACGTTGTATCAGCACTTTGCGTCTCTAAGGATATCTTCCTGTGAGGGAATGCTGGCAGGCAGTTAGCAATAATGAAGATAAAGAAAGTAATCGAGGAAGAAACGTTGTAGGGGCTATAATTATGCTTTTTAACTAATAAATAGGGATACGATAAGCCAAAAACATATCCAGATTTAATAGTTAAACAGCATCATTACGCCCTTGCGCAAGAGACAGTCGGGTCGAGGGCGTAATGATGCTGTTTGTTAAAATAACGCAGATACGTCAATTGTAGGGGTCTAATTCTATTACACCCTGTTGGCAATTGAGACTGTTCGAGGACATA
>CAXUHF010000049.1:14828-35699 GCA_964250765.1 uncultured Ktedonobacteraceae bacterium | reverse complement strand
GTAGGGACCGATTATGCCGTTTAACAAATTGGTAGGGATACCTGTAGGGACCGATGTATCACGTCCTTGTTGGCGATTGAAGAGGCCAAGAGGACGTGATACATCGGTCCCTACGACCGACGTATCCGCATTAAATTGTTAAACAGCATCATCGCGTCCTTGTTGGTGTGTCAATGCCAACAAGGACGCGATGAATCGGTCCCTACATCTAGCTCCTTACATTCTCCTCATACATCTTGAATTGAAGAAAGCGATTTGACAGATCAGCGTCTTCAAGCGTGACACCTTGCATGGTTTGCTCAATCAAAAATTGATTGACCTTAGAACTATCTTCACCATTCTCTTTATAAAACGCCATTTGACGGTCGGCACCCGTTCCGCTTGGGTCGTCCATTAACGCACGTAGGTAGTTCATTTCTCGGCGGCTGCCAAGATCGTCCACCATCTCATCGACAAAATCTAGTAGTTCACGGATAGAGTTGCGCATGCTAATAGAGCGTCTCTGCGTGAAGTCGATGATCTCCGCGTCGAGACCATAGCGCATCGCGCGCCACTTGTTTTCGTCGATGTAGTCGCGTTTCAGCATCGGTACGGGCTTGCCGTGTTCATCAAGATAGGACAGTTTTGCGACCATTGCTTGACATAATGCAGCTATCGCTAGCGTGTCTTCTATCGTGGCAGGCATATCACAGGCGCGAAACTCGATGGTATCAAAGAAGGGATGTGGGCGAATATCCCACCAGATTTTCTTACCATTGTCGATACATCCCATCTCGACCAAATCTTGCACATATGAATCAAAGTGCTGACGTGACTCAAACACCTCAGGCATACCACTACGTGGAAAACGCTTCCATACTACTGAGCGATAGGACTTAATACCGGTCATGCGTCCCTGCCAGAAAGGAGAGTTTGATGAGATTGCGATGAGTTGAGGCAACCATGTTCGCACCTGATTCATAACGCGCATAGCGAGTTCTTTGTTCTCTATCCCAACATGCACATGCAAGCCAAAGATAAGAATAGAACGTCCAACGTCCTGATACTCTTTTTCCAGTTCAATATAACGTTCACCATCGGTTCGCTCTTGATCGACCCACAATGCACTCGGATTTGTACCTGCGCTTACCAGTGCCAGTCCTTCCTCATTAGCAAGCCGACTGAGCAATACACGTAGAGTATGAAGTTCGGTGCGTGCAGCTGCAATATCAGGAAACACGTTTGAGATCAATTCTACTGTATTTTGCAGCATCTCTGGCTTAATCTGCTCCTCTAAGTACGGTGCTCCCTTTGCTAGAATACTCTGCGCGCACGAGCATAATTCACCTGATGCGCGCTTTACCAACTGGAATTCCTCTTCAATGCCAAGCGAAAAACGGTTCGCCATTTCTATAATACTCCTTGCATTGTTCGCTCTAACAAAAACGCGATTACGTCCTGCGTACTCTCTGTCTTCTGATAAATTGCCATTTGTCGATCTGCCCCTGTTCCTTGCTTATCATCGAGCAACGTACGAAGATATGTTATCTCACGGCGGCTCCCTAAATCATCTACCACCTCATCAACGAAATCCAGCACCTCACGGATAGAGTCACGCATGGGCAAGCGACGACGTAGCGTAAAATCAACAAACTCCGCATCCAAACCATAACGCATTGCTCGCCACTTGTTTTCTTCAATGTAGCGACTTTTCACAATTGGCACTGTTTTTCCCTGTTCATGCAAGCGCGCCAACTTTGCGACCAGTGCTTGACATAGTGCAGCGATACCTAAAGTATCCTCTATTGTCGAGGGCATGTCACAGACGCGAAACTCAACGGTATCGAAATAGGCGTGTGGGCGGACATCCCACCAGATTTTCTTGCCATCATCAATACAGCCCATGTCTATCAAGTCTTGTACGTATTTATCAAAATGGTCCCAGGAAGGAAATACATAGGGTACACCACTGCGTGGAAAGCGTTTCCACTGCACGGCACGATAGGACTTGAGACCCGTCATACGACCCGACCAGAATGGCGCATTAGTCGAGAGTGCCAGTAAGTGGGGCAGCCATGTACGCACCTGATTCATAATGGTAATCGCAAGGTCTTTGTTTTCTACCCCAACGTGCACATGCAGGCCAAAGATCAGGTCGGATCGCACAACGTCCTGATACTCTTGTGCCAATTCAATATAGCGTTCGCCGTCTGTATTCTTCTGGTCACGCCAGGACGAACTGGGATGAGTACCCGCGCTAATAATAGCTAGTCCCTCTTCTTTGACGAGCTGCGCGAGGGCGGCACGTGTAGCACGCACCTCCTGGCGCGCAACAACAATATTGGGTAAAATATTTGAAACCAATTCTATTGTCGATTGTGACATCTCTTGCTTGAGTTGTTCGCCAAGCGAGTCGGCCCCCTTCTCAATAATAGCGTCCGCGTAGGAACGTAACTCACCAGTCTGCATATCCACCAACTGAAACTCTTCCTCAATTCCCAGCGTAAAACGCGTCTCCATTGCTCACTCCTCAATGTGTTAGGGCAGAACTCTACTGCTATACCTTCTGGTACGTTTTAACCGACGATGAGGTTTCTAACTGCGCTAGAGGATATGCTAGCTATCCACGATAAACCGAGTTATACAAGTTGACAACGAACAGAAAGCATCGCTATTATAATGGTACATATAATAGACGAGCATAGATGAAAGAGGAGGAAAGGTTATGGCACTCCGAAACAAAGATTTTGACAGCGATGCGAGTACAAACAGAAGTGCACAAATTGCTTTCGAGATAACACCTGCACAATTACACCGAATTGAAAAAATAACCACTCGAAAGAATATATCAATAGATGACTATCTCGAACACATTCTTGAACAAGCTGTTCCTGACGAAGTTGCGATACAAGAGTTAGAGCAGCAACAAGCAGAGCAGATAAGTCAAGAAGGAATAGACCGCCTTCGTCAAGTACGAGAACAAATCATACAACGTCGCAATGGACAACTTTTTGAAAACACAGCAGAAGAAATAAGACAGATGCGTGAGGAACGAACACAGCACTTAGAGGATGTAGCATCAGGAAAATATAATGAAAATGATGAGTTTCCTAGTACTTAGGAAACCGAGACTGAAAAAGCTAGATGTGTAACTTTCATTGTCAAGTTGACAATACATATGCATATACATATGATATGTAGCAAAGATCATTGCTCCAGCATGATAGAAAGATGGATTATGGCTATACGCAAAGACGATTTTAATGACCAAGATAAGCAAGTATCACAAGAGGTAAAACTTTTGCGACTTACCATTGCGAATCAAGAGTTGCAGCAAAGAATTGCAAGTGCTGCACAGAAAAACAATCTTTCACCCGATGCTTATATTGAAAGACTTCTTGAACGAACTGTTCCTAAAGAAGAACTACTTACGATGCAACAAGCGATTCATACTGTTCCAGACGACATAATAGAGCAAATTCAGAAAGTAAGGGGACAAGTCATACGAGATAGTAGAGGATATCTTTTTGAAAACTCGGCAGAAGTACTCCGGCAGCAACGCGAGGAGCGTGTTCAACATCTTGAGCACTTACAGGAGCAATAATGGCGAAAACTGTAGTCGTTGATACTAGTGTTGCACTCAAGTGGGTTCTTACTGAGAGTGACTCAGAGCAGGCGATATCATTAGTAGACGTGTGGAGAAAAAACAACATTGAAGTCATAGCACCATCGCTATTAATATATGAAGCATCTAATACTCTTTATCAGAATGTGCGTACAGGAAAGATTACTCTTGATACCGCAAACAGAGGTTTAGACATAATTCTTAAAGTTGTCCTGTTAGAGTTTTTGCCATCTACTGCTCTAAGTACCCAAGCAATGGAAATAGCTAGTCGCTTTGAACTGTCTGCTTCTTACGATGCCCACTTTTTAGCACTTGCCAGGCAAAAAAATTGCGAACTTTGGACTGCCGATACACGAATGTGGAAAGCAGTAACTGGAAAATTGGAATGGGTTCGTAATATCAGCGAATATCAACCAAGCTAAATTGGCATACACCTTCCTCTAAGGCAACATGATATAATACCTCAATAAACCCTTATTCTTGGAAGGAGCCTGCTATGCGCTTACAAGGAAAAACCATTGGCTATTTTGTTGCTCAAGAGGTGGAAGACCTGGAATTTTGGGTTCCTGTAATGCGGCTCCGCGAAGAGGGTGCAAGAGTCATTGTGATTGGCCTGACTCCAGAGATGGTTCATGGCAAGCATGGCTTAGCCATGACACCCGATGTCAGCATCGAAGAAGCTCCACACGCAAACGATCTAGATGGCCTGGTCATTCCAGGTGGTTGGGCACCCGACAAACTGCGACGTAGTGCTGGCGTACTGCAATTGGTACGTGACGTGCACAAGCAAAACAAAACTATTGGCACCATCTGTCATGGCGGCTGGGTTCCTATTTCCGCAGGCATTCTTAAAGGGCGTAAGGCGACAGGCTCAACTGGTATCAAAGACGATATTATGAACGCAGGTGGCATCTGGGTCAACGAAGCTGCATTCCGCGAGGGCAATATGGTTTGGGGACGCGTCGTAGAGGACATCCCCGATTTCTGCCGCGAACTCGTGTCGGCATTTGCGGAATAATAACGACAGAAAATAACACAGGGACGCGCACATTGCTTCGCTCGTGCTGAGAACGCGATAAATCGGTCCCTACCAATCCGAGGAAAATTATAGGGGTGATACCGTATGAGCACATTTCTAAATGCACTTTCCCAGCGTGTTTTGATCTACGATGGCGCGATGGGCACAAATATACAACGCTACTCGTTGACCGCCGAAGACTATGGTGGTCAATCTACAGAGGGCTGTAACGAATATCTCGTCCTCACGAAGCCCTCTGTCATCGAAGAGATTCATGAGGGCTTTCTCGCCGTCGGCTGCGATATTATCGAGTCTGACTCATTTACGGCTAGTCGCCTCAAACTGGATGAATACGGTATCGGGCATCTCACACATGAAGTAAATCTTACCGCCGCACGCCTTGCTCGTCGCCTTGCTGACAAATACAGCACACCGGAACAGCCACGCTTCGTCGCAGGCTCTGTTGGTCCAACAGGTATGTTACCCTCCTCGGACGACCCAACGTTGAGCAATATCACTTATCAGCAGTTAGTGGAAATCTTCCGTGAACAGTCCTTAGCATTGCTTGAGGGTGGTATTGATGTATTTCTCATCGAGACTAGCCAGGACATTCTTGAGGTTCGCGCCGCCATTACAGGTATGCGTAAGGCTATGCAAGAAATAGGGCGTATCGTACCTATTCAAGCGCAGGTTTCGCTTGATACAAGTGGGCGTATGTTGCTAGGCACAGATATCGCGGCGGTCATGAACACGCTTGTCGCGTTACGCGTCGATATCGTCGGTCTTAACTGCTCCACTGGCCCTGACTATATGCGCGAGCCTGTGCGCTATCTCGCCGAAAACTGTCCTTTGCCTATCTCGACTATTCCAAATGCTGGCATTCCGTTGAATGTTAATGGGCTAGCAGTCTATCCAACGGAACCGGAGGCAATGGCAGTCGCCTTGCGCGATTTCGTGACAGAGTTTGGTGTCAACATTATTGGTGGGTGTTGTGGCAATAGTCACGAACACCTACGTGCTATTGTCGATGCGTGTCGGCCTGTTCAACGTCATGCACGCCCAATCGCCGACAATAATTTCACACAAAAAGACTTTAAGCATATCACACCATCCTTCGTCACAAGCGGCATTCGTGCAACCTCGTTGACACAGGACCCGGCCCCGATGATCGTCGGTGAACGCGTCAATGCGCAGGGCAGCCGTAAAGCGAAACAAGCATTGCTCAACGACGATTATGATACAGTGCTGAGTATCGCACGCGAACAGGTTGAAGGTGGAGCGCACACACTCGATGTGCAGGTAGCCTTGACCGAGCGCACGGACGAGCCAGAGCAGATGGCGAGAGTTGTCAAAAAGCTTTCAATGGGCATCGAAGCACCTCTGGAAATTGATAGTACTGAAGCCAACGTGATTCAGGCCGCACTAGAGGTTTACCCAGGGCGTGCAATTATCAACTCGGTCAATATGGAAACCGGGCGTCAGAAAATTGACAGCGTTGTGCCAATGGCGATTGAGCATGGCTCGGCTGTCGTTGCCTTGACTATCGACGAGATAGGCATGGGCAAAACCACAGCGCGTAAAGTCGATATCGCACATGCCATCTACGATATCTGCGTCAACGAATATGGTCTAGCACCGAATGCACTCATTTTTGATCCACTCACATTTCCTGTCACGACGGGACAAGAGGAACTACAAAGTGCTGGTATTGAAACACTCGATGCTCTGAAGCGTATCAAGCAGGAATTGCCAGGTGTGCTTACTATCCTGGGAGTAAGCAATATCTCGTTTGGCCTCAAACAACATGCACGCGCCGTCTTGAATAGTGTTTTTCTCTATCACGCGGTCAAAGCTGGCCTCGATCTGGCAATTGTCAACCCAACACATATCACACCATATGCTGAGGTTGATGCAGAGCAACGTCAACTAGCCGACGACTTGATTTTTAACCGACCTGATGCCTTGCCACGCTTTATTGCCTTTTACGAGGAGCATGGCCCACAACAAAACGATGGCGCAACAAAGGTTGATCCTACCGAGGGTATGAACGTAGCCGAGCGCATTCACTGGCAAATTCTGCACCGTCGTAAGGAAGGCATTGAGCTACTGATCGACGAGATTGTCGCAGAACGCGCCGAAACTGAACATATCAAAACAGGTGAGTCGGCTGTCAACGTCCTCAACACAGTCCTGCTTCCCGCTATGAAGGACGTAGGAGACCGCTTCGGTGCTGGCGAACTGATTTTGCCGTTCGTCTTGCAATCGGCAGAGGTCATGAAACGCGCCGTTGCTCATCTCGAAAGCTACCTTGAGAAAGTAGAAGGCTATACGAAAGGCAAAGTTGTGCTAGCGACGGTCTTTGGCGATGTACATGATATCGGCAAAAATCTGGTCAATACAATTCTGAGCAATAATGGCTTTACTGTGTACGACCTCGGCAAACAAGTTCCATTGAACACAATCATTGACAAGGCCATCGAGGTAAACGCCGACGCCATTGGTCTCTCTGCTTTGCTTGTCAGCACTTCAAAACAGATGCCGCTCTGTGTCAAAGAACTGCATAAGCGCGGTCTGAACTTTCCAATTATCGTGGGTGGTGCCGCGATTAATCGTTCCTATGGTCGTCGTATTCTTTTTGTCGATGAACAAACACCTGACGCGTTACCAGTAGCGTATGATCCAGGCGTCTTTTACGCCAAAGATGCCTTTGAGGGCTTGGAGATTGTTGATAAGCTTACCAATCCACAGGTAGACCGGAGCGCGTTTGTGCAGCACAATAAAGATGAGGCACTGCACGAACGTCAGAAAAAAGCTACAAAAACGAGCGAGGTACAACTCGTCGAACGTACTGATGCAGAAACACCTTCTACCAGTATCATACCTGCGCTCACACTTCCGACACCGCCCTTCTGGGGACCGCGTGTACTAGAGCGCATCGGTTTAGAAGATGTCGCGGAATGCATGGACCTCAACACCCTCTATCGACTCCACTGGGGTGGAAAGGCGCATGGTGCGGAGTTCAATCGACTTGTCGATGAGGATTTCCGTCCACGTTTGGAGCGCATGATGCGTGAGGCGCGTCAACAACGCTATCTGCAACCACGTGTGGTGTATGGTTACTTCCCTTGCCAATCATCTGGTAACGAACTCATAGTATACGATTATAAGGAACTACAAAAAAATGGTAGCCATAAAGAGGTCACCCGTTTCCGCTTTCCGCGTCAGGAGGAGCGTGAACGCCTTTGCCTTGCCGACTACTTCGCCTCAGTCGAGAGCGGCAAGCTAGATGTCGTCGCGCTACAAGTCGTGACGATGGGCAAGCCTGCGAGTGATGCCATTGATAGGTTACAACAAGCAGGCAACTATTCCGAAGCCTATTTTGTGCACGGTCTCGCCGTCGAAATGGCGGAGGGACTCGCAGAATATGCGAACCGCATCGTTCGTCATGAACTAGCACTTGACGCTTCAAGAGGACGCCGCTACAGTTGGGGCTATCCAGCTATTCCTGATCTTACCGATCATGAAAAGGTGTTTCAATTGCTACCCGTAACAAGTTCCATCGGCGTTGAGCTAACCGAGGCACATCAACTCGTACCAGAGCAATCAACAGCAGCTATTATAGTACATCACAAGCAAGCAAGCTACTTCGCGGTGAGAACAGCGGCAGAAGCTGCTAGAGTGTAGATTGATGAAAATACCATCATTTGTTCGCCACGAATGTTACTCCCTGGATTAAATGATGGTACACTCTTGTCAAGCGAGAAAGAGATAAAGAGGACAAAAACACATTATGATAGATGCATTAAGAGAGACGTTTAACGAAGTTGCACAGCTTCCTGAAGACGAGCAAAAACATATTATCGAACTTATAAGGCTGGAAATAGCTTCTGAGAAGCGTTGGCAACTCCTCTTCAATGATTCTCGTTCTGAAACTATTCTTGAACATATGGTAGGTGAGGCACTTGCAGAGGACGCCGATGGAGAAACAGAGGACATTACTGGGGATAGTTTCCTTTCATGAAATCGAAGCGTACAAAGCAATTTCATGTATTGTTTGAAGAATTACCAGCGTCAGTGCAAAAACAAGCCGATGAAGCTTATCGGCTCTTTAGATTAAATCCTTCCCATCCCGGTTTGTCTTTTAAGCAAGTTAGTTCTAAAGGTCCTACTTATTCAGTACGAATAGGTCTTCACTATTGAGCACTTGCTGTCCGTAAACCAGACTACTTTCTCTGGTTCTGGATTGGCACACATGCAGATTACGATAAAATACTTTCTCGGCTGTAGCCGAGAAAGTATCTAGGGCGACCAATTGAGCCTATCGTGGTCCACCATCAGCAAGCTACTGAGGAGTAGCTTATCCAACATTGACTGCATGCATTTGAGAAGAGGTTAACATTTTGCTTTCCCTCTTCTCAAGAGCTAGCGTATACGTTCATAGTGACGACGAGCTTTTGCTCGATTGCCACATCCCTCCATATCACACCATCGTCGTTTATGATTTCTACTTGTGTCTACGAAAAGCCAACCACAGCCATCATTTTCTGGACACTCCTTGACACGCATAAGGTCTTCGGAGATCAAAAGTTCTGCAGATGAACGTGCAACAGACCAGAGTACAGTATCAAGTGCAGAGTTACTACCCTTTCTTGCTTCTTGAAAGATCATGTGTGACAGTACGCTTATTTACGTTGGAACGCTGCTCGCTGACGACAAGCAGAGCAATGAGAAGGCCAACTACAGCAAGTCCTGCCCCAGCGTAAAATGCCCATCGAAAACCATCAACGAGAGCTGCTGTTGCTATATGCGTTCCTTGCGTGAGGGTGCTAGTACGTGCATCAGCAATTGTTACAAGAATGACTAGTCCTACTGCAGTGCCAATCTGAATCGAGGTATTCAGCAGACCTGAAACCAGTCCTCGCTCCTCGATGCTTACCCCTTCAGTCCCCGCAACCGTCGTCGCAACCTGCGTTATTGCTAGACCAAGGCCAAGAAAGATGAGTCCAGGAAGCAAGGTGCTGAAATAGCTGCTATTGACGGAGATGCTAGCGAGGAATAACAACGCAATGATGAGCGTACCCATGCCTACGAGCATAGTGCGCTTCTGACCAAGCCAGTTTATCAACCGTGTACCAAGTGCTGAACCACCAATGATGGCAAGATTCGTTGGCAGGAAGGCAAGACCAGTGAGTATGGATGAATACCCACGAACTTGTTGCATATATAATACGAAGAAAAAGATGGGCGTATTGGCGACAGCAGTAAATGCCAAGGTGACGAGATTTGCACCGAGAAGGGTACGCTGACGAAAAATGCGTAGGGGCACGAGGGGATGAGTGAGACGTGACTCAAAGAGACCAAAGACAACAAGCAAACCGAGTGCGAGGAGGAGAAGCCCCCCTGTCTGGAATTGGACGAAACTGCTGTGCTCTGCCTGAGAAAGCCCATAGACGAGCAGAACAAGGCACGTCGTCGCAATGATTGCACCTACAACGTCAAGATATTTGGCTGAGGTCTGCTTGCGGTGTTCAAGAAGCACTATAGGAGCAAGGACGAGCGCGAGTACTGCGATAGGCACACAGAGAAAGAAGATCCAAGGCCAACCCAAGTTATTGGCGAGGACACCACCCAGCAGAACGCTAAGAATTCCGCCTAATGCACCTGCTGCGCCCCATATACCAAGCGCCCAGTTACGCCCAGTCCCTTCAGCAAAGGTGTCGGTGAGCAAGGCTAGAGCAGCAGGAGTGACAATTGCTGTTCCTAGCCCCTGTGCGGCACGAGATACAATGAGTATTAATTGAGACGATGAAAGGCCACACCCAAGCGAAGCTACAGCGAAAAGAGCCATTCCGATCATAAAAAGGCGGCGATGCCCAAAGAGGTCAGCCACACGACCTGCCAGTAAGAGAAAACTTCCAAAGGCTAACGCATTTGCGCTTAGTACCCACTGAAGATTTTCCTGAGAAAATCCGAGACCGCGTTGAATAGTTGGAAGCGCAATAGAGACGATTTGCAGATTGAGCACACCTACAAACTGTGCTGTGCAGAGAAGTGCAAGTGTTGCCCACGCTCGTGTAGAAGTATACTTCCTTTCTGACTCAGAAGCATTGTACACCGTTTTCTGTGTCCTGTTTTCGGTCATCTTCGGATTCCTCCTGATGAAGGGTTGCTGTTTACATAATCCATTTCTTAAACGTAATACTATTGCGAGCTACAATAGCTTTAACCGTAATATACCTATTCATCCATTACGAGTCAATATATACTTTGACCGTAATTTATTTTAGAAAGGAACGTTTATGCCTAAACAAAGTGCAAACAAGAATATTGTAGGGAAGAGGGAGCATGTGAGAGCACTTCTCAAAGGGAAGAGTAAAGAGGAAGAAAATCCATCTCATGTGCTTGAGACATATAGACGATTTTCACGTCTTTCAGGAGGACATCTTTGTCTCGATTTTGTAAACACGGTTGAACCACGCGTTGGCAACAATCCTCACGATGTTCTTACAACATATGCTGACCTTGTTCTATGGGGTCACTATGTAGGACTCCTATCCGAAGAGAAAGCGAACACGTTGTTAAAGGAAGCACAGTCACGTCAGAAGGATGCCACTGCTGTCTTCGCAAAGGCAATGAACTTACGTGAAGCTATCTATTCCATCTTCTCTACACTTATTCAACACGCTTCTCTGTCCTCCTCCGATCTTGACACGTTGCAGAGGCTATTTGTCGAGACTATGACTCAGGGCCACATTGAAGAAACACCACGAGGCATTGAATGGCAATGGAGTTCAGAAGAGAGTAACCTAGAGCAACTGCTCTGGCCTCTGAGTCGTTCTGCTATAGAACTGCTTACCTCTTCTGAAGTCACGAGAGTAAAAGAGTGTCCTCATTGGGAAGGTGGATGTGGATGGCTCTTTTTAGACCGAAGCAAGAATGGAAGCAGACGATGGTGTAGCGATGAAGAATGTGGAAGTTTGATTCGTATGCGACGGCTGTATGCTCGTAAGCGAACGAGCAAGAATATACAATAAGGACAAGGATAGGACTTCTTTTGTAGGGCTTCAAGCGTAATAGGTACAAGAGAACACACAAGTTACTAGAGATGACTTCGTGAGAGATATAAAAACTAGTTCACATCTTTTATAAGGTATGCTATACTACGTCCATACATAAAAGCTATACACTACTTACATTGTTGGAGAGAATTGTGCATCATCAATTTAGAACGCGGTTCTGTACCTGTCGTTACGTTCATAGAGGCAGCAGAAAGTAGCTCAGCCCTCTGTGAACGTTAATATATCGTGCTCTCCAACAGAAACATCCAATATCACTGTTTTCCGCACGTCTCCCCTGCCTGAGCTACTGAAACATTCCAAACTTTCCTAGCAGCGATATATTCCAGAGGAGATTTGCTTATTATGTCAACACCTACCGCAAAACCTATCTACCTATATAGCACACTCAGCAGAAGCAAAGACCTGTTTACGCCACTCAATCCAGCACGAGTTGGCATCTACTCGTGCGGTCCCACTGTCTATAAAGATATTCACCTTGGCAACTTTCGCACGTTCATTATGACCGATTGGGTCCGTCGTATGCTCGAATACAACGGCTACAACGTGTTTCTTGTCAGCAACATCACTGACGTTGGACATCTGCAAAACGATACCGACGAGACTGGCGAAGATAAGTTAGAGCATGAAGCGCGTTTAACGGGTCGCAATGCCTACGATATCGCGGCCTTCTACACAGAGCAATATCTGCATGACTCTGACGCATTAAACATCCTACCACCAAACCTACGTCCAAGGGCAACCGAGCATATACCAGAGATGCAGGCAATGACTGAGGAACTGATAAAGCAGGGACATGCGTACACGACAAACGGCAACGTGTATTACAATGTCAGTAGCTTCCCCAGTTATGGGCAACTTTCTGGCAATACCGTCGAGAACCTGCGCACAGGTGGACATGGACGCCAGCAGATGGAGGTTGCCGAAGATAAACACGCGCCCGAAGACTTTGCGCTCTGGAAACACGGGAGCGAAGATCGGCAAATGAATTGGGAGAGTCCGTGGGGTACTGGCTTCCCTGGTTGGCATATCGAATGCTCAGCAATGGCGACAAAATACCTCGGCGAACAATTCGACATTCATACAGGTGGCATTGATCTGCGCTTTCCTCATCACGAGGATGAGATCGCACAAAGTCAGGGTGCGAGTGGGAAACAGCCAGTACAGGTCTGGATGCATGGTGAGCATCTTGTTCTTGGTAGTGTAAAAATGTCACGCTCGACAGGTAACGGTTTACTCCTGAGCAGATTGCAAGCACAGGGCATCGACCCGATGGCCTATCGTTACCTCTTGCTCACAGCCCATTATCGCTCAAAGCTAAACTTCACCGATGATTCGATTATTGCCGCCCAAAACGGCTTAAACAACTTACGCGCTGACATTGCCTCACTTCCTGCCGTCGCAGCATCATCTACACAGCAGAGTTGGTCAACAGAGGCACAGCAGGTTCATGATGCCTTTCAGCAAGCTATCAACGATGACCTGGATTTACCAACAGCCTTGAGCCTGACACGCGAGGTTGCCCGTAACAACAAAATCGCGCCCGAAGAGCGACACCGACTCATCCTGGATTTTGATCGTGTGTTAGGGCTACGCCTCGATACTGTCGAAGCAAATGCCCCACGAATATTGAATGATGAGGTACTCGCTTTAGTTCGTCAACGTGATGAAGCCCGTACTGCACGTAATTGGAAACGTTCCGACGAGATACGCGATATGCTCAAAGCCGAGGGATATGAGGTACGCGACACACCGAAGGGCACAGAGGTTCTGTAGGGACCGATGTATCACGTCCTCTTAGCGAGTAATATGCCAGCGAGGACGTGATAAATCGGTCCCTACAGGAGTTTCGTTTTTTATAAAAAGGAGATACATCATGGCGTCGTGGTGGCAGAAAACAGCACTCACAGCAGCAGGTATTGCGGGAGTTGCAGGCGCGGCGTATGGCGCGTATTATGCCTTCACGCATCGCCCTCTGCCGAAGACCAAAGGCAGACTGCATTTGCAAGGCTTGCATGAACCTGTTGAAGTCCTCACAGATTCCTATGGCATACCTCATATCTATGCACACAACGAGGACGATCTCTATTTCGCACAAGGGTACATGCATGCGCAGGAACGTTTATGGCAAATGGAGGTCAATCGGCGCGTAGGTTCAGGCCGACTCTCCGAACTATTTGGGCCTATCGCGATAGAAACCGACCGTTTTTGTCGTCGCCTCGGTATGCATCGCTCAGCAGTCGAAGAGGTAGCACGACTCTCCGCGCACGATCACCGCGTCCTCGATGCCTATGCATTGGGTGTCAATGCATTCATTGAAAACAACTTCCATCGGCTGCCTGTCGAGTTTACGCTACTCGGCTTTAAACCAGCACCGTGGAGTCCTGCCGACACCATCCAGTGGTCAAAGATGATGGGTTGGAATCTTGGCGGCAACTGGGAAACAGAACTTATTCGCGCTCGTATCGTCTCAAGAGTTGGCCCCGAACGTGCCGCACAACTAGAGTCCGGGTATGATGCACAACATCCACTTATTGTTCCTTCAGGCGTGTCTTATCAAGGCGTCAATCTTGGTTTACTGGAACAATACGAGCAACTCAAGGAACTTAGTGGCTTCGGCATGCTTGGTGGAAGTAACAACTGGGTTGTAGATGGCACAATGACCGCGACAGGTGCACCCATTCTCTGTAATGATCCACATCTTGGGCAGGCCGCCCCCTCTATCTGGTATGAATGTCATCTTGTCGCGGGCGATATCGACGTAATTGGCGCAAGCTTCCCCGGTGCCCCTGGCATAGTCATTGGACACAATCAGCACATCACATGGGGCGTCACCAACGCGGTCTCCGATGTACAAGACCTGTATATTGAGAAGTTCAACCCACAAAACCTGCATCAATACGAGTTTCAGGGCCAATGGGAGAATGCAACTATTGTGCGTGAAGAGATTCGTGTCAAAGGACAAAAAGAACTTCTCGTGGAAGAGGTAATTATCACGCGTCACGGTCCTATCTTGACCAACATGCTCCCGCATACGGACGGAACAAGTCAAAATGGAACAGGCACACCAAAAGAACTTCCATTAGCATTACGGTGGGTTGGACTAGAGCAGTGCAACATTCTTTCCTCAATCCTAAAGATTAATCACGCAGCAAATTGGCAAGAGTTCCGCGAAGCTCTACGCGATTGGGACGTGCCAGCACAAAACGTTATATATGCGGACAAAGAAGGCAACATTGGCTATGTTATGGCGGGTGCAATTCCTATCCGAGCGAAAGGGCAAGCTTTGTTGCCTTCACCCGGATGGACTGGTGAATACGAGTGGACGGGGCTTATTCCGTTCGACGAATTGCCACAGAGCTACAATCCAGAACAGCATTTTATTGTGACGGCAAACAACCGTGTTATAGACGACACCTATCCCTACTACATTACCAACGAGTGGCTGAATGGCTACCGTGCCCGGCGTATTACAGACTTGCTGACGCAAAAGCACAAGCTTACACCAACAGATATGGCAAGCATTCAGGCAGATCAATACTCGCTCCCAGCAGTCGAAATAGTCCCATATATACTTGCCATAGATACCACAACAACGTTAGAAAAATCTGTACAAGATATCTTACACAGTTGGGACTTCGTACTTGCCCCAAAAAGCGCAGGGGCAGCTATCTACACAACATTCTTGAGACGATTAGAGTTTCTAGTACTTAGTGCCGCGCTTGGTACTGACGAGACGTTGTTGCAAGCATACCTGGGAAAAGGGACGAATATCCTTGCTTCTGCTAACGGTTATGCCAGTCGCAGCAAACCATTGCTCATTCGTATGCTCAAGACACAGGATGATACATGGTTCACGACATCAGTTATTCCCAATGGTCCTACAACCTGGAAAGAAGCCCTAAGTCGCGCATTTACCGCAACGGTTGAAGAATTGCGCGAGACGTTGGAAGATAACCCAACGCGTTGGCAATATGGTGCTATCCATACAATGACCTATAACCATACACTGGGCAGTGTCAAACTCTTCGCCTCATTCTTCAATCGGGGACCGTTCCCTGTTGGTGGTGATATTGATACCGTCAACATGGGTGCGTCGCTGCCTCACGATCCAAAGACGGTGATCACCGTTCCTTCATATCGCCAAATCGTCACGCTTGCCGATATGAACAACTCGCTCTCTGGACATGCACCTGGTCAATCTGGACATCCCGCGAGCAAGCACTATGACGATTTTATTTCGATGTGGCTCTCCGTCGATCACCATCCAATGTTAGTAGATTATGAACGTATCGAGTCCAATACACAGGGTATATTGCACTTGGTGCCTAAAACATCATAGTAGCCGACCAGTTGTCATATGACAATCGTAGGAACTTCGTTATTCATGTTCTTTTCAGCTTCTTGCTGTACTCTCTCTTTAAGAACATTCACGAACTTGTACCAAGATGTTTTGACCTCTTTCAACGGGAGCCACGATGCAAAAATATATACGTCCTGTTTCTATACAGCAATGGGTACTTTTACCGCTGCGTCTCTTTCTTGGAATCACCTTTATCTATGCAGGCATTCAGAAGATTATGGACCCGCAGTTCTTCCAAACCTCTGCGTCAGGCTATATTGGTCGTCAGATTTCGCGCTTTGCTCTTGGCTCACCTATTCATGGCCTGCTCACATCACTTGCTGAACCACATGCCAAATTCTTTGGTATCCTGATCATTTTTGGAGAAATTGCTATTGGTCTAGGGACGCTCTTTGGCTTTCTATTTCGACCAGCCGCGTTCTTTGGTACACTCCTTAGCTTACTCTTTTTTCTCTCTGCGTCGTGGCATGTCTATCCATACTTCTATGGAGCGGATATCGTCTTCACCTTTGCATGGCTTACTCTCATGCTCAACGGACCAGTGCATACAGGTCTACCATCACTCGACGAAATTCTCTCTCTCCGTCTCTTGCAAGCTGCCCCTGTACAATATCAGCAACGTATAGCCCTACTTTTCAGCATTATTTTAGGCACGATAAGCAGACAGGAGCCTATCCGCATAGACAACGTTGGAAACTCAACAGCGCAACGTCAGCCACAGAGACAACAAAGCCGCTATAGCGTCATTCTGCAACAGAGAGCGGCACAGAGAGAGACACGACGCACCTTTTTATGGGGTGCCTTAACGGGAGGAGCGGCAGCATTGGGCGTCTTTGCCGTGAGTTACGCAGTGCGTATTCTGGGCAGCGATTCCGACGAAACAACAGTAGCAGGCACAGACAATGGTGGAGCAGGAGCAGTTACAACACCAACCACATCAACATCATCAGGAAGTACAGCAACAGGGAGTACTCCAACGGCAGGTCGTATTGCACAAGTGAGTGCAATCCCCAAAAATAGTGCTATATCATTTACTATTCCATCATCTGGTGATGCTGGTGTGCTTGTCCATTTGAACAACGGGCAATTTGTCGCCTATGATGCTCTTTGTACACATGCAGGTTGTCAGGTAGATTATGACCCCAGTAGTCAACTGTTGCAATGCCCCTGTCATGGAGCTGCCTTTGATCCCGCGAAAAACGCCGAAGTTGTCAATCCACCCGCTCCCACACCCCTCACGTCCGTAAAAATTACGGTTGATAGTGCAACAGGGGCTATAACCCTTGCATAGTAGGAAAAATGTGAGTGAAGGCGTTCCTTCACTCACATTTTTCCTATTTTGACTCTACCACTTGACAGAACCTTTGCAGACAGCTATACTCAATATAGCAAATAGTTATGCGAGGTATGTGATGAATCTAGCGGAGAAGATGAAACATTTACGAGCGGTCGAAGGCGACTTGCGTGGCTACAATCGACCGATGACTCAGGTTGAGGTTGTCAAAGCCATGCAGGAAGAACTAGGTGTCAAGGTAAGTCAGGCGTACCTATCTCAATTGGAACGCAACAAACGACTTCACCTTACAGCGTCTAGCCGTGATGTCTTGTCGCGCTTCTTCAAAGTTCATCCAGGCTATCTTATCAGTGATCCACCTGATTACAGCACTGACCTTGTAACCGAAATGGAATCTGACGGAGACCGATTGGGCACGTGGCTTGCTGCAAGTGCCCACGAGTGGCATACAGAACCAGACGCACAAATTTTTCTGCAACAGTTGGCTGACACGGTAGAGCCTCGTCGCTACCTGAAGCTTTTCAATAAACTGATGCACTTATCTATAGACGAACTCGAAGCGATTGTAGAAGCGGTGACAACCGTAAGTACCGATATTGATTAACACGTATTGTAATTTTCCCTACTTCTTGCGTCTACATATATAGACACGGAATTCTTAGCAAGTATATACAAACATGTAAGCTTAACATGTATGGCTATCAGTATTTTTGAGCTATACAGAGGAATGAAAATTATGTATCAGAAGGGACCTGCTACTCATCGACATGTTCTCGGTCGCAGTCCACTACTACAACGTCATCCAGTCCTTACGCCAGTAGTCCTTCTTTGTAGCTCTCTTCTACTGGGTGTTACGAGTATCTTCGCGGATGCCGTATTTTCAGTACTTACACTCGTTGGAGTGCCCGTAGGCACGCTTGTTCTGCTTTGCGTATTAGTCGCCTTTGTCCTGGGAATTGCCGGTGTGCTCGCGAGCATCATTGGTATTCTCGAACAAGTAGATCGCTATTGCTCTACAACAGAGGCATCGGTACTTACGTTTTTACGGCTAAAGGAGCAAACCTATGCCAATCGCAACTGATCCACTTTCGTTAGTATTCATTGCCTGTTTTCTCTTTGGGTTGCTCTTCCTGGTCGCAGCTACCCTTTTAGGAAGCGTTGGACATGGTACGCATGCTGGTCATGGTGTTCATATTAGTACACACGCAGGGCATGTGAGTGCAGGACATCATACACATCTCGTTCACACCACACATCAGGCAGGCAAGGGGCCTCTCGCTAAAACTCATAGCGGGGCACAGAGCAAATTCTCATTATCCACATATGCCAATCCTACTGCTATTGCCTTGTTCGCGTTAGGGTTTGGCTTCTTCGGCTATATCTTCCACGATACCGCAGGCTTTATGCTACCCCTTACAATTGTTCTTGCCGTAGTTGGTGGCTTGATTATCGCGGCACTCTTACTCGCTCTTCTTGGTCGTGTTTTTGGTGACAGTGAAGGTGAGACAATTCAGGATGTTTCAGACCGCACGGGTCTCTTAGGAAAAGTCAGCACGACGATTCAAGAGCACGGTATTGGTGAAGTACTCTATGTCTCGCCCGGTGGTATGCGAAAAAGTGTTCCTGCCCGAAGTGTTGATGGGCGGCGTCTGGAACGTGATTCAGAGGTTGTCGTCGTGAACTATCAGCGCGGTGTTGCCGAAGTAGATACTTGGGATCACTTTGTAAATCATGAAGATGCCGAAGGAGTTTCATCCGATCATGAATCGGATGAGGCAGAAATTGCCGCATTGCGTATGTTACTTGAGGAACCAGAGGAAAAAGATAGCCAATTTGTTATGCGAAAAGATACTCAAAAGGAGTAAATTTGTATGGATCCTCTTCTATTAACCGGTATTGGTGTTGTTGTACTTATTATTGTTGTCTTAATGTTATTCCGTATAGGCGGTAGCCTCCTCCGTAAGGTTGGACCGAACCAGGCTCTGATCGTCTATGGACAGGGTGGAACTAAGGTTATTACAGGTGGCGCACAGTTCGTCATTCCTTTGTATCAACGTGCCCAAGAATTTCCACTTGAATTGATGTCCTTCGACGTGGCACCTCCACAAGACCTGTATACATCACAGGGTGTAGCAGTTAACGTTGAGGCAGTGACACAGATTAAGGTCCGCTCTGATGAGCAAAGCATCAAAACTGCTGCCGAGCAGTTCTTGAGCAAACCCCAGGAGGACCGCGAGAACCTGATCCGTCTCGTTATGGAAGGTCACTTACGTGGCATCGTTGGTCAACTTACGGTTGAAGACCTTGTGAAAGACCCGGAAAACGTTGGTGGTAAGATGCTCAAAACCGTTACTCCCGATATGGATAAAATGGGCTTAGAGGTCATCTCGTTCACCATCAAAGATGTACGCGACAAAAACGACTACATTGCAAACATGGGTCGTCCGCAGATCGTCGAGAACCGCAAACGGGCCGATATCGCGGCTGCCATCGCCGCACGCGATACACAAATTCAGCAAGCAAATGCATCCCGCGAAGCTGCTGTTGCTAAATCGTCAGCCGATCAAGAGCGTGTGAAGGCTGAAACAGAGTCACTCGCACTTCAGGCCGCCTCACAACGTAACCTGTCTCTGAAAAAAGCCGAGTTCGATGGCGAGGTCAAACGCCAGCAGGCAGCCGCCGACAAAGCGTATGACATTCAGGCCAACGTCTCGCAACAACAAGTTGTCGCCGAAGCAATTAAGGTGACAGAGATTGAAAAGATCGCGCAGATCAAGGTACAACAAGCTGAAATTCAACGCCGCGAACTAGAGCTACAAGCGACGGTGCAGAAGTCGGCAGAGGCCGAACGTCGCCGCGTCGAGACCGTTGCGGAAGCCGAGCGTCAACGTCTCACACTGGAAGCACAAGGTCAGGCAGATGCATCGAAGGCTCGTGGTCTTGGTGATGCTGATGCGAATCGTGCTAGAGGTCTTGCGGAAGCCGATGTTGTTCGCGCCAGAGGTCTTGCAGAGGCAGAAGTCATCCGTGCAAAAGGTGAAGCTGAAGCTGACGCCATGAAAGTCAAGGCAGCCGCGTTCCACGAATACAATCAGGCGGCAGTGTTGGATAAGCTCCTCACGAACATGCCAGAAATTGTGCGTGCCATCGCTGAGCCACTGAGCAAGGTTGATAAGGTCACAATTGTCTCCACAGGTAATGGTGCCGACGGGAGTGGAATTGGTGCGGGTCGTCTCACAGGTGATATCGTAAACATGGTCGCCCAAGTACCTGCACTCTTTGAATTGCTGAGCGGAACACGTATCGGCGATTTAATGAACAACATTCCTGCGTTGACAAATCTTGAGACTCAGAATGGCACCAATGGTAACGGCACCAAAAGTGTTCATGTCAATGGGAAAGTAAGCACAATTGACGCAACATCACTTGACAACAAGTAATGAGCGAACAGGGAGACCGCAAGGGTGGGCACCCCAACGCAGCGGGAGTAAATTTTGGGGGGGCCCCCGAGGGGTG
>CAXUHF010000049.1:0-14818 GCA_964250765.1 uncultured Ktedonobacteraceae bacterium | reverse complement strand
CCCCAACCCGCCCCCCCCAGG
Source organism: uncultured Ktedonobacteraceae bacterium (assembly GCA_964250765.1). Classification (GTDB taxonomy): domain Bacteria; phylum Chloroflexota; class Ktedonobacteria; order Ktedonobacterales; family Ktedonobacteraceae; genus JBBQVS01. The sequence continues at coordinate 14,797 of CAXUHF010000049.1, read as the reverse complement.
GGCCCCCCAACCATCGCCCTAATTAAATTTGTGGGGCCCCCCGTTGCGGTCTCCCTGTTCACCGTTATTTCGTATCTCTTGGTAGATGTATGAATCCCCATGCCCATGTTTCGTACATAACCAATAAGGGAAACAACGGTTCATCTGGTGTCCATAGGATACCAGATGATGCTCGTTCTTATAAGGTTTGGAGTGTCTCATGAATTTGTTGGAACGTGTGCTTACTTTACTTCGCGCAAACCTCAATACGGTGGTCGAGAAGTCAGAAGACCCAGAAAAGATCCTGCGCCAACTACAACTCGATATGCGCAATCAACTCGTACAAGTCAAAACACAGGTCGCTACCGCTATCGCAGAAGGCCACAAGTTGCAGAAGCGCAGCAAAGAGCGGGGCGCGGAGGCCGATTTATGGATGAAAAAGGCTGAGCAGGCAATTCAACAGGGCAATGATGATGCAGCACGTTCCGCACTAACACGTTACAATGATATTACGAAACAAGCTCAAAGGTATTTGCAACAACAAAAAGAGCAAGAACAACTGGTTACGACAATGCGGGGTGCCCTACGTCAACTTGAAGCGAAAATAGCCGAGGTCGAAACAACTATTGATCTCCTCGTTGCGCGTAAACGCAATGCACTGCTACAGCAACGCGTTTTTGATGCCCTTAGTACCACTGGAAGTGCGAAGGACAAAGAGCGCACCGCAAAAGCACAAGATGCAGTGATAGAAGCTGAAGCCCGCGCTCGTGCTCTAGCAGACTTGCATAAACGTGATCTCGACACACAACTTGACCAACTTTCGGAAGAACAAATTGTCGAGCACCAACTGCGCGACCTCAAACGTAGAAGCGACGCAACGCAAGAACCATCCCAACTGCCAGACGCCCACGATCTACAAACGGCTCCCCTTCTCGCTCCACGTCCACAGATGAAAGCACCAGCCAAAAAACGGCTCAGTGAGCAAGAAGAATACGGAGATCAAGACGTGGATAACAAACGCCTAAAAAAACTGATTGAGACAAAACAAAATATAGAATAAACTGCAAAAAAGAAAACGCTGTAACTGGGCGACAAGTCGCCCAGTTACAGCGTTTTCTTTTTTGCACACTACCTATTGAAAAGCAATGCGAAGGCAATGATGATTACCATTGCAATGATAATTCCTACAATAAACGAAAAACGATGATTTTTTCTTTCTTCCTCGCTAGGAGGCATCTTTTCACTCTGCTCACTCATATTTTTTATCCTTCTTGTGTTAACCCAAGGCTGCTACAATAGCACCTTCAACATTTACCATAACTGCTCCACTTTCAGATGGCTTTGCTTCACGCGTGGTCACAAGCACCTGAAATGCACTTTTCCCATCTCCAATGACGCGCAAGAGAATATGCCTGTCTGCACTCGTAATAACAACGTCTTCATACGCCCCCCAGACCGCTGTATCAGGTGATTGAAAGACACTTTTCATCACTGTACTGAAATGCTTGCACATCCGCGACATATCCAGGTCATCTACCGCAACCTGTGCAATAGGATGTCCATCTATACTCACTACCGCCGCCGCAATAAAGCCGTTGATAGAATAGCCCAATGTCTGTAATGCAGAAACGAGCGCAGCGTAGTTATAGTTTCGTTTCGTACTCCCACTTCTTCGTGGAATAGCTTGCAAATCGGAGGAGCTTGTCTTGCCATCTCCGCTAGCACTCCTGTATTGTTGTAAAGGATGCGTATTACTAGTCCTGCGCGATGGAGTAAAGCTCTGAAGCGGACCACTTTGCGGCTGACTCTCACCATTGGATGGTTGCCATTCAGGAGATGCAGCTTTTTGCCCATTCGTGTCTGTATTCAATGTTTTTTGCGGACCCGTTATCTCCCTCACTCGCTGTTCCGCCAACCTACGTGGTGTACGGATAGGTGCTTGTATCTGAGTTGGTTGCCACTCTGCTGGCGGTGGCACGATAGGTGTAACAGGAGAAGAGGGTTTGGCAGCCCTCATAGATGCGGAGCCTGAAGGCGATGAAGGACGCACCACAGGCATATCCGCCGCGGTGGGCTGATCTGTCAACCAGGAAGGCAGATCATTTCGTCTCACAGGCGTATCCTCCTCATTCCCCTCAGAACCATTATGCAACTCGACAGTTTTCTTCTGCTTGTTAGGAGAAGATGTATGCGTACTATTACTATCGCTGGCCGTTGTATTTACAAAAGGCGTTGCGGGAACGCTTGAGGGAGTAGGACGTACATTGACACCAGAAAATTTGCCAGTCTGTTCCCACCATTCTTTTTCGCTTTCACTCATACCGTGCATACCATTCCTTCCTGGCATATCCTGCTCCGATGCTGGAGAAGCATTGAGGGGGATGAAGGCATTCGATTGAGCAGGAAATGGCTCTTGTATCGAGTCCGTGACATGCTCTGTCAGGACCATAAACGGCGTATCATCCTCTTCTTGTGGAAAAGATGATGGCACAACCGCTTTTTGCTCTCCACTGAGTTGTTGCTGCATCTGGTTATATTTTGTGCGGTATTGAAATGCCTGTAGCACAAGGCGCGACAATGGTTGCCTCACATTTGGCTGAACCTGCTGATTCCACGCTTGATGAACCACCGTTCCGGTCTTGTGTGCCGCAAGTGCAAAAAAAGCTTCTTCGCCTCGCAACATACCATATTCTGCCCACACAAGATTTCCATTCTGAAAACACAGCATGCCGCGCTCTTCCAAACCAGTACTGATGAGCAGAGCGATACTCTTGCGACTGGACGAGACAATTTGAATAACATCGAGGAGATCAAACGAGTCGAGGTCAGCAGAAAAGCCTGTTTGCACGAGGAGACGCCGCAACTCTTCTTTCAAGCGATGCAGGTCAAGCGGTTTTTCCAGGTAACCGACAGCTCCACCCTCTAATGCTTGCGTGCGAAGTGAGGAGTCTGGACCGCCAACGAGTATCACCCGTGTATTTGGACGATAGGCGCGTAACCATTGTAAAAGTTCAAAACCACCTGCCCCTGGCGTGTTGAGGTCACAGATGACGACATCATGCACCTCTGCCCAAAGCACCTGTACAGCATCCCGTCCGTTTGTTGCGCCGTTCACTGTATAACCGTCTTTACGCAGAGAACTGACAATGTTTCGGTTGAGACTTTCTTCATCCTCAACCACAAAAATACGCCATCGTTCAGCCATGATTCCTACCGCCTGAAAATACTTCTCTTATATGTTTGTGCATCAGTTCGTACAAACATACTCGCTGCTCGTCCTATTACTCGTGCGCTTCCTCTTTGCGTAGTTCGTTGCTTCATAAGCACTTGCAAGAGTGTATCACGATGCTGTAGGGATAGCAAGATGGTCACGCTTTTTGGCTTTTTACGCTTCCCACGCAAACATGATATACTCCCATATGGGCCTTACTACGATTCCATCAGCCCCAAATATTTGCAGACGAGAGGGAACGATATGATGATGCCACACAATATAGAGCAAGACACATGGAAACAGATAGCGGGAACAGCCGCCGCGAAGTTGGTTGAAGATGGTATGGTCGTCGGGCTTGGCACTGGCTCGACCTCAAACTTTTTGATTTATGCACTCGCGCAACGTGTACAGGCTGGCTTACGCATAGTTGGTACTGTCTCCTCTTCTCAAGCTTCACACGACTTAGCCGCCAATCTTGGCATTCCTGTCACCGACCTCGACACACATCCTACGCTTGACCTCTATATTGATGGTGCAGATGAAATTGATACACAGCTTAACCTGCTCAAAGGGGCGGGTGGTGCGCTATTACGTGAAAAGATCGTAGCCTCTGCTGCACGTCGTTTCGTTGTTATCGCGGATGTGACAAAGCAAGTCACTCATCTTGGTCAGAACTTTCCCGTTCCCGTCGAGACAGTTCCCTTCGCTATCACGCCAGTACGCAAACACCTGGAAGCGTTAGGAGCAGTTGTCACTACTCGCGTTATTGCAGGAAAGCCTTTTGTGACCGAAAACGGCAATATTATTCTCGATTGTGCCTTTTCTGGTGGTATCTCCGATCCCATTGGCTTGAGCACAAACATGCATCGCATCGTGGGCGTCGTCGAAACGGGTTTATTCTTGGGCATGGCAGAGCAGGCACTTATTGGCGGTCCAGATGGCATACTGACACTACCAGAATAGGTGAGCCTCCATTTACAGTACATGCCTAGTCATATGTAGGTATCTTTTCAACATTCACACTGTTTTGATGAAAAGATACCTATTCTTAACGTATTTCTTACATCTCTTTCCCCACGAGTAGCGTATTCTTAATTGTGCATGTTTCAACGTGTCATGTAGATTAGGAAGTCGAATGTGGAGGAATTACAATGCAACACTCATCCCCCGTTAGCGCATCTCATGGAGCATTTCAGCATCCACTCGCGCAACTAGAAAACACATCAAAGCGTCTTCGTCTCTTTTTTATTACCGCACTTGTCGCCTTACTCGGCTGGGTCGTAGTGCAGACGCTTTTCTCGCTCTCGTCCTTTGGACGTGCCAACCCATTTATTGTACTTGTCATTGAATTTTTCTGGTGGCTTAGTCTGCTCGCGGTACTCGCAGTCCTCTTTCGGCGTGTGCTAGGACGACTCGTTGTTTCTATGCACATCCTGAAAGGCGTCGAGGAGCGTCTTGAAGATGCCAACAAGCAAATTGCTCAAAAGAACGCTCTCTTAGAACAATCCATCAAAGATGTGTGGGCGGCCCGTAAACGCTTTACACTTCCAGCCAAGGTTGTCGCTCCTGGTCACTATCAGATACAAGACCTTTTCGGTGGCTACCGCGACGTACGCGTACAGAACGAGATTGGTAACCACAAGCTCGTGTGTGATTGCTATGTCTACCAAAAAGAGCATATTTGCCCACATACAATAGCTGCCGCCTCACTTCATCTGCGCATCTGGTCTATCCTACGTCAGAAAAACTATAAAAACAACACGTCCGAAGTACGTAAGGCGCAGATTGGGTAGATGTAGAAGATCACTTTTCATAGCGACAATCATGCCGCTATGAAAAGTGATCTTCTATACCACATTCATCACGAGGCGTAGCATTTGCCCCTGTCGGCTTGTGAGCATATCAAGTGCATCCTGATATTCGTCTAAAGGAAAATGGCTTGAGATGAGAGGCGCGAGGTTGAGTAGTCCAGCACGGTAGAGATGGAGAACGTAGTTCCAGGAAGCAGCGTTCGCACCAAATATGCCAAGAACGTTCAATTGGTTACGCACAAAGATATCGCTTTCCACGCTCAAAAGCGCGTTTGAGCCAATCGTACCGGTGAGTAACACGGTCCCACCACGCCGCGCAAGTAGCATAGCCTCGACTGCCGCTTGTGCATGAGCAGTACCCTCAAAGGTGAGATCAGCCCCTCGGCCTCGTGAAAGCGAACGCACTAATATTTGTGAGTCGTCTCGACTAGCATTGATAGTATGAGTCGCGCCGAGAGTTCGACCCAACGCCAACCGCTCTTCCCGAAAACCGATCAGCGCAATCGAGGCGGGACTACACAGATGCGCAATCTGTACAGCAAGCAGACTTATAGTATCATCACCGACAACAGCAACGCTATCCCCAGGTAATAGCCGGGTATGAAGAAAAGCGTGCGCGACTACAGCACAAGAGGCCAAAAGTGTCGCTTCGTCAAAGGGTACAGTGCTTGGTAAAATATGTACCATCTGTGCAGGTGCAACAACGTACTCTGCTAACCCTCCTGGACGAGTAAAACCAAGTTCGTTATAGCCTTTCTCACACAAGTCTGTTTCGTTCCTGCTACAGTTGCGACACTTACCACAATAGAGCAGACTTTCGCTCACAACCTTATCCCCCACCATCACGTCATCGACAAGCCCTCCTAATGCTACAACCTCCCCCGCCCATGCATGGCCTGGAATGATAGGATAATGGGAAAACCCCTCTGGCCGTGTGCCACGATAGAGGTCAGCGTCACTTGTATCAAGGCTTACGGCATGTGAGCGCACGAGCACCTCATCTGGTTTTGGTGATGGTATCGCCACGTCAATCATCTCGACAGAATCCGGTCCACTGATCTGAATAGCCCTCATAACGCCTCCTTGCAAGTGCACTCGCTAGAACAACGGTCTTCATTATATCGCATCTTGCCGGAGAGGAGGTAGTACGCGCCTTTGTAGTACTTTTCGTCGTGAATAATATACTCAGCCACTGTCTTGTATCATGCACTAATGGTAATACCTTATTTACAACCAAGCATACGAAGTTGTATTCTAGTTGCTCTCTACTTGTTATTGTAGTAAATCAAGTACTCTGGCATACTACTAACAGAATACATAGCAAAAATAGATACATTTGTATGTATAATTTTTATAACTCAACCGTGTATAGTGTCTATAATAAGTCAATTATACGGTAGTGCTATTGTAAAAGGTTCTAAGTAGTATACCCATTGGCTCTATATGCAGAGAAACAAATTGCTGACGGCCTTTGTGGCATTCTCTTCTTACTCACGGCCTGGGGAGAAAAAGACTAGAAAGGGTGCATGTGTGACCTACGAACAACTCTTAGAGATTGCAAAAGAGCGACACTTAACGCAGCAACAAGTTGTCAGAATGCTGAGAGACCTCATAATACATAACGAAACTCATCTTATCTCTCGCATCAGTGTTGGCGATCATTCAGGATTCGACGACGTACTGCTACAAGTACAACCTGCGCTCGCGCTTGCAGTTTCGTTACTTGAAGAACACAATATAGAAAATGAAGGTCTGTAGGGACCGATTTATCACGTCCTTTTAGGATATCGATATCCTAAAAGGACGTGATAAATCGGTCCCTACAATCGACGTATCCCATTCGTTTGTTCGTTTCCACAAGCGGTCCTAGATCAATGTTAAAATTGTATCTTTACAAAAATTGCTAGGACAATTGCTAGCGAGAACACGACGCCGAATACGAGATGCAGTTGTGCTGTCTTCTTAATGCCCATGACAAATGCCTTACGGTCTGTAGCTTGCAGAACGGACCGCACATTTGTAAAAGCAAGTGGAAATGTGAGCCAGATCAGGAGGCTGAATAGTGGCAGAACGCGCGTTACAGCGAAAAGAGTTACAGCAACATAACTGCCGATCAAGAGAAACGCGTGAAAACGCTGCCCAAACTTCTGTCCGAAGCGTACAGGGAGCGTGCGCTTATTTACGGCTATGTCGTCCTGATAGTCCCGTGTATTATTCATGTTCAGGATCGCAACAACAATAAAGCCGACAGGGACACTGGCAGCGAAGGCCGACCATGACCAGGAGGGAATTTGTACATAGTATGATCCCCATGTCATGAGAAAGCCCATAGCAATATATACCATAACATCCCCTAAGCCACGGCTAGCAAACTTAAATGGTTCCGCACTATAGAAGTACGCGATAGCCATAGCAGCCAGTCCGAATAGGAAAATTACAGGTCCAACAAGATAGGCAAGGATACAACCAAGCAGGGCGGCAAGCACAAAACAGAGAATGCCGCCAGCAAGTACCTGTCTAGCCGTCATTTCATTCCGAAAGATGACCGTCATTGCCCCCAATGATTCAGCATGATCGAGGCCATAGCGATAGTCAAAGTATTCATTGAAGTAGTTTGTGCCTATCTGTAGAAACAAACCTGAGAAAAGTGTGACTAAAAATGTAACAAAATGAAAGGTGCCATTGTACGCAGCTATAGCTGTCCCAACAAACACGGGAGTCATTGCAGCGGTGAGTGTAAACGGCCGACTGGTCTTTATAATGACATTCCACGCTGGAAATGGGGCATGCGAAGACGCGACCTGTGGTAGATGAGTTTCTTTCATAATACCCTCCCTCTTTTCTATTATAGAGAACAAAATTATGTGTACGACAACATCCCTAAAACTAAAGGTTACATATTGTAACTAAATCTCGCATTCATTCGTGTACTATCCAGAAGCTACCTACAAAGGCTTTGAATTGAGCAAAATGTTAGAGGGAAGCATTGATGCTCCATTTCAATCAAGCATACTCATAGCAACAAGTATACTGTAAGTAACCCCTCACTACTATTATTAGCATATAAAGATTTGGAAAGGACAATACACATTATGGCAAAGACATCAGATGCAGTAACAAACAGCGCACAGGATGCGCAAGAGCAGTACTTCCGCGTCACCGATCAGGTTCCTGAAGAAGTATGGTATTGGGCTGCTCTCGGCTCTATCGTTATCTCAGCAACCTTGTTTGCCTTCAACAAACGCGACTGGAGCATCTTCGTAGGCCAGTGGCCTCCAACATTCTTGCTCTTCGGCTTGTTCCACAAGTTGCTGCGCCCTTCCCGATAATACTTATCCTCCGTTGAGAATGAAAAGCCCGTTTGTTGTGTATACTGTTATATACACGACAGACGGGCTTTTCGACTGTTGTATACACATTACGTAGAGCAAAGGAGCCTGCACATGCAGAATAACGAAACAGGAAAGCGATGGACAGAGTTACACAACATCGCAATTGTCACTATCGACTCAGGCAAAAAAGTTGGCACACTAGAAGATTTTTATTTCGAGCCACGAACCAACTCAATATACGCCCTGTACGTAAAAACTAGCGTTTTTGGTCATCGTGCCCTCAAATCGTCATCTGTCAGTGCTATCGGCACCGATGCCATAACGTTTGCAGATGAAAGTAACCTTCTTGAGGAAAAGGCCGATGAGCTTCTTCCAACACTACCACTAGGACGCGCCTTGCTTACATACAAGGTACTCAGTGAAGGGGGTACTGTTGTTGGTGCTGTAGGCAACATAGTACTCGATACAAGTGTTCCTGCAAATTTACGTGTTATTGCTTTTGAGTTAGCAGGCGGAATACGCAATAAATTGAGTGGACATTATCCAACATTTTCTTCTACACAAGTTGTCCGTTACGGGGCTGATGTGCTTGTCATTCCTGACTCAGTAGCCCTTCCGCTTACGGCACAGTAGTTTATGAAATTGAGAATATCCAGATTTCGTTGCAACGAAATCTGGATATTCTCAATTTCATAAACTACTGTGCCGTAAGATTTCTTCATACCTATCCATGTCTGCCCACTTCAAGCGGCAACACAGGCTCTTCAGCAGCAGGACCCTTCGACAACAAGCCCATACCACCCTTATATTTGAAAAGGTAGAACAAGAGCAGAATCGAGGGCAGGATAATTGCCATACCAATAATGACACCAATAAGCAATAATAGTTGTGTACTGGGCGTGCTTGCCGCTGCATCAACCGTCAGTTTCGGCGGAATGATGTACGGTATCTGCGAAACACCCCATGAGCCGAGCATGAACGCTGCCTCAGCGATGATCAGTGCACGCGCAATACGATAATAGGCAAAGTAGAGGGCAGCCGCCGCTCCTGCTCCAATAATCATCGTGGCAATCACCAGGGGAAGCGCATGATTAAGCATACCCTGCCATAATACAGGGGCCGCAGAGATTGCCTCGAATAATCCTAATGCTCCTAGCACAGCAGTGACTGCCCCAGAAATCAGGCCGCGCCTGCGAAACATCTCAACGAGATGAGTTTTATTCTGGTTCGTTGCTTCAACCGTCAAAAAGATTGCTGCCATTGTCGCACATAACGCAAGCGAAAGAACACCTATCGTTATAGTAAATGGTGTCAGCCATAAGCTCCCAAGGTTCGCTTGCGTCTTCGGACCTAGGTCCTGAATTTTTCCACTTGCAACGGTCGCCGCAGCCGCCCCTAGAAAGAACGGTGTAATCATACTAGAAACACTAAACACGCGATTCCAGATGTTCGTCGTTCTCTCCAACCCATGCGTACGAAAGATGAATGCGGAGCCACGCAGAACCGTACCTAGCAACGCAAGTGTCAGTGGAAAGAAAAGGACTGAGACAAGCGTTGCGAACGCGCCTGGAAACCCCGAAAAGAGGCCAACAACGAGGAACACTAACCAGACATGATTGACTTCCCACACCGGGCCAAGAGCATCATCAATCAACGCATGTTGCTCTCTCGCTGTAGAGCCAGACACGAATATTTCCCAAATGCCTGCCCCGAAATCGGCTCCGCCAAAGACCGCGTAAGCAATCAGAGCGAACCATAGAACACTAATTACAATGTATGGTAAAGATGGTGGTAAGGTCATATTTTTCGCACCTTCCTCTGACGTTTAGACGCCGACTTTTTCCTCTTGCTGGTCCGTCACATCAGCACTTTCATCTTGACCACTCGATACCGCTTGCCACTCCATCTTAGGTAGTGGTTTCCGCCCCTGTCGTAAAAGTAGGACGATCATTGTGACAGCAAGCACAATATACACGGCAGAGAAAATCAGAAAACTAATATTGAGAAATGGTGCGGTTGTCACTGCCTGACTTGTACGCAATAATCCATAAATTACCCACGGTTGACGTCCCTCCTCTGTTACCATCCACCCAAGTTCTACAGAGAGAAAGGCAAGAGGACCTGCCAGGATAACGCCTAACAGCATCAAACGATACTCTGGAATACGACGTTTGCGTAAGAAGTAGAGCAACCAGAAAAGACCAGCGATACCCAGGATGAAGAAGCCACTGCCAACCATACCGTCAAATGAAAGGTGAACAGGCAAGGGATTAGGTCGATCCTGTGGTGCAAACTCGTTTAAGCCCTTGATTTGTGTGTTAGGGTTATACCCTACTAATAAGCTCAGTCCATCAGGAATGTCAATCGAATAGTAATATGTACCTTTGCCCGTTTGAGTATTATAAATGGGGAATCCGCCGATATGAAGGGGAACATTCGTCGCCGTCTGAAACACACCCTCCATTGCGGCAAGTTTCGCAGGTTGCTTTGTTGAGAGATAACGTGCGTTAAAATCGCCACTCATAATTTGTAGGGGAGTTGCAATCAGTGCCATAGCCAAACCTAACAACAGGCCATAGCGTCGATAGGTATCACGCTTCCCACGCAACATTGAGAAGGCATAGAGCGCAGCAACACCGAAACCACACGCAACATAGCAGGCAAGCAACATATGGACAGTTTCATATGGTGTGCTTGGATTGAAGATTGCACTCACTGTATCAATGCCCGTCAATTTTCCGTTTTTGAAGATGAAACCTGTAGGAGTGTTCATCCACGAATTCGTAGTCACAATAAACCACGTCGAGGCAGCTCCACCAATCACGATAGGTAATGAACATAGCCAGTGCTGAAATGGTTTCAGACGGTCCCAACCATAGAGATAGATAGCGAAAAAGATTGCCTCCAGGAAGAAGGCAAAGCCTTCAAAAGCGAATAAAGGCCCAATAATCGAACCCGTGTAGTTGATGTACGTAGGCCAGAGTAAACCAAGTTCAAACTCAACAATCGTACCAGACACAGCCCCAATAGCGAAGATAATCGCGGCAGACTTCGACCAGCGACGCGCCAGAGTCATCCATACTGGGTCTTTCTTTCTGATGGCGATACCTTCTGCAATGCAGAGCAGAAGTGGCAAGCCAACGCCCAGTACAGAAAAGATAATGTGAAATGCAAGTGACGTACCCATCTGAGCACGTGCTGCAAGTAGATGAGGCATGCAATTCCCCTTTTGTAAAAGCAAGCAATAATGCAATCAAATACAAGTATCTATTAGTATCACGTTGTATTGTAAGACTCTGTATACGATGCGACAAGCAGAACTGTTATAGCATAACATGCGCATCATACTAGCCATAACTCACTTCGTCAGGCATCACGCCACCAATCTTTATTTGCTTTGTCAATACATAAACATATATCCTTCTATGGTATAATCACAGTAGCACAATATATGAGGAAAGGCGTTCCATATCATTGCCGAATGCGGAAAAAATACTTACGAGTATAAAGGGTTTACGCGATCATCTACAACCAGACGAGGAGCCACTTGTAACTATTCCAGGGATTTGGGATAGTATTCCAACAGGAGAAAGTGAACCTCGTGCAACTACCTGTGAAATCGTCGTCACCAATCAACGGTTGCTCGGCTTTCAGTATACAAAATTTCCTCGTGAACGGCTCTTTCTCGAAGCGTTTTCTCTGTCTGCGATCACGACGCTGACGTTTCGCCAAAAGTCGTTTGATCCTCTTTTTCGAGAACTTCTGGTCAGCGACGGTGTGCGTAAAGCCTATATTCGCTCGTCACGCGAGAAGATAGAACTGCTCAATCGAGAAGTGCAGTCGGCAATCGAAACATATGCCCCTCATACCACATCCTCTACTCAAACCGCTTCTATACAGGAAGAAAGCGAGAAGCGAACAACAAGTTCTGCTCCTCCTATGTACGAACGTAAAGAACTTCGTACGACGTTTGAGCAATCGCATCTTGGCATTACAGCACTTTTTGTTGGTGGTCTGCTGCTAGAAATTCTTGGCATTCTCGTATGGTCTACTACTAGGAGCGCACAAATAGGTCTTCCCCTTTGTATCGCAGGTTTCTTCGCGGTATTTGTTGCGATGCTAACAAGAAGGCATGGGAATTAGTTGCGTGTGTTTCTCTCCTCATTTATGTACTCGGTGAAGTGTTATACACCTGCTGTGCTATGTGCTGTTCAGCTTCAGTAGCGACCTGCATATGAGGCCAGTATCTATGTGCTAACTGGTTAGCCGCAAGAAAGATGCCAAAGCGATATAGGCACAGTGCGTAGGGTTGCGCTTCTACCGATGTTAAGCTCTGCTGCATTGTTACGACATTCAAGCAACTAGCAGTATCAGGCAAAGAAATTGATCTCCAGGCCATGCCGGAAAACGATGATCCATCTAGGAATGAACTACTCTCTGCTTTACGTTGTGCAGTGTCACACACAAACGAAGGGACTTGCGCTGGCTCGTTATTCAAGAGTAGCGAGGACGAAGAAGCAACATGCCACTGTGTACCAGTTAGCGAAATCTGTAGAGGGAGGAGATGTTCATACTGCATAGCTGAATCTACTTGCTCTGAAGTTTGCACAATGGGTTTGCCATCAAGAGTAGTGTATTCAAATGTTACACGTACAGTTACAAATACATCCCATACTTGTGTTTGTGTCTGCTGCGGCACAAAGTATTCGGAAGCGTTACAAAAAGTATGACAGTCTCTTCCTTGATTACTGCAACTATGTGGGTTATCCACAAAGAAATATGGCCCACAGATGCTGATATGCGATGCATTTGTATCAAGGTTGTAATGAATCACTACTTTTAGTGGCTCATGTGCCGTAACGTGCTGTAGTCCTAGAGAATCTGTAGCGTATGCTTCTCCCGGTTGCACTATCTCAGTTGAAGTGTAGGTTTGCAACATTGCTTGCAGTGTTGTTGTCAGTGCCTGTTGTTGTGTGTTTGACAATTTTGTGAGCGATGCTGGAAATTTGAACAGCCAAGCACCATCTTGATCGTTAGACAGCATTTGGTTATAACCGCATGTATCTATCCGAAAATTAGGAGGGACGGAGACGGTACACATTTGAGGAAGAAAAGGAGCAGCAAGCCAACGAAGCCTATGAATACCTCGTAGCAGATGTAGTGGTATATCACCGTTATATGCATTTGGAGTATGGGAGATCAATTTGCCATCAACAAAAAGACGACCCCATTCGGGTTCTCCATCGACATAAAAGCTATCTGTCCCTGCTGGTATTACTTGTGTAGGTGTTAGCATAGATAGAGCTAGCAACTTAGTTGGTACAGCAGTGGTACTTCCTATGATACCTAATAATACCAGTATCACGATGCTAGTGGTCAAGATTGCTTGTGTACGTCGCTGTTTAGGTACGAAACGCGAGATACGGAATTTAGAGAATGCCTGTCGCTGATCGAAAACAGATTTGTCATCAAGATCAATAATCTCTATATCAAGTTTATCTTCGCTCTGGCCTTCTTGCTTTTCTTCCATACAACTCTCCTAATAAGCTCTTTAAGAATCGTCTTCCGAGGCAATAAGTTGTTGTGCAATCTGTTGCTCATAGGCATCAGCAAGGGGCATAGTAGGCCAGTATTTGTGCGCGACTGCGTTAGTAGCGAGGAAGACGCCAAAGCGATGCAGACAATAGGCGACAGGAAGTGGATCATGAGTATCTTGTCCGTTATTCAACGTTGCAACGCTCAAGCATCCCTTAGCAGGATTCGTAGCAGAAATGTATTGCCAGTCAATACCTAACTTTGCTTGCTTAGAAGTTGTAGGAGTGAGCACATCCTTGACTGTGTTTAGAGCAGTGTTACAGGCTACATCCAATTGTTGTCCGTAGAGCGATGGGGCTTGCGAAGTGCGCACGGCGGCGTGCCAGCTTGTACCATCCCAGGTAATGTGAAGAGGCAGAAGATGGTCATAGACAACAGTTGTGCCCAATAGTTCCGGCTGATTTTGTGCAAGAACAGTACCGTCTTGTGTGCTATACTCCCATGATGCTTGCACCGCTGCGAACACATCCCATGATGCAGTCTGTGTACGAGTTCCATGAGGAAGTGTTGAGGCAGTACAGAACAGATAACACTCTTGACCATTAAACGTACAGGGTATACTTTCCTCAAAAAGCGTACTACACACTCCGTCAAGCGTATTCTCAACATCAAGTTGATAGCGTAACGTTGCTTTTAGTGGTTTTGTTGCGCGCCGCATTGACTCACCTGTTGTATTTACAGCATACGCTTCTCCTGGTAAAACAGTCTCGGTAGGTGCATGTGTATCAAGTTCTGTTTGCACCGTTGTCACGAGATTAGAAAACGCGGATCGAGGCAACTGAGCAAGTGATACCGGAAAACGAAAGAGCCATGCACCTATGCCTCTTGGATATTGCGTAAATTGGTCAAAGTGACAGGTATCTGTC
>CAXUHF010000048.1:19791-35872 GCA_964250765.1 uncultured Ktedonobacteraceae bacterium | reverse complement strand
ATAGTTCCTATTATGCAGGTCAAATTCTTCATCCAAACGGTGGTACTGTTGTAAATGGCTAACGTTAAAGATATTTGTAGGGACCAATTCATTGCGTCCTTCTCTGCGATCAATTACTGAGAAGGACGCAATGAATTGGTCCCTACAGATTTAAGTGTTAGAGATATTGAGCAAGAAAGGTCCACACATGAGGACCAAGTACGAAGAGACCGATTACTACTGAAAGCATGGCGTTGAGCAAAACCGCTCCTGCCGCAACGTCTTTTGCGATTTTTGCAAGTGGGTGATAGGTGGGAGAGGCTAGATCAACACAAATCTCTATCACCGTATTGAACATTTCTGCAACAAATACGCTTGTAATAGCTACAAAAATCATTGCAAATTCAACCGCAGAGATATGAAAGAAAATACTGACGAGAATAGCAAGTATTGCAACAGCGATATGCACACGAGCATTACGCTGAGTGCGAAGAGCGTACCACAGTCCATGAAAGGCATAGCCAAAGCCTGCAATAAATTTAGCCCACTCACTCTTTGATGAGTGGACTATTGGTGGTGGAGTCTGACTCATCCCGCTTACGCCTTTTGCCCCACCGCTTGCAAGACCGCTTGTTGAATGCTTACCATCGCTTGATAACCAACTTCACTTTGGTCGTCATAGCCCACCAGATGTAACACGCCATGTGACAGGAGGTAGAGCAATTCATAGACAGGTGTATGCCCTGCATCTGTTGCTTGTTGTGCAAGTGTGGGCCAAGACATAACAACATCACCAAGGTTCATTATCGCATCTGGTGGTGTAACAAATGCCGGTACTTGCGGCTTTGTTTGTGCAACTTCCTGATCTTCAGAGGGCATCCATAATTGTTCTGGTAGAGCTTGTACAAGCGGTGCATCTAGCAGTGGAAACGAGAGTACATCGGTTGGCTTGTCCTGCTCTCGATATTGTTTATTCATATCGCGGATGCCTTCATCATCAGTAATCAACAACGTAAGCATGACTGGCTGAGTAACATGCACCGCTTGCAATGTCTGGGCTACAACAGCATCCACGGGAGCGGATGATAGCAATGCTTCGATAGAGGCATTCTGTTGATCGCTTCCAACATTGACATAAAGTTCTATTTGAGAATGTTCAGACATACCATAAACCCTCACTTCTGACGCCTAGGAGTGCCCCTTACGCGCTTATTTTGAGATCAAAAAGAGGTAAGTCCCTTAGTTTTGCTATCCGTGCGCAAAAATTATAGTGTAGCTTTAGGTACGAGTCAAGTCCCGTACCTCCGTCTTTGCTCGTGTTTCTCGTACAGCTTTTCTGCCGAAGGCGAGAGTAAAGACAACGAAGCCGATAACAAGCAAGCTGACAAGACTAATAATACGGTCCAATACAATTGCCGCAGCTGTATGGTTGGCAACATCAGCACCTTGATAAAACAGAGCAATCATTGCTACCATACCACCTTCGACGAGTCCAACACCCCCACCTGTCGCTGGAACTACTGTTAACAGTGCTTCGCCTAAGCCAATAAAGACACTAGCGGCAAGAATATGTACAAGATTGCCAGGAATTAGGCTCAATGATAGAGCGACGAAAAAGAAGCGCAGGGCCTCACAAATCCATACCCCTATAGTAAGACCTGTTAACAAAGGAAGACGACGGAACGAACCAAGCATACCCTCTTGTAGGTGGTAGTATTGACCCCGAAAACGTGTAGGAACGAGCTTGGCAATAGGCTCACGTGCCTGTCGGAGCACGAAAAGAGCTGCTATACCAAGGATGACAGCACCTAACGTGATTTCCAATGCTAAACGTAGTTGTGAAGGTAGATTTTCATGCAGGCTGATAATAATAGCAGGAATGAAAAGTAGCAGGAGCACAATTAAATCCAGGAGCCTCTCAGCTAGAACAGTGCCAACTCCTCGTGATACAGAGACTTTTATCTCTTCTCGTAGAAGGTAGGCGCGATAAAGATCACCTAATTTGGCGGGTACAATCGAGTTGGCGAAGAAGGAAATATACACAATTTCTACAATCTTCCAGAACGAAGGCAGATGTATTCCATTCTCTTTCGTAAAACCCACGTTTTGTAAAAGAATGCGCCACCGTAATGCTCTAAGTGGAAATGATGCATAATAGATGAGAAATGCTACCAGGAAGAAGAGCAGATTCGCTCGTTTTAATGTTGTCCATGTTTGTTTAGGATCAATATGTGCCTTTTGTGCAAGATAGACAAGAAGACCAATAACAACAACCAATGGTACAATAGTACGCCAATTGAGAAGTCGTGAACGTAGTGACAGTTGCTCCCTGGTAATCTCATTCTCTTCCTGTTGCAAAAGTGCTTCTTGTTTTTGATCTATTGTTTCAACGTGCTGACTTCCTGCGTTTGCTATAGGAGTGTTGGAAGCGTTGTCTTGCATCAAACATGCCTCCCATTGCTATCCACCTCTGAATGTACGCCTGCAAGACGGATAAGAGCAATGAGTAGTAATGCGAAAAGAATAGTCATTCCATGCACATAGAGATCGTCCACGAGATTATGAACACAAACGCTTATTAAAGCAGCGAGCAGCCCTATTGCTAGTGCTCGATCATTGGTAAAAATGCCCAGTATGTTTGATGCTCGCTGCATTGCTAAACTGGATACCCCTACTTTTGGAATGGCTCGCTCTGCTTTTAACTGCATATATTTTTTACTAATAGCTCTATATGCACGACCTCCTGCAACAAACATCGCTATTAAGAGAAGTACAAAGGTTGTGAAGCCAATAATCCCTGTCTCTGCTGAGATGTTAATATAGTAGTTGTGGGCGTGATCTAGCGAGTTGACAAAGATCGTGACGTGATAGGGGGCATAGGCTGTTCCATAGTTTCCAATACCGACGCCAGTAAAAGGATGATCCAGGAACATATTGATGCCAGCTATCCAGTGAGCAAGGCGTTCTGCTGTTGAATAGTCTTGTGCGCTAGGAGACGTAAACGAAATAGCAACTAGCCCAAGCTTGCTCAATATTGGTCGTGTAAGGCGCTGAGGAATTACACCTGCAAGAAGGGCTGCAATTAGAACTAGTAGGCCAACTCCCGCGATAGCAGCTAGTTTGCGAAGCTGTGGAAATCCAACAATAAAAACGAAGAGGATAGCAACCGTGATTGCTATCTCGCCACCATTTGATTTCGTGAGATACTCAGCCGCTCCTAGCAAGACTGCCACTATTCCTGCCAAAATACGTGTTGCCCAGTTACGCCCCAGCAACATCAGCGAAAGTGCGATGGGCAATGACATGTTGATGTATCCTGCATAAGGATTGGGCTGGTTAAACGTCCCATAGACACGTAGTCCACCATCACGAATAAATGATTGTGGCCCTAGATTGAGAAAATTTTGTGCATAGCCGTAAAATGCTTGTGAAACACCAGCAAGCAACATAATTACAACAAGTATCCATATTTGCTTGCGAGTACGTAAATACTTTGCCCCTAACAGTAGCACCGCCAAAAACTCAATCCACTTAATAAGCTCTTTTATGCTCGCTGTAATACTTTGTGCTGTTGTAGCAGAAACGAGCATTGCGAAAAGGAGTGCCACAGCAGCTATTACAAGATAGCGTGGTAGAGGTGCCTTGTCTGTATCCAGGGGACCAATTCTTTGTAATCCTTGTGAACGCAGCACAAAGCTGCCCAGCCAGCTTACGATAAGGAGTATAACAAGAATGTCAGCACTATTAGCATTAAGTGAACTGAATGTGATGGTGTCAAGTGATCCCCAAGGTATAGCGATTGGAAGGAGATAGAGGGCCACACGTGGACGTACCAGAGTCCATAGAACAAGTATCAGGTAAAGGGGAAGACGGATATTCCAATAGGAAGAGCTTGGAAGCAGAAGTAGGCAAAAAAGCGCAAAGACGCTCCCTAGTAAGCCAACACTATTTGTGAGTGTGACTTGTCCACGTATACTAGCGAGAATTTCTGTCGCCCGTGATCGACGTGAAACAGCTTGCCCTATCTGGTTTATAGTAGGGTTATACATACATATGCATCTCTATCTCTAAATTTTAATCTCATACAGAGTCGTTAGGAAACTGTTGAAAGATGAGTTGTATGACTACGAAACCACTCTATTGTACGCCGTAGTCCATCTTCCATAGGAACGTTCACATGCCAACTTAACGTATTCTGTGCTTTCCCTATGTTAGGACGGCGACGTTCGGGATCGTCGATGCGGCTCGACTCGTAAACAATAGGAGAAGATGCCTCACAAAGACGGATAATAGTCTGTGCAAATTCAAGCACTGTATGTTCTTCAGGATTGCCTAGATTAAACACTTCACCAGCAGTTTCAGGTTGGAACATGGCACGAATAAGGCCATCGACTAGATCACTGACATAACAAATGCTGCGAGTCTTCTTCCCATCGCCATAAATTGTAAGCGGCTCGTTCTTGAGAGCTTGAGTGATGAAGTTAGGAATCATGCGTCCATCGTTTACTTGACTGTTAGGACCATAGGTGTTAAAGATACGCACGATACGTGCATTTACCTGAAATTGGCGATAATATTCCATCGTCAATGTTTCGCCAAGACGTTTGCTTTCGTCATAGCATGCACGAGGACCAATTGGGTTCACGTTCCCCCAATAGTCTTCGGTTTGTGGATGAACTAACGGATCGCCATAGATTTCTGAAGTGGAAGAAATAAGAAACATTGCATGCTGTCTCTTAGCTGCCTCTAGCATTTGATACGTTCCCTGACTATTGACCAGAATTGTTTCTATAGGATGATCCATATAACCAACAGGACTTGCCGGGCTTGCCATATGAAAGATTGCATCAGCCTCAAAAGGAAATGGCTGAGTGACATCATGTTGAATAAATGTGAATTGTGGATGATTGCGTAGTGCTTCAATATTTTGAGTAGAGCCAGTAAGCAGGTTATCGACGCATAGAACAGTATGCCCTTCGTCAATCAACCGTGCACATAAGTTGGAGCCAATAAAACCCGCTCCTCCGGTAACAACGATTTTCAAAGAAATGGACCTCCGAAAACTATAAAAAGAAAGTATATGTTATTTGGTAGATACTTCTTGCTATATTGTATCTCAATGGCAAGACGAATTGGTACTGCTAAGGTAACGACGTAGGAAAATAGTTAAAGAGAAGATACATAATTTGTATCTTCTCTCTTAAAGAACGCACAAATGACTCAAAAGAATGCGGATTGTATGGCTTGTTGGACTCTTATCCTAGCCGAGATTGTCGATATTTCCACCTGCGATACAACACTTCGTCGCCCCAACTCAAAAAACCGCTTGTTGTGAAGCCGTGGATGATGATAACGGCTAGTAGAGAACGTGGATTTGGTTGCGCGAGATAGACGAGGCTAAACACAAGACTAGCGAGTCCTACACCGCCAACACTACGCCAACTCCATTTGCCAAGACGATGGTATAGCGTATACGCGGCTGTACTTACTAGCCATCCCACCCAGAGTTGTCCTGTCCACTGTGTTACAGCTGCTAGCATAAAGCCGCGAAAGAAAAGCTCTTCGACTGGTCCATTGATGAGTAAGTAGAAAACACCTTGAAACAAGTGGTCGTTGAGTGTGGGCCAGCGAAACCACGGTCCGACAATAAGCATACGATAGGTTGCGGCAAATGCAGCCATTGCAGTTCCTACAACAAGTCCTATTATAAGTTGTTGTGGTACATCGTGTAGGGTTAAGCCTAAAAATGATAGAGGGAGGTGCAAAAAGGCAATATAGAGAAAGGGAACGGCTCCCATTGGAAGAATGCGCATCAGAATATCGGGCCACATCCACCGCCACGAATCAGTAACTGTAGAACGAGCAACTTGCGTTGATTGTACTGATGACACGTTTGAACCTCTCCTGGGTAAAAAAACTTTCTGTGTTGATGTAGCCACCGAAACCACCTACTTTTCAATCTACTCACTCGTTGTTAAGTGAGCGTTAAATAAGTGTAATGTATAGGGTGGTTATTTGTCTAGTGTGCTTGTGTTTCGAGTTGGGCTAATCCCTCTTCGACCTCTTCTCTTGAAAGATTACCTTGCAGCAAATCAGCATCATTTTTTGCACGTAGGCGTCTATAAAAAGCCAAGCCGCGCTCAACAATTACATTATTTGCTGTATCCGCTTCTACAATCTCGAAAAGTATATTTTCCGCTTTATCATATTTTCCAATTTGCTCATAGTAGGGAAAAAGCTTTTCTTTCATGAAAAGTGGTAACTCATAATCTTCGAGTTTGTTAAGTAGCTCTTCGATATCGTTATACAGGGTGGTATCTTGCACAGTTGCTTCATGCGAAAGAGCAAGCAAGTACAACCCTAACGATTTAAGATAGCGATAATAACTTTCGTTGCTATTACCAACCTCTTGATATATCTCGCCCTCGGCTTTAAGCAACACTGCAATCCACAGGCATTTGTCTACATTCAGCATACCTAGCGGGGAGATTGCTTGTATAAGCATGTCGTCAGAAACGGAATTGATGAAGCTTGAGGTAAGTCCTGTCATTTGGAGCAGCATATCATCGGCATAAATCAGTGCCTCTTCGTGCTTGTTATATTCACGCAAGCGAAGAATAATTGCCAGTGCCCGACCAAATTTCTCCGCCATGCGAAGAATATAATCTTTGTTAATCATGGAATTCTTCTTAATATCCTGTAGGGGCCATAATTATGTGGTTTGACAAAGTAATCAGGAAATGTCAATTGTAGGGGTCTAATTCTATTACACCCTTTTGGCAATTAACTATGCTTGGGGTATGTTGCAACGTTAGCATATATCCTTCAACATTTGTGGGTTGCTCACAGGGTGTAATAGAATTAGACCCCTACAATTGACATTTCCTGTTTATCTTGTTTTATCTCACAATTAATACGACTATGTCAGCTTTGCGATTGCCTGCTTGATACGTTTCATGCTAACCTCACGTCCAAGTACCTCCATCATAGGAAAGAGGGGTGGTGTCGCATTGCTTCCACTAACCGCCACGCGAAGAGCACCGAAGAACTGCCCACGCTTTAAACTCAGTGCTATGCCTAGTTCGTCCATCGCCGACTCCATGACGGAACGTTCCCATTGCTCTAAACTTGTTAAGCGGTCACGCGCTTGTGTGAGAGCATCGAGTGTCCGTGCGGTATCCATGCCTTTTTGAATGAGCATCGGTGCATCATATGTCAGTTCATCCTCAAAGAAGAAATGTGCCTTCGTTGCATCGCTCAGCGTTTTGAGTCGCTCTTGCTCAAGTGTTAGCACCTGTTTCGTGTATGCAGGGTCGAGTGGTCGTCTCACGCTATCAGGAAGTCCGCCCTCTGCTTCTGGACGTTCCAGATATGGTAGTGTGCGCTGTGTGAGCTCATCAAGTGACAAATTGCGAATATAGACGCCATTCATCCACGTTAGCTTCTCAGGGTCATAAATGCCAGAGGCGATACCAATACGTTTCAGCGAGAATGCCTGAATCAACTCTTCGCGTGTAAGTATCTCTGTCTTGTCATCATAAGACCAGCCAAGCAACGCCATGAAATTAAACACCGCTTCTGGAAGATAGCCGACCTTCTGCAAGTCTGACCAAGCGGGTGCATCTTTACGCTTACTCAACTTTTTTTTGTCTTTTCCCAGTACCGTGGGAACATGATAGAAGAGCGGGACCTCCCACCCAAGTGCATTGTATAGCTGCACATGCAGTGGCGAACTTGATATCCACTCATCGCCGCGCAACACGTGAGTAATTTCCATGAAATGGTCATCGACAAGGTGGGCTAAATGGTAAGGAGGAAGGCCACTTGTCTTGAGAATAATCATGTCATCCAGATTTTCATTTTTGAAAACCATATCGCCATGAATCTCATCGTGTACGACCGTCTCGCCGTCAAGTGGCATTGCAAAGCGCACGGTCCATGTGAGACCAGCAGCTTCGTTTGCAGCTCGCTGTTCTTTCGTTAAGTAGCGACAGTGACGGTCGTAGCGCGGAGGCAACTTCTGGGCCTCTTGTGCCTTACGCATCGCATCGAGTCGCTCTGGTGTGCAGTAGCAGGGATAGGCATGACCCGACTCGATGAGCTGGTTAGCATACTGCTGATAGAGAGCCTTACGCTGTGTCTGATAGTAAGGGCCATAAGGACCACCAATAATTGGACCCTCATCAACATTCATGCCAAACCAATTTAAGCCCTCGAAGAGAAAATCGACCGCTCCTACTACTGTGCGTGCTTCATCCGTATCCTCGATACGGAGAATAAATTGACCTCCGGTATGGCGGGCATAGAGCCAGCTAAAGAGTGCGGTGCGAAAGCCACCAATGTGCTGAAATCCGGTAGGGCTGGGAGCGAAGCGCAAACGTGGCACTCTCTTGTCTTGAGATGTCTGCTGCTCCTGTGTGCGGTCGTCAATCTGTGTCATAAATCTAAAAACCTTCTCCTTATCATCTCCAACTATTCTCATTTATTGTAGCACAGTGTGATAGCATGGAGAAAGCACGGTTTTTTGAGGTTGTCCATCCTTCTGAGGGAACTCATGAAAATACAGGGAGACCGCTACCTTTATCATTCCCCGAATGCGGTTCGGGTCTCCCTACATGTTCGTGAAACTCTACGTGTAGGGGAGACCCTTGCGGTCTCCCTGTTTCCCCGGAAGGACGAAGACCCTTTTTTGACATGAGGAACACAATCCTATGAGTAATGTATCATTCGCAATCTCCCGTCTATTGCCTATTACCACTACTATTTCTTTTAATGCGCTTCATATAGCCGATCACTCTCTACAAGAACTCGCAAAACACTATGGCACGCCGCTCTACATCTTTGATCGAGCGACAATTATTGATGCTTGTCAACGATATCAGCAAGCGTTTAAGACGTACTATCACGCATCCGATGTCCATATGCTGTACGCGTCCAAAGCGTATATTTCACCACTTGTTGCACAGATGATGGCAGAGCAGGGCTTTGGGTTAGATATCGTGTCCGGCGGAGAATTAGCGGTGGCACAAAGAGCAGGATTTCCAATGGAGCACATTTCGTTTCACGGTAATAATAAATCTGAGGCGGAACTACAGGCAGCACTCAAGCTAGGGGTAGGTCGTATCATCTTGGACAATTGGAGTGAGATAGAACGAGTAGCACGTCTTGCAGAGGAACTGCATATACATCCTGCTGTCTTACTGAGAGTTGCTCCTGAAGTAGAAACGGATACGCATCGTTATTTACAAACGGGACATGCCTCCTCTAAATTCGGTTTCGCTCTTGCCGAGGCAATGGCGGCGAGTAAGCATATCTTACAGGAAACGCAGTTACGTCTTGTAGGGTTACATGCTCACACGGGAACGATGCTACGCGAGGTACGACCTTATCAAGAATGTTTAGCGTGTCTGCTTCGACTTGCAGACGAGATACATGATGAGACAGGATGGTGGCCCGAAGAAGTGAGTCCTGGCGGTGGATGGGCTATTGAGACGATTGATACAATGAATATAACATCAACTCCATCCATTGAAAGTTTGGCACAGGCATTAGATGCAAGTATGCAGCAAAGTATAGCGCAAAGCGGTAAGGCTCTTCCTGCCCCTACGCTCATTCTTGAACCGGGTCGCTCAATTATTGCGCGTGCAGGAGTGGCTATCTACAGCATAGGAGCACAGAAAACTACTGCTAGCGGTGTTACTTATCTCTTTGTTGATGGCGGTATGGCGGATAACATTCGTCCAGCTTTATATGGTGCTGCTTACACCGCCCTACCTATAGAAGATATTGCTCGACCTGCTGAGGAGACAGTTTGTATCTCTGGACGGTACTGTGAATCAGGTGACATGCTCATTGAGAGAGTACAATTGCCACGTATGCAAGAGGGCGAGTATCTTTTGCTTCCAACGGTTGGCGCGTACTGCTTGCCAATGGCGAGTAACTACAACCTCGTTCCGCGTCCTGCCGTACTATTGATAGATGAGGAGCGAATACTCCTCATGGAACATAGAGAAACATATGACGATGTGTTAGCTCGCTACGGTAATGTATAATCAAGCGGATTGTTATGGGAGTACGAACCGATGCTAAACGAGCCGCGCAGCTTTCAGCAGAAAGATACAACATCTACAGATGAGCACGACGAGCCTACTGAGCCTATGCGTCGTGCGGATGTTGATGCGTTTGTTCCTACTATCCCAAACACTGTTTTACCATCTAATGAAGATGAGGTGCCTTCTCCGAAAACATCGACACAACCGTTTCCACATCACTACGTCCAGCAACCTTCGTTCATACAAGGCAGTTCTCAACAACATATGCAGCCTTTCGTTCCTTCGTATCCTGTCTTGCCTGCGAAGCCAAGTTTTTTAGGTGAAAATGTACCAATAGCACAGCCAGAGGTGGTAAACCGCGTGCCTCAACAAAAAAGAGCACACAGAAACATGGTACCGCTTGCTATCGGGATGTGCTTTATTGCAATTCAAACGTTGCTGTTGTTTCGCTTCTTACTCAAGCTATTGAGCATTTCCTCTGACAACGCCTGGGTTGGGGCAGTTTATGAGGTGAGTAATGTGTTTGTACTGCCATTCCGTGTCCTCTTCTTACAGCTAGCCATTCCCCTACTTTTCACAGTCGAGTTATACACGTTACTGGCAATTCTTGCCTACGGTGTTGTTTCGCGTATCGTTGTACATTCGTTGAAAGTGCTTTTCAAGGCACACTGAAACGATTGGGGTAGTTGCTAGAAAACAAAAGAGTTTGAGAGGTCAGCTTAGTCTTTCCCAAACTCATCTAGTACGTCGAGTGTGTTGATAAAATCACGATATGCATCCAGATTTGCCTCTTCCTCTTTACTCACTTCCCCACGCTTTTGCTCAGACCGTGCCAATGGTTTCTGAGGATCGTCGTTTGACTCCAAAGCAACGCCAGCACGCTCTAGCACACTCTCTTCCACAAAAATAGGCGTCTTCGCACGAACAGCGAGCGCAATAGCATCACTCGGACGTGAATCAACCTCAACGTGTCTACCAGATACGTCGAGCACAAGACGTGCATAGAAAATTTCGTCGATGAGATCGGAGATCACGATACTTTCCATATTTGCGCCTAATTCACCGATAACGTTTTTCAGTAAATCATGCGTGAGTGGGCGTGGTGAAGTAGTTCCTTGAAGTTCGACGGCAATCGCATATGCTTCTGCTTGCGCTATCCAGATAAACAAATAGCGTTCTTGCTTCGTTGCTTTCAAGATGACCACCCGCTGTTGCGTAGCCAGGTTTATTCGCACGCTCTCAACTGTCATCTCAACCATGTTCTTTTGACTCTCTTTCGTAGTCCCTACATCCGTCGAATAGGTATTACGACTATTGTACACCTCTTGTAGTGTCGGGCGCAAATACTTTGACGTTTTTGATGCATTGACCAATCTGTCCCACGTTTTCCTGAGTGGAGTATAACAAAATCGTCGTAGTATTCCTAGTCCCTTTTCATAAGAAAATACGAAAAGAATTTCTGAAAATCCGTTCCAAAAAAGCTTGTATTGCTTGTCCTGTTGTGGTATCATTTTCTTGAATAGCCGTTCTAGTTTTTTATCAAAAAAAGCGGTTTGTTGTCGTGTTTATGTGAAAGAGAAAGTTCTTTTGCATATCATGGCAGTACACATGCAGATGATGAAAGACGGGCGGTAACGGGTGGTGGGGTAGGGAAAAGATAGAGGTAGGTGTGTATTAGAAAGGCAGGAGCGAATCCATGTCGGCAGAGCAAGCTAGTGAAATACAACGCAAGATGTACGATTTTATAGAGAAATACATCAAAGCGGAGGGTATGCCCCCCACCAACAGAGAAATTGGGCGGGCGATGAACATTGCCAGTACTGGGCATGTAGATTATCATCTTACTATCTTGGAAAAGAAAGGTATGATTTCACGGCAAGAAAAGAAGAGCCGTGGCATCAAGTTGACCAAGCCAAACAATGGTGTGGCGATCAAGGGAACTATTGCTGCTGGTCAGCCTTTAGATATCTTTCCATCAGAGGAGCAGCAAACGATTAGCGTTGGCACAGGTCTTGTGGATGCCGAAAACGCCTTCGCCTTGGTTGTGAAAGGTCGCTCGATGATCGAAGATCACATTTGTGATGGAGATTATGTAGTAGTCAAGCCACAATCGACCTGTCAAAATGGTGATATCGTTGTCGCCGTTCACATGCAGGAAGGTGTTGAGGGTAGTGCAACACTAAAACGCTTCTTTCAGGAAAAAGACCATGACCGAGTGCGTTTGCAGCCTGCGAACTCAGAGTTAGATCCAATTCTGATTCCGCGCAACATCTGGGACCGTGAGTGGCAGGTGCAAGGAAAAGTAGTAGCGATTTTCCGTCAGTGCGGTAATGCTGCCTGATTGTTCGCAACAGTCTTAGCTTGCTCAATACTTCATCACCTCTTTTCCTCTGCTCTCATAATGAGTAATAAAGAAAAGCGCGTTCAACCTACAAGAAAATAAGCATTTGTAGGTAACGCGCTTAGCCTCTTTTGAGTCTCTGCATCTATTTTCGCTATTAATGCCCATTTTGCGGCTCTTCCTCTTGAACTCTTTCTCCAAGAGTGCTATACTTCGCTGTAAGAGTATATCCTATAGCACAAATTAATTGTTACGCCTGCGTAGAGTGGAAGCGAAGAAAGGAAGCATATGAAGGCTGTTGCCGTAGCATTGGTACTCATTGCTGGTGCCGCAGTAGTTCTTTGGTATGGTAATACGCTCAACTCCTGGGTCCTCGGTGGTTTGATTGGTGGTTTAGCAGCCTTGCTTCTCAGCATCCCCATTTCCCTCACGCTATTTTCTTACCTCTCGAAGCGTCATGATGACCGTCTTCAGACCGAAGAACAAGAAGAAATTGCACTGGCACGAGAAAATGACTACCCCGATATTCCTGCTCGTATAGCAAAAAGACCGCGCGAAGTAGAAAGCTATGTCGTAACGGACGAGACTTTTGAAGATGATTGGCAAGATGAAGAGGTATATGCTCCTCGACAACCGCGTGCGCTTCCTGCGCCGCCACCACAACGGCAGGAAGCCTTACAGCAAAATCGAGGAAGTCGAAATTCTGAGCGATTACCAGTACCGCAACAAGGTACGTATATACCAGCTCAAAGAACACAACAGGCTCGACCAAAAGGAAAAGAAACAACTGTCTTACGTCCAACCACCAAAAAAATCAATGCAACTGGCTATGAGTCAACTTCTGCACTTAGTCATCATCGTTCGGAAGCTTTGCGCACTGCACGTCTGGAGGCTGCGAAGCAGCGGCAAGATGAAGAGGTAGATGTTATACCAACAAACAATCCGAAACGAGGCTTATCAGTCCGTCCCAATCAGGCATTAGCAAAGCAAAGCGATCAAACGAGTATTAGATCACCCCGTCCTTCAAGACAATTACCACCGCAAGCACCTTCACAACGACCAGCACGACGTATTGTTGATTCGACGCCATCACAACACGCTGAGAGTCGTTCTCTGCCCTTTGAGGGTGAGCAAACTGGAAGGTCTCAAAGAAGAGAACCACAGACAGATTATATTTCGCATCACCTTCCTCAAACAGGTCCCGTTCGACGGCCAACTCAGTCAGAGCAGCAATCAGCTCGTTCTGCTCAAGAGTACGAGCAACGTCCAGTGGCAGGAGATACAACGGGCAACATGAATAGGCCACTTGTGCGTCGTGCTCCTTATATGTATGAGGACGATCCTCTGCGTCAAGAGCTTGCACAGCAACTTGATACGCCTACAGTGCGTCGTTCTTCTCGCTTCGATGAAGACGATGAAGGGGAATAAATAGCCCACTAGTTCTTTTTGTACAACTTCTATAGCCTCTTTCCGTAAACTATGCTAGTATAGTCAAAAGCGTATGTTTACAAGGGAGGCTTTTCATTGTTATCACATATAACTGATACACTTACAACTCTTATTACAAATCTGTATGTTGCGACTGGTTTATTTGGTATACTTCTCGCTATGGCAATCGAAAGTTGCTGTATTCCTCTTCCGAGTGAAATCGTGATGCCACTTGCCGGTATTATGATTGCAAGTGGAAGAATTCTGCATGGAACAAATTCTACCGTGAGCCTCCTATTGGTTGCGCTTGTCGGTGCTCTCGGTTGTCTTATTGGTTCAATTGCCGCATATGGTATAGGCTATAGTGGTGGTCGGCCTTTAATGCTAAAATACGGACGTTACCTGCTCATTTCTCAGCACGACGCAGACAGGGCTGATGCATTCTTCCAACGTTGGGGAAGTGCGACTGCTTTCTTCTCACGTCTCCTTCCTGTTGTGCGCACCTATATTTCCCTTCCTGCGGGCATTTCAAAGATGCCGTTTGTAAAGTTTTGCATCTATACCTTTCTCGGTTCTTTTCCCTGGTGTATTGTGCTCGCTTTTGTGGGTATACAGCTAGGTAATCACCTTGATACGTTGAGTCCTATCTTTCATAGCCTTGACGTGGTTATCCTTGTTGCAGTTGTTATTCTTGTTGCACTATATGTGTGGCGCCATCTTAATAATGATCGCAAAGCACGTGCTGCTGTGGTTACTCAAACGGGTGGTCAGGACTTGGGACAGCAGAATGTGCCACAGTCATGGCAGCAGCAGAACGCACCTTTCTCGCAAAATCAGTATCAACAACCACAGAATCCTCAACAAGGACAATATCAGCAATGGACCCAAAACCCTCAGCCGGGTCAATATCAGCAACCACAGAATCCTCAGCAAGGTCAATATCAACCACAGCCTCAGCCACGACAATTTCAATCGCAACAGCAAGGAAATACACCTGAATGGAATCAACAATCATTTCCACCACAGCAGAATTGGCCTCCCGCGTCAGATGATCGTACAATACGACGCTAGACGATATAGCAGGAATACTGTTTAAATACGCGCAATTAGATTGGATTTTGGGACCCACGGACGCCCACAAGGGGCTACCCTACTATACACAGCATACGGAGCATGCAGGAGTGTTGTATAGTAGGGTAGCCCCTTGTGGGCGTCCGTTGTGCAAGTGCGGGCGTCCGTTGTGCAAGTGCGGGCGTCCGTTGTGCATAGGTGAAGCGTTCTTCTTGATTGTATCCCTCTTCTCTCTGCTCTACGTGCTATGCTCATAGAGCGTTATTTTTCACAAATCGAATTGGAGAAGATATGGCGACGATTGCAACACAACCCTTTGGTCGTAGTGGGCATATGAGTACACGTACTCTTTTTGGGGCAGCTGCTCTGGGCTCAGTTTCACAAGAGGACGCGGATAAAACTCTGGAAGTGCTTTTGCGATACGGAGTAAACCATATAGATGTAGCTTCAAGTTATGGTGATGCAGAGCGACGTATCGCTCCCTGGTTAAGAACGCGCCGTGCAGACTTCTTTCTTGCGACAAAAACTGGTGAACGAACAGCGAAGAAGGCAAAAGAGGAACTGTATCGTTCCCTTGAACGTATGCGTGTCGATTATGTTGACTTATGGCAGTTGCACAATCTTGCCGATCCTATTGAATGGGATATTGCACTCAGTCCTGATGGAGTGATTGAAGCTGCTTTGGAGGCAAAGCAAGAGGGCCTGGTACGAGCGATAGGTGTCACAGGACATGGGTTGCAAATCGCTGCTACACATCGTCGTAGCCTTGGACGCTTCGACTTTGATTCTGTTCTGCTTCCATATAACTATGTCACCATGCAAAATCCGTACTATGCAGAGAATTTTCGAGAGTTAGTTGCAACGTGCCAACAACGAAATGTAGCGGTACAAACAATTAAATCTATCGCCTACAAGCCGTGGCTAGGACGCGAACATACACAAGCTACATGGTACCAACCACTCACAGAGCAGCATGATATAGATTTGGCAGTGCATTGGGTGCTGAAGCAGCCAGGAGTCTTCTTAAACACCGTAGGCGATATTTCCATACTGCCCAAGGTGCTAGATGCAGCAAGTCGTTTTCAAGCAGGACCATCTGATGAAGAGATGCAGAAAATGGTTGATCGGCTAAGTATGGAGCCGTTGTTTGTTTAAAACATATACAGATGACCAAAAGAAGGGCCTTTTTTGGGCAATGTTACAAAACGGC
>CAXUHF010000048.1:0-19781 GCA_964250765.1 uncultured Ktedonobacteraceae bacterium | reverse complement strand
AAAAAAAATAACACTCACACAAACTCCCGGCTGTTTCTCAATCATTCACAAAAACCGCCCTTCTTTTGGTCATCTGTATACTACAACTTTTCGTCGATCAGCGAATTGATGCGCTTACGTAAAGCAAGCATAACGGCTGGTAGCACAATAGCACCGACAAACCATTTCGCAACAGTTTTTTTCACTTGACGCCTCACAATCCTTCATATACTTCTCATAATAACAGGTTCTACATATAAAAATCTTTGTAGAGCAAACGTTCATTCCTGTCTATAGTACGTATACTCTTGCATAGAAGTTACATGCTTGACATTCCATCCCTCTAATGCTATAGTTTCATCTATCAACAGCAAGGGCGTTTAGCTCAGTGGGAGAGCGCTTCGTTCACACCGAAGAGGTCACTGGTTCGATACCAGTAACGCCCATTTTATCTATGTATCTTCCTCAATCCGTATAATCCTCACTGTTTTGATAAGTTCTTTGTATTTCATCATTATCTCCAATACTATTTTTCTAGGAGAGAAAGTAGCACTACTTTATTCACGTCTTTGCTCTTAGCGATGGTGACAAGCCTTTCTCCACTAAAAGTGCTTTTCTTTGCCGCTGTAAAATAGTATGAGTATTTAGTGGTAGAAAAGTTGTGCGTAATCATAGAATGATTTTACAACCATTATGGCAAAAGTATTGGGAGATGAAAGCTCTATGCACCATCCAAATAAAAATCAGTCCCCATCTCTTGAAGAGTCTCAAGATGCATCAGACGAAATTATTCATACGCTCGTGAGTAGTAGCATTCCTTATATAGAGGATGCCATGCCGCGCTTTCTTCAGGACTTACAAACACTCTGTCTCACTGAATCGCCGTCAGACAATCCACATGGACTGAATGAGATGGCAGACCATCTTGCGACCCTACTTCAACAGGTAGGCATGCAGATATCAATTGTGGAACACTCACGTGGCAACGCCGTCGTGGGAACGCTTACCGGAGATACACCCTCGGCTCCTGTATGCCTTCTACTTGGGCATCACGATACTGTTCATCCTGTCGGTGTCGCGCAGTCACGCACGCGCCTCGAAGGAGAAAGGTTCTACAGTCCAGGGACGGTGGACATGAAAGCGGGGCTGCTTCAAGGTATCTATGCCTTAGAGGTCCTCAAACAGCAGGACTATAAAAATTTTTCTACAATTCTTTTTGTGTCTGTACCGGACGAAGAAATTTCTTCTCGCTATCACGTTGAGCTAATTCAGCAAATCGCTAGGGATTATTCTCCGCTTGTGCTAGGGTTGGAAGGGGCAGGTTCTATTGGGAATGTGGTTACGAGACGTAAGGGCTGTGTACAATATAGGCTCACGGCTCATGGAGTGGCGGCCCATGCGGGAAGTAGTCCTGAGAGTGGGCGTAATGCTGTGCTAGAACTTGCACACCAGATCGTTCAGGCTCAGCAATTAATGGGATGGCGTGAAGGTATGACGATCAATGCGGGTCCCATAACGGGCGGCTCACGGGCGAATATCGTGTCAGATTTTGCCGAGATTATCTTTGATCTGCGCTTCCTCCGTTTAGAGGACCGTCTCGAAGCTGAACGCTACTGGCACGAGTTGTTACAGAAACAGATCGTACCAGATGTGAAGCTTACACTGCGTCCTGAACCCGATTGGATGCAGCCGATGGAAGCGACTGAAAAGAGCCTGTTCATGGCCTCCCAAGTTCAGTTGATTGCTGAACATATGCTCAATACATCGTTTGACCCTGAGACAAGGGGAGGAGCATCAGATTGTTGCACCACGGCGACAGAAGGCTGCCCATCTATTGATGGTCTTGGTGCGCTCGGAGGTGGGGCGCATACTGCTAATGAATACGTACTCCTGTCGTCTGTACCGAATCGCGTCACGTTGCTGGTAGGTTTGCTTGTGGCGGTGACACATGGTGTATAGCGGTGACACATGGTGTATAGAGACCCACGGACGCCCACAAGGGGCTACCCTACCATATACCGCTTTTGCGTGCGGAGCACGCGGTGTCACGTCATGTATAGTAGGGTAGCCCCTTGTGGGCGTCCGTGGTGCGTGTTGTGGGCGTCCATGAGTTTTATTTATTTGAATGGTATCACGGGTGTGCCCCATGTAACCGTAGCGACAACCTGGAGAGGCAGGATGCCGTCAGGGTGAAACTGTAGTAGAAGGGTTCGTATTTGCTTGTCGAGGTCAGTCGCTTTCTGCTTCCCCATACGTTCCCTGGAGAAGGTGCTTCGCGAGTGTAGGCCCTCGATATAGTCATCGAGCGACTGAAAAAAAGGAATGGAGGTGGTTTCCTTCTCTCCCTGTCTGCGAAAGAAGCCTCGCGCCTCTAGCTCTTTTATCGCATTCGATCCTCTATGACCCGGACGATCCGAAAATTGCGAGAGAAGCTTTCTGATTTCGGTATCCCACGGCATAGGCAACGTTCTGCGGTAAATCAGTGCAAGGAAGCCATGAGGGGT
Source organism: uncultured Ktedonobacteraceae bacterium (assembly GCA_964250765.1). Classification (GTDB taxonomy): domain Bacteria; phylum Chloroflexota; class Ktedonobacteria; order Ktedonobacterales; family Ktedonobacteraceae; genus JBBQVS01. Next base: position 17,298 of record CAXUHF010000048.1, on the reverse strand, counting down.
AAGCATGCTATGAAAGCGTGGAAACGCAACTTCCCACACAGGCCAGTGGATACTTGATCCTGCTGTAATGAGGGCATAGGGAGGAGCAAGTGGTACCTCCTCTACCTTTCCATATATCCAGTGAAGTTGTGGAGAGTTCCCGTTTGGCAACTGCTTGCCCTGTTCGATCATATTTTGTGAAAAATCAACGGCATCGACTCGTTCGACAAGTTCAACGAGAGGACGAGCGATGTCACCTGAGCCTGTGCCAACATCAAGAACCGCTCTCGGCTCATCAACAATGAGTGAGGCAAGCATAGCAAAAACCTCCTGAGGATAAGGAGGGCGAAAGCGATATGCTTCAACGACATGCGAATCTTTAAATGCCTCAGCATAATAGGTACCAAAGTTTTCTGGTTTTGGTTGCATTTCTTTTTCCTAGCTTTAACAAATGTCTGATTGTAAATGGATACTACTCTCGTAAGGTACTAAGACGCCACATTTCCGGCCAGAGGATAGCTACGAGTACCACAATGAGTATCGTGCCAATTCCACCAAGAACAACTGAACCAACGGGGCCGAGCAATTGTGCGGTTACGCCCGATTCAAAGCCACCAAGTTGGTTGGAAGTGCCAATGAAAAGCGAGTTGACGGCACCAACACGTCCTCGCATTTCGTCGGGCGTGCGCACAAGAACGAGTGTGGCGCGAATGACAACGCTAATGTTATCAAGCGCGCCCAGGATAAGTAGCATCAAGAAAGAGAGCCAGAACCAGTGCGAGAGGCCAAAGATGATTGTTGCAACTCCAAATCCGCTTACTGCCAGTAACAAGACTGGACCAGCTCTCTTAAACGCTGGTCGATGTGCCAGTGTGAGTGCCATGCTCACTGCTCCAATTGATGATGCAGCTTGTAGAGTTCCTAGACCGAATGGTCCCACATGGAGAATATCTTTTGCGAAAATAGGTAGTAGCGTGACGGCACCACCTAGCAGGACTGCAAACAGGTCGAGCGTGATTGCTGCTAACATGACCTTCGTGCGTCCTAAAAAACGAATTCCGTCAATTAACGAGCTCAGCTTTCTATTTGAGGCAGAAGACGCTTTTTGTGGTCCAACGTGCATGAAAAGTAGGAATGTGATGACGATGAGATAACAGACGGCACTGAGTATATAGACATCACTTGCACCTCTAAACACCCCGATCAAAAAACCACCAGTCGTTGGTCCCAGGACTGCGGATAACTGCGTAGCACTACTGCGCCACGTTATGGCATTTTCAAATGCCTGCTCAGGTATTACCTGCGAAACGATTGCGGAACTGGAAGGAGCACTGAAAGATTGAGCCGCACCTAGTAGAATGAGACACCCATATATCCATAGCAGAGGGCCACGTTGAAAAGAGAGTGTGGCTAGACCTAGCGAGGCTAGTAGTGAGAGTGTTTGAGTGACAATGAGAATGTACTTGCGGCTGATGTTGTCGGCTGCGTATCCGGCTGGCAAGAAAAGGATAATGAGCGGAACCACCTGTGCTAATCCTATTCCACCAAGTACGAGTGCGGAGCCAGTACGGTTGTACAACTCCCATCCGATAGCAACCGTCAGCATTTGCTGTCCAAACATCATGAGAAAGACGCTACCGAGCAGAAGGCGAAAATCACGCAGGTGCAAAGCTCCATAGGAGTCACGCTTCTTTTTTTCGGAGGCTTCTTGTTCCAGTTCTTTGTTTTCCATCGTCATGCTAGAAAGTTCAATACATTACTCATTTTCGTTTAACTTTCATATCTTCGTATCGTATCACCTTTTTGTAGAATGGCGATGTGTTAAAATAAGGCAGTGAGCCGATCTAGTATTTTTAGAGATGATCTCGTCTCGCTGCTAGAGGAGAGTATATGACAGACACTGAGCACGTAACATCGCTTCGAGAGCACGCAAACAAAAACAGTATGAGCCTGCAAGAGGCACTTGATTTGTGTGATGCCCTTCCTATTGTGAATATCGACACCATGATTGGTAGGTGGCACGGTACTGAAATCTCTACCCATCATCCGTTGGATGGATTGTTAGAAACATTTGGCTGGTATGGGAAAGAGTTTATAGATCGTGATCATGTGCATCCCCTGCTCTTTTCTGATAGTCGTGGTCAGCTTTTTGCGCTCGATCCTAAACTCCTTCCATTTTCGCTTGCGCTGAAACTGCCCATTCCACGCATCAAGCTATTGCGACAAGCATTGCTTGCAGTACGTTTTGTGTTGCAGACCCGGAAGGCCAAAGCACGTGTGCGTATGATTGAGTATCGGGGGAAAGTCAGTGCCTCGATGATTTACGACAATCTGCCAATCTACGACACATTTCGTCTCATTGATTCAGATACTCTATTAGGGATAATGGACCTCAAGGGAGTTGAGCAACCTTTCTTCTTTAAGCTGCATCGTGATACAAAATTGTGAGTGTTTTGCTGATGATAAAGGATATGACTACTTGAGCCAACCGCGTCTCTATTTCCTTCAGGCATCTACAGAAGGTTTTTCTTCTACATTAGCGACCTTCTTGGTCGTAAAGATCGGCCTCAATGCAAGGTAGAGGACGATGCTTACTGCGCCACCTAAGAGATATCCTAAGCTAGTGCTCGCAAAAATTCCTTTAGCGAGTGGTCCATTAAAGAAGCTAGATGTAGTGAAGAGCAGGCCCACAACCACGCCGACTACCCAGGCAATACAGGCAGGAATGTTGAAGCCGCCGTTATAATAGTAAGCACTTGTGCTACCTAATACATACAAGCTCTTTGTGTCATAGCCACGACGCCAGATCATATCGACCAGGAATATCGCGGCCCAGACAGTCAGGCCGTCGGCTAGTAACAGCAAGAAGCTGGTGAGCGCACCTTGGAAGTCATTGCGAATCAACAAAACATAGAGAGAGCCAATCACCATCAGGACACCGTCGATGAGTACCGCGTACTGACGCTTGATCCCGATACCAAGGGCTAGCAGATTGAGACCAGACGAATAGATATCGAGTGCGGCACCAGCCAGTAGACCACCGATAGCTGTCAGCAGATATGGAATAGCCAGCCAGGATGGAAGTGCCTCACGGAGAGGAGCGAATGAGTCGGTCGCTGTCAATGTATCAGCCTTAAAGGAAGCCAGCAGGACGCCAACAATCATCAAGAGGTAGAGAGGCAACGTGCCACCGAGCACAGTCCAGAAAGTGATTGCGCGTCCAGAACTCCTATGTGGCAGGTAGCGAGCGTAATCCGCGCCAGAATTGATCCAGCCGATTCCGGTTGCCGCCATGATGATGACAAAGGCTGTTATCACGCCTGTATTCCAGGAGGCAGCAGGCTGATTGAAAAGCTTTTGCCAATTAGTCTGAGGAATAATGAAGGCAATAATGATAATCGTCAGGATGCCGAATACCCATGTCGCAGCACGCTGTAGCCAGACGAGTGTTGCATGTCCCCAATAGCCACAAGCCACCACTGCCGCCGACAGGACGAGAATACTCACGACAGTCCAGACAGAATTTGTTTGAATGTGCAGAACTTGCAAAAGTTCTAGCAATGCTTCTGTAGAGGCGATAACGAGAATAGTTTCCCAGCCAACTAGACTAATCCAACTCACCAGTGTCGGACCAATATTTCCTCGTGTTCCGAAAACAGCCCGCGAAAGCGTCAACATAGGTGCACCACCCCAGACGCCGGGGACGCTTAGAAGGCCGACGAAAAGAAATGATATCGCGGTTGCAAGCAACCCGATCACTAAGCTTTGCCACAGGTTCAGGCCGTTCCCTGCCAGGTAGCTCGCGCCATAGACGACTCCTAAAATACTGATGTTACTAGCAAACCAGACCCAAAACAATTCAAACGGCTTCCCGTGACGTTCCTGCTGGTCAATAGCGTCGATGCCATGCATTTCAACGGACCCAACCTGATCGCTCTCAGGCTGTTGCACTCTACTCATAACCTTTTATCCTTTGTATTGTAGCTGCACATACACGCTTATTAAGTATACAAACGGATAGACAGTGAAGTCAATTTACTGCTAGGGTGGAGTCCCTGTTCTCTCTTCCTCATGTGTTAGGTTATGTAGTTGTGTACCCCAAGCAGTTGTTGAAAATTCTCTTCAGCTTTGTGCGAGTCAATAAGTTCTTCCACAACCGAGATAGCACTTTTTATCTGTTCTATCAGCTCTTCATCCTGAGAAGTAGGGATTTTGTGACCTGCAACAAGCAACAGTGCTGCATTGGCAACGAGAAAGTCTCGCTTTGGTCCTGTTTCTACTCCTGAAATGATGCGCCAAAAGTCTTCATTCGTAGCAACCAAATCTTCCACTTCCTGGATATCGCTGAGTTTGGCCCGCGCAAAGCCTAAATCTTCAGGTGAACATTCGGCGATACGAATAGCATCTGCTTCTACCTGAATAATGAGGTTGTTGGGAGTGTCAGGGATAGGATTACTGGATGCATTCGCCAGTTCATCAATAGTGTCGTAGTTATGAACGATAATACCTGTGCTATTCAAATGAAGGTAAAGCGAAAGGACATAGGGCATCATGTCGATGTGGCATACACCAGTAGAATGATGAAGAGGATGAAGTACCTGAGCGTTGGGTGATACGATCTTAAAGATGTCTAAAGGTATTCTTGTATTACGTACCGCATCTTGCCAGCCAGAAGCTCCTATTGCACACTTTTCTTCAAGAAGGCTTTTCGCTTGATACCATAGTTGCCCTCTTGCCGCTTTTAAGGCATCAGAATAAGGAAAGTCAAGCGCGGAAAGAGGAACAAATGCAAACCCATAATCGAGAAGTTCGTTATTGATTTGCTTGATACTCAAGTTATGAGTGGTATAGCCAAATTCTTTCATTACCTGAGCACTCCCATGATAGGAAGTGACATTTGTTGTTCCGGTTTTACATATTCTTAAGACTGGTGCTGCGATAATTGCGGCGGCAGTACTTGCATGAATAGTTTTGCAGAAATCTCCTCCACTTCCAAAAACATGATCGTGCGGAAGAAGGTCCTGTAATTGATGATTACCTTGTCGCAGAAATTGGTCAACATGCTGTCGTAAATGATCAGCCAACATATTGACTTGTTTGAAACCAATTCGTCCATTTCCCGGTGCCAGAGCATACAATGTCTCAACAAGAGCATCGACCTGCGTATGCGGATCGATGCTCTTGCTAAAGAGTGCTATCAGTGCTGTCTCATTCATGGGCTGTTGTTGTTCTTCGTTTGCTAAGAACCTCATGAATGCCTGTTCCAACACAGGGCCGAACGTCGGTGCTAGACGCTGTAACAATGCTTGTTTTTGCTGAATTGAAGCATCTGAAAAAAGAACTTGTAGGTCTTGTTTGAGAATCACTGACGTATGCCGACTATCTGCTGTCAGTGTGTGACCACTACTTTTCATACGAATACTGCCTTACTGATGACTTTATTGAGTAATAGGCCAAGACTATCATCTCTCATGAGGAAAGTCAAGAAACAACAGCGTCTAGCATTGGACGGAGTTTTTTTCTGGCGGCTGATACGGAAGAACGCATACTTTGTAGTGCTTGACCTTCTTCAGGCCACTCTACAACGTCCATATCCATATCGTAGATTTTGCACATAGTCACCCATGCGAGTAAATCATCAACTTTGTCTTTAAGCGCACAAAGCATTGCTTGCTTTTGACGAGTAGGTAGAGTAGAGATGGCATATGCAGCTTCGTGTCTATAGAATTGCTCTGCCTCTTGTTGCTCTATCTCACGTAACGGGTCCTGTGTTGCTGTCGCTTGGAACGGCGACTCACATGAATAAAGTTCCCCTTCTTCGTCCATAGGTAAAGAAGTGGTTGGCTTGGACTGACGTATCATCGTCACAGATTCATTATGTACGACGCGTCTAATATAAGCTTTCGGGTTGGATATGGTTGTTTTCTGTTGCCTTTGCCAGATTTTAATACGTGTTTGTTGCGCGAGATCATCTATCTCCATATCCAGTGTATCTGGGTGAAGCATACTACGCTTACGATTGACATAGTTTCGTGCCTGAGAACAGATGTAGAGGTCATACTCTTCGAGCCATTCGTTTGTGTCCAGATCACACGTCTGCGAAAAAGAAGTGGATAAAGAAGATTGTTGCATAGTTCTCTCCGCTGCTTTGCTTAGGGTTACTGCCCTCTTATTCTTTTGTCTTGCCTCACTGTACGTATTTTGTTATTGTTGTTATCAGAGAACAAATTAGTTTTCTGATAACAACAATATAACATGGATTGTTTTGTTTTACAAGTGACACTGGAAATTTTGGGTGTTTTGTTTTATACTGCGTATAACTGGAGGAAACGCTATGGGCCGGAAAGAAAAAATAGTTTCGCTAGAGAACAATAATCAGCATCCAATAGGAGCGCGAATGCGTCTCGCGCGTATTGAAAAAGGTTTCAGGTTGACGGATATGTCGGAGGCCATAGGATACACCAAAAGCCGTTTATCGACGGTAGAGAATGGTTATGGCAATCCATCGCAAGAGCTTATACAGGCATATGAGCAACAATTAGGACTAGAGCCGGGAGCATTAATGCGGGTACAAGAGGGCGTTTCCCCCTATATACCTGGTCGCCGTCATTCAGCTTTACCAACGTATATATCAAGCATAGAAACAACGAAAACACAGGAACAAAGTTCTCTGCCAGCCACACGCTCCTATCTGAAGGATGCTCCACAGAAAGAGGTCTTTTATGGTCGTGAACAAGAACTGGCGGTATTGGAGCATTGGATACAAGCAGAGCATTCTCGTGTTGTCACACTCCTGGGAATAGGTGGTATTGGCAAAACAACGCTTGCCAGTATCATAACCGAGCGCGTAAAAGAACAATTCACCTATGTTTTCTGGTACACCTTACAAAATGCCCCTTTGCTTGAAGAGGTACTCAGAGAATGTCTTCAATTTCTTTCTGGTCAAGCGCAGACGGTAGTGGACTCATCCGAAGATACTGATGAACAAATGAAGCAACTAGTAGAGTATCTACAAAAGTATCGTTGCCTTCTCGTACTCGACAATGTTGAGACAATTCTGGAAAGTAGCCAGAATGTTGGGCAGTATCGTGCTGGTTACGAGAGTTACGGTAAACTCATAACCACTATAGGAGAAAACATACATCAAAGTTGTCTTCTACTCACGAGCCGCGAGCTTCCTACAGAAGTAGTACATACAGAGGGAAACTCCGTAAAGGTTTTATCACTGACTGGAGTAGGGCTGGAAGAAGGACGACGACTATTACGAGGGAAAGACCTGCTTGGCTCGAATGAGGTCTGCGACGAACTGACTATAACTTATGGGGGTAATCCACTCGCGTTGAAACTTGTCGCAGCACCTATTAAAGAACTCTTCGGCGGTGAAATAGCAGAATTTTTGGCTGAAAGAGGAACGGTTGTTGGCGATATTTATGCTCTGATTGATGCGCAATTTCATCGCTTATCAATACAAGAGAGAGAAATTATTTACTGGTTCGCTTTAGCCTGTGAGCCTATTTCCTTTAATGATGTGCTAAAAAAGATTGTACGCCCAGTTCCCAAACGAGACCTTCTCAATGCGTTAGACTCGCTACGTAGGCGTTCCATGATTGAAAATAGTAGTGGTACGTACTTTACCTTACAACCCGTGATTATGGAATACGTGACCGAGGAATTTGTTGCCAGTGTTTGTAAGGAGATTGAACATGAGCAATTTGCGCTCTTGTTGAGCCATACGCTCATCAGGGCAGAGGCAAAAGATCATATCAGGAACAACCAGACACGGCTCTTTCTTGAAGCGATCATTCGCCAACTGCTAAGCACACTTGGAAAGGTTGAGTGTGAGGCAAAGCTTAAAAGCATGTTGGCAATACTCAAAGAAACACGCCCCGACACACCAGAATATGCGGCAGGAAACCTGCTCAATCTATTGGTACAGCTAAAGGTTGATCTCGCAGGCTATGATTTTTCTCATCTCGCGGTCTGGAACGGCTATTTGCAGAATGTCAATTTGCATAAAGTGAATTTCTCGTATTCCGAACTGAAACAAACAGTTTTTAGTGACACCTTTGGAAGTGTACTCTCCGTTGCACTCAGTCCTGATGGCACACTATTGGCGGCGGGAACGGCAAATGGTGAGGTTCGATTGTGGGACGTGCAGAGTGGTGTCCCCCTCGGTATCTGTCAAGGACATACCGATTGGGTACGCTCAGTCGCATTTAGTCCTGACGGTAGCAGCGTGCTAAGTGGAAGTGATGATCAAAGTATTCGTTTATGGGATGTGAAAACAACACAGTGTCTGAAAATTTTTTATGGGCATACGAATAGAGTACGTTCGGTTGCTTTTGCTCCAAATGGTACACTCGCTGCAAGCGGCGGAGATGATCATACAGTGCGTGTGTGGGATATAAGAACAGCAGAATGCCTTCACACACTAGAGGGACACACAAGTCGCGTTTGGTCGGTGGCCTTTGGTTGCGAAAGCGATATTGTCGTAAGTGGTAGTCATGACCGTGCAATGAAGCTATGGAATGTACAAGATGGTGTGTGCATAAAGACGTTCCTGGGGCACAAAGACGCTATCTGTTCGGTTGCCTTTAGCGCAGACGGAAAATATCTCGCGAGTAGTGGTGATGATCAAATCGTCTATCTCTGGGATAGAGAGAAAGACGCGCCGATTCAGCTGCTACGAGGGCATACCAGCCGTATCTGGTCCATGACGTTTAGCCTCGATGGGAACCTTCTTGCGAGTGGGAGCGATGATCAAACGATTCGATTGTGGGATGTCCATAGTGGAGAAACGCTCACAACACTGCGTGGACATACTAACCGCGTCTGGTCGGTGGCATTTCATCCTATAAGTAACATACTAGTGAGTGGTAGTGACGATCAAAGTATTCGTATGTGGAATACCGACGACGGACAATGCGTGAAGACCATTCAGGGTCATAGTAGCCGCATCCGTTCTATCGCTTTTAGCCCGGATGGGAACACTTTGATTAGTGGTAGTGATGATAGAACAGTACGTCTCTGGCAAGTTGAGACGGGACAATGCCTAAAAATATTGCAGGGACATAGCACATGGATTTATTCAGTCGCGTTTAGTCCGACAGGAGCAATACTGGCAAGTGGGAGTGATGATCAAACGATTCGATTGTGGGATGTTAAAACCGGATATTGCTTAAGAACATTGGGTGGACATACTAACTGGGTCCGTTCTATCGCCTTTAGTCCTGATGGAACACTATTGGTGAGTGGTAGTGACGATCAGACGGTACGTCTTTGGCAAGTTAGCACTGGCCTTTGTCTGGGCATTTTACAAAAGGATTGTAGCCGCATCTGGTCGGTTGCTTTTAGTCCTGATGGAAAGACAATTGCTTGTGGTGGTGAAGATAAAATAGTTCGTCTCTGGCAACTTCACGAAGATGCCAGTCTGCGTTTGTTACATGACCATACAGGCAGAGTGCGTTCTGTCGCCTTTAGTCCCGATGGGCATTTTCTTGCTAGTAGTAGCGATGATCGCACAATTCGCTTGTGGGAAGTGAGTACTGGCCGTTGTGTGAGCGTTCTGAGAGGCCATATGAGTTGGATATGGTCGGTAGCATTTAGTTCCGACGGGAAGTCGCTTGTGAGCGGTGGCGATGATCAGAGTGTACGTTTCTGGGAACTGGATACACAACAACAACGCTGGGCAGGATATGAGCATAGCAAGAGAGTATACTCGGTTGCTTTTCGTCCAGACGCTTCACTTGTTGCCAGTGGTAGCTATGATGGAACAATCAAACTATGGGATGTAGCTTCAGGCACATGTGTGCGAACGCTACGTAGAGAGCGACCATATGAGCAGATGAACATTACTGGCGTGACAGGTCTCTCATCTGCACAAAAAGTTATGCTACGCACATTGGGCGCGATAGAGGATGAGTAATTGTACTCATATTGCTTCCTCTTACTATTACAGTGGTCCAATGTGACGGCAGTAATAGTTCCACAAGTTTCTTAACGCACCTTCGCCGAAAATTTTCTCTCGTTTTCCCGCTATATCCTCATCGGCTGTCCAGCTAAAGGACTGACTAGATGCAGAGGCAAGAAGTTGAACCTGACTCGCTCGCTCTAAATTGATGGCAGAGATGACCGCTTTTTCGATACTGTTGGCGGCGACTACAATTCCATGGTTGATGAGGTAGCAAGCAAGACTTTCACCCATTGTGCTAGCGACTTCCTCTCCCAGACCGCGAGTTGTAATGAGATCCGAGGTGCGCGTGAAGCGAGGAACATCAGGCGGTGTAAACTGTGCGCCTTCGTGTGAGACAGCATGTAATGGCTGCCCTGTAGCAGCAAAGGCAATCGAATAGATGGGGTGGGTATGTACGACACAGGTAATGTCGGGTCTGACTCTGAAAATTTCAGCATGAATAGGAAACTCAAGGTGACGTGGCAGATTGCCTTCAACAACGTTGCCGTCCAAATCGACACGGATCAGCGTATCTGGTGTAATTTCATCTAGGCCCATAGCCGAGGGTTTCATCCAAAAAGTCTTAGCACCCGCCTCTCGATACGTTACATGACCATAGACGGTATCGTTCTGACCATTAGCTGCTAGTATGCGACAAGCGTAAGCCAACTCACGACGCATCTTTAAACTTTCTTCTGAGAAAGCTGACATTTCGTTACTCTTTCAAGATATCCAGGAAGTAGATTTCAAATTCTAACTTTCTACTTAAAGATTTTTTACTACTTCACCGCCTTTCAACACCAGTTTTACGTTCGCTGAATTGATGAGTGTTTGGATGTCCTGATGGACTTGCCCGTCAACCAGGATAATATCCGCAACTTTGCCTGCTTCAAGTGTTCCTAGCTGCTTATCAAGATGTAAGAGGCGTGCCGCACTTTGCGTACTAGCTGTAATAGCTTGTAGTGGAGTCATGCCATTTTCAACCATCAATTGTAATTCTCTCGCGTTTTCTCCATGTGCGCCTACACCCGCGTCCGTTCCCATCGCAATCGAAATGCCTGCTTCTACAGCGCGGCGAAAGCTTTGCTTATGAGCATCCATGACTGCATAGGATTTCTCCACCATGAAGGGTGAGATAATATCAGGATGTCCTTGTGCAAATTCTGCTACCCAAATGGGCGCAATGAGCGTTGGAACGAGATAAGCATTCTTCTCGCGCATAAGCTCAATTGCCTCATCGTCAAGATAGATGCCATGTTCTATAGAGGCAACTCCTGCACGCAAAGCATTTTTTATGCCCTGAGTTCCTTGTGCATGAGCCATACAACGCTTCCCTTGAGCAGCCGCTTCATAGACGGCGACTGATATCTCCTCCACCGTCAACTGTGAAGAAGTGGGAGCATCTGCTGTAGAAAGAACGCCGCCAGTAGTTGCTAGCTTGATCCAATCGGCACCAGCGCGTAGAATCTCGCGTGTTTTCTGACGTACCTGCTCTGCGCCATCTGCAACTCCTGAAGGAAGATCGGGTAGCTTCAAGCCAAAGAAACCGAGGTCAAGGCAACACGGATAGTAATCGTCTCCGTGACCTCCCGTTTGCGAGATCAAGGAGACCGCCACTTGCATACGGGGACCAGCAATAATTCCGCGCTCCACCGCCATTTTGACACCTGCGGGTGTGCCTCCAGCGTCACGTACTGTTGTAAAGCCAGCGTGAAGGGTCGCACGGAGACGAGGGATAGCCTGAAAGAGACTGAGCGAAGGTGGAGTATTCAGTGAACGAACAAGGTCAGGGTATTCTATCATCATGTGAACATGCGTATCGATCAGACCTGGTAACACACTTGCACCGTGCGCATCAAGCACCGTAGCATCTCGCGGAATTGACACTCTGCTCTTTTCTCCGACAGCACGGATGCGCTCACCATCAATTAAAACCGTGCCATTCTCATAAGGATCATGTTCAGCAGTACCATCAATAATCGTTGCATTTGTAATTGCTAGCATAGGTCTCCTTTGTTGTCATAGTCATTAGGTCGAACCGCGCGGTATCAACTGTGGCATTAGTGTCCGTGAAAACTCTTCGGGAAGTGGTTGTGCTTTGTATTCGGTAACCAGCATCTCAACTGCATGCTTGCCAAGAGTGATAGCGTCAAAGCGAATAGATGTCAGGGACGGTCTCATAAACTCATCAAAAGAGATATCATCGGTTCCCATCACGGCTACGTCCTGTGGTACCTGTTTCCCTCGGTCAAGCAGTGCCCCCAGCAAGAGCAGGGCATACTCGTCATTGTAGCCATAAATGCCAGTTGGATGACTAGCTCCCATGAGAGTGCTATCAACGAGGGCATGAGCAGAGGGCAATGAGTACTCAAGGGGGAGGATGTCGAGTGTCGCTTCTGGTATGTTAGAAAGGACTGAGCGCATCCCTTCCAGACGACGCAGAAATCCATATTGGTGGAGAGGCTCAGCAGGATGAACTAACCCTAAATGGCGGTGCCCACGCTCTATCAAATGCAGAGCAGCCAGCCTTCCTGCATCCATGGTAGGGAGGATAATGGTACGAGCATACGTAATCGGTTTGACAGAATACAGAACAATATTGTTTACGCCCATACTCTTCGCCAGCGCAACGTGTTCGGCAGTCATGCTCTCTGCAGTAGCAAAAATGCCTATGGGACGGCGTGCAAATATCTTGAACAGCTGTTTTTCTACCTGATCGGGGGGAAGACCATGGCTAAAGTAAACGACAGCGGGGTAACCATAGTGCAGAGCATGCTGTTGCAAAGAGACGAAGAGCTCAGTGCGATGAATAGTGAGGGGAAGATCGACAATGAGACATATCTCATCGCTCTGCCCTTTGCGTAGGGCACGAGCTGAGAAATGTGTGTTATAACTCATTTCATGCGCCGCCTGCAATACTTTCATCCGGGTCTCATCGCTCACGTGCCCATGCCCATTTTCGTTGAGCACATAGGAAACAGTTGTTCGTGATACTCCCGCTCTACGGGCAACATCAACGCTAGTAGGAGAGGTTCGCACCGATGAATCGTGTTTTTTCTCAATCATAGAACTTCCTGAGGAAATAAAAGGTCCTCCAACGATTTTGCAGAGGTTTTCTTATATTGACAAAAGTATTGCATAGCATGTATACTTTTGTCAAGGGACGTGACACGTATCACGTCTTAATTTCATCAACGTCTATCATGTAAAGTAACGCTAGGGTTTCAGTCGGATCATGTGACTTTGACTTCATGTTCTGTCTATTCAGGTGTACTTTCATCAAGGGACGTGACATGTGGCGTCAAAAACTTCTTCTTGTACCGGCCGGCTCACTATAAAGAGTGCTTCTTGAGGCGAAGCATTGAGAGCTGAAAAGCCTTGAAAGCCTATGAGAGTTGCAGAATAGCTCTCAGTGTCAGGTTAAGCTCAGATATTCTGTATTGTCGCAAACCATTCCTACGAGCAGATGGAGAGTTGCTTTCAAAAACCATCTGATAGGATAGACGTACAGCGGTTTGGAACGATTTTTTATCCATCCGGGAACAGTGTTGTTCCACTACGTAAGACTAACATCTGTCATACCAGTTGCTAGTCCTAACGAAGGAGTTATGCACAATGGAAGGATTTGCACTTCCGCATCTGATTCGTCTTCCCCATCCTTCGCAATACTCTACTTTGCCTGGAAGCACCAGATGCATATTTCACTCACCCGCTTCTACGTCTCTTGACTTTTTTGTTCATTCTTTGATTCGTAAGCTTCTAGCACCTTAGCATTATATTGATCTCTTTCGATCTAATCGAGAGGGGAGTTGTCGTGTTCTTATTTTCATATGCCAAAGGAGGCTTCAGGTTATGCTGCTTTTCTCCTCGTTCCCTTGGATGCGCCGTTTTGCATCTGGGTTCGCCTTCGTCGCTGCCGTGCTCGTGATTATGGTTCCTCTTGCTGCCTGTGGAGGAAGTTCCACTTCGGGGAGCAACACTACCTCCACAACAGGCCCGGTAAGCTTGACCTACTGGTCTTGGATTCCAGGGATGGACAAGCAAGTTGCCCTCTTCAACAAAACTCATCCCAATATCCATATCACATTGAGCAACGTTGGTTCCGGTCCAGTTGAGTATAACAAGTTGTTTACTGCTATCAAGGCCAATAATGAGCCAGACCTGTCCCAAATCGAGTTCCAGACCTTGCCGCAATTCGAGACGACTGGTTCGCTCGTTGACCTTTCCCAGTACGGAGCGAACTCGGTGAAGAATCAGTTTCCATCTTGGATGTGGAGTCAGGTCACTCTCAGTAATGGAGTGTATGCCATTCCACAGGATGGTGGTCCTATGGCCTTGTACTACCGGACAGATATCTTCAAAAAGTATAATCTCCCAGTGCCCACCACTTGGGCAATATATGCCGATGACGCTGCGAAACTGCATGCCGCCGACCCGAAAGCCTACATCACCGACTTTCCGCCCCGAAACCCAGGACAGTTCACCGGACTGGTGTGGCAGAATGGTGGGAACATGTTTACCACCAGTGGGCAGTCCTGGAAGGTGTCCATTAACAACCCTCAGGCCCTCCAGGTTGCTTCCTACTGGCAGGATTTAATCAGTAAGAAGCTCGTCAAGACCGATCCAGACTTCACAAACTCGTGGTATAGCGACTTGCAGACTGGCACACTTGCTACATGGCTCTCCGGCGCGTGGGGCAATGGTATCCTCCAGCAAAATGCCCCACAGAGCTCAGGGAAGTGGCGCGTTGCCCCTCTCCCGCAGTGGCAGGCGGGTCAAAACGTCAGTAGCAACTGGGGTGGGTCTACGACCGTGGCTTTCAAGAGCTCGAAGCACCCGCAGCAGGCCAGTGTGTTCGCTCAGTGGATCAGTGGCAACGAACAGAGTGCCGAGATGGAGTTTTCTACGGGCGCATATCCAGCCTTGCTCACTGCCTTAAACTCGTCCACCGTGAACAGTGCGCAGCCGTTCTTTGGCAACCAGGTGATCAATCAGGTCTTCAGCGCATCGGCCAAGCAGGTAAATGTCAACTTCCAGTGGGGGCCGTCGATGGGTCAGGTCTACAACGACATGGGGGACAATTTCGCCAATGCAGTCAACGGGAAAGGCACTCTAAGCGATGGACTCAATGCCACGCAACAGAGTACTATCACCTACATGAAAAAGCAAGGCTTTAGCGTCACGTCATAAGCCGATGCCACCACTTTTCTGACTGCTCTTGTCGTCTGTAGAGGAGAACATCTTCTACATTCTACAAGGATTGAGGTGTTCTCCTCTACAGACGACAAGAGCGTCTTGCACGATCAGTCGAATGCCTTAATGGCTCCTTCACGGTCCGCTAGCCGTGAAGGAGTGGCATGTAGTAGGAAATACTAGTTTCAGAGAGGAGAACGAGCATATGGCTCTCAAAATCACCTCACTTGACTCTGTTTCTGCCCGTCCACGGCGGCCCATCTGGCTGCTGCGACCAAAGGACAGGGCCCCCTATCTGTTTCTCTTGCCCTTCGTGTTGTTGTTTATCCTGTTTTATATCGTTCCCATCATCTATGCAATCGATCAAAGCTTGTTTCAGTCTAAGCGTAGTGGTCTAGGGCTGGGAGCGGCTACAACCAGCTTCAACGGCCTGGGCAACTATCTTGATGTCGTACGGGACCAGAGCTTCTGGGCGAGTATAGGCCGTGTGCTGCTCTACGGCATCGTGCAAGTTCCGGTCATGCTCATTGTCGCCCTTCTGCTGGCTTTGCTACTGGACTCAGCGGTGGTACGTTTAAAAGCCTTCTTCCGCGTGGCCTTCTTTGTGCCCTTTGCTATTCCAGGTATCATCGCTGCCTTATTGTGGGCCTTTTTCTACCAACCCGTCTTCAGCCCCATCGATAAGAGCTTCCAAGCCCTCGGCTTGCCAGCACCTGACTTTCTAGGGCCGGGTACCGTGCTCTGGTCAATTGCAAATATCGCCACCTGGACCTATGCGGGCTACAACATGCTTATCATCTTCGCTGCCCTGCAAGCCATTCCGCAAGAAATCTACGAGTCCGCCCGTGTCGATGGCTGTACGGGCTGGCGGCTGGCCTGGAACATCAAGATTCCTTTGGTGGGTCCCGCTCTGATCCTAACCTGCATCTTCTCCATCGTTGGAACCTTGCAGCTCTTCTCGGAACCCCAGGTGCTCTCGGCGATCTCCAACAACATTTCCACGTCGTACACGCCGGTCTTCTATTCGTACACCACGGCCTTTAGCAACAACAATTACTTCTATGCCGCTGCCCTTTCGGTCGTGTTGGCGGTCATCACGTGTATCTTCTCGTTTAGCGTCTTACGTGTCACGCAGCGACAGGCAGGAGTGTAACCGTCATGAGTCAACAAACTGCTTCCGTCCCCCTGTCAACTGCGCAGGAACTTGCGGTTCCCAGACAGGAGCATCGCCGTCGCTTCAACCTAGCGAGTGTTGGGGCAATGACCATCCTACTCATCTTCACGCTCTACTTTCTGATTCCCTTTTTGTGGTTGGTCATCTCAGCGACCAAGAGTCAGGCCGATTTGTTCGGTACCTTTGGGCTGTGGTTTGCACCCAATTTCAATCTGTTCACTAATCTCTCTGAACTCTTTACTTACAACAACGGCATCTTTGGACGCTGGTTGCTCAATACGCTGCTGTACGCCGGGGTGGGCAGTGTGGTAGGAACCTTTCTAGCAGCCATGGCTGGCTATGCGCTCGCCAAATATGTCTTCCGTGGGCGAAGCCTAGTCTTCTCGGTGATCTTAGGAGCCATCTTGGTGCCTGCGACGACCCTAGCCCTCCCCCTGTACCTAATGATGAGTAGTGTGGGACTCACCAACACCGTTTGGGCGGTGCTGTTGCCCAGCCTGGTCAATCCGTTTGGTGTCTATTTGGCGCGCATTTATGCGGCATCCTCAGTGCCTGATGAACTGTTGGAGGCGGCACGCATCGATGGAGCCAACGAGTTTCGCACCTTTCAGATTGCGCTCTACCTGATGACGCCCGCACTGGTGACGGTCTTACTCTTCGGGTTTGTGGGCATCTGGACGAATTACTTTCTACCGCTCGTCATGTTCAGCGACCCCACTCTCTTTCCGGTGACGGTGGGCTTGCAGAGCTGGAATGTGACTGGTGCCAATGCGGGCGCCAATTCGCAGACAATCTATAACCTGATCGTGACTGGGGCCTTGGTCTCCTCGATCCCTCTGCTCATCGGCTGTATCATCTTGCAGCGCTTTTGGCGTGGTGGACTGGGAGCTGGCAGTGTCAAAGGTTGATTACTTCAAAGTATTGCTCAGATGGAAGGGACACCTCGGTGTCCCTTCCATCTGAGCAATACTTTGAAGTGCCTGTGCCACATTCTGGCACG
>CAXUHF010000047.1:20368-36596 GCA_964250765.1 uncultured Ktedonobacteraceae bacterium | reverse complement strand
GTTCTTCTCTTCTCTCAACGTATTGTAGTGTCTCATCGCCACATCGTCAAGTAGGAATTAGCTTGAGCAAATCATGACACATTCGTAACGAATTGTTCATGCCTTTACGCTACACTAAAGATGTCAGAGGAAAACAAGCTATACCTTCTCTGACACACTTTATAAAAAAGCGTTTAAAGAAAAATATACATATTCTGTGAGAAATAAAGGAGCATATATTATGTTCTGCTCAAGGTGCAGCACACAGGTACAGGATGGCGATTACTTTTGTAAAAATTGTGGTGCTTCATTGCAAGCGGTGAACGGTGTTGTACAAAATCCTCCAATGCTACCAAACCGACACATACCAGCATCTCCCAATGCTCTCCGTCGCCGACAGGGGCAAGGGCAAGGAAATTGGGGCAAAAATCCCTATCGAGACCAGATCGCGCAACTACGTTTGCAGTTGAAAGAGTTGAGAATGCAGCTACGTGAGGTACAGAGCCAAATTTCTGGCACACGCTCGAACTACTTTGAACTTGACTCATTTATGCAGCGAGGATTGTTTCATGACATCGGCAGAATGATCGAGGGAACGCAACTCTTTAGTCCATATCAGCAACGCAAGCAGTTGCAAGCCCAGATTATGCAACTTGAACGCGAATTGCTCCCATTAGAGCAAGCCCAGGAGCAATGGAGACAGCAACAGCAGCAAAACAATGAGTTGCCTATGCAGTCTGATATCATTTAACACAATGTCTACATAGGCCCGATATTGCTTGTTTCACAAAATAATCAGAGTATAAAACGCTCGTAGAGGTCTAATTCTATTACACCCTCGTGGCAATCAAACGTGTTGGAGAATGTTGAAATGTCTCTTCAATCCTGCCGACATTGTTGATCGCCACGAGGGTGTAATAGAATTAGACTCCTACCATTAATTATGCTTACATTGTCTGTACTTGTCCGACGTTGAGACGCTTGTAGCGAGCACCAAACATCTCACCGATACCAATTGCAATCAATCCAATTAAGAGATGGATTATCTTGACGATTGTGCTAGGGTCTTGTCCAATCTGTGAGCCTCCAACACCAATTACAAGCAGCCCCCATGCAAAAGCAAGTAACGCGAAACGCCAGTTTCCGCCTCTTGCTCTACCAAACATGAAGCCCAGAACCCAAAGCGATAATGTGACAAGAATGCCCAGTGTTATATGTACGGGAATGAGCGCATCGGGTGCGCTCCCTGTCCAGAACAAAATGCCGAGAATGAGTGCAAGTAGTGCGCTAACACGCAGAACCCATTGTGTAATAGTGACAACCACGGAAACCTCCTACAAATGAAGAGACACAACGGACGTGTATCCGTTGTGTCCTATTTTTTACAAGACACATCAGTATTGATTATAGGAGACTAGCGTGTAACCCGCAAGGGTCATTAGAACAAACCTGCATCTTTAGCACGAACAATCTACTCGTAGACAGCAGCCTAAAACCTACTAATCGCAATTTCCCAACCAGGGAAAAGCTCAGGAATAGCTAAGATATCGTCATTTTGAAGTGTTGTTTTCTGTAGAACGGTTTCTTCTCCATCATCGGTAGTAGTTCCAGCATTACGATAGATAGAGACAACCTTTTTATCAGGATCGATCAGAATGCCAACCTGAACGCCTTGCGCTAAGAAGAGGGAAATTTTCTCTTCTATCCCACGAACACGATCACTACGTGACTTGATCTCGACGATCAGTTCAGGAACTACTGCAAGATATGAGCGAGTGCTTCGCTTGAGTCGTGTACGCGACACAAACGAAACACGAGGAGAAAGCAAATCTCCGCTTGAAAGGTGAAAACCTGTACGTGTAGCGAAAACATGACCTAATTTATGCTCATACACCCAATCCGCTAATACTGAGCTAAAGCGCACCCCCATAGCACCTGAAACAATATCTGACGGAGCAGTCAAAATCAGTTTATCAGCTATCAATTCAACCTGATATTCAGGGTAGAGTTTTTGAAGTCTTTCGAGGTCTTGAAGGTCCATAAACATAGCTGCAACCTTCCTTGTGCATATGGAACAGGGCCTGCCTCCAACCACTCAACTATATGTTATAAGCATTATACTGTTTAGATTACCTTTGTCAATATTGATTTGAGCATCATGTATGGACCGATTTATCACGTCCTCTCGGCAATCAATACGCCGAGGGACGCGATAAATCGGTCCCTACAACAGCTATTCGGCTCGATTCATCGTTTCCTTGACAACCGCCGCCAGTGCTTTAATGAAAAGAGGAGAGGTGTTAAGCGATTCGATACGGGCGAACTGGATACCGTGTTCCTCGGCCTGTTCACGAGCACCAACCTCGATATCATACAAAATCTCAAGGTGGTCAGCTAAGAACTGCACAGGGGCAATCAGCACATGATTCTTCCCTGCTTTTTGCAGTTCGGGCATAACATCGGCAAAGTCTGGTTTGAGCCATTCTTCGGGCGTGTGACCCGCGCTCTGATAGCAGAACATCCAACGATCATCAGCCAAACCAACCATCTTAGCGACAGCCGCCGCCGTCTCTTTCAGGTTGTTGATATAATCCGGCTCTCGCTCGATCACGGGTTTCGGCATGCTATGGGCGGTAAGTAGCACAGGCACGCTATCCCGTATCTCGGCTGGAAAACGATTCAGAGCTTGTCGTACACGTTCAGCCAACGCTTCTAAAAAGTAGGGCTGCATATGCCAGTCACGCGAGATAGCCAGTTTCAGGTCGTCACGGTGAAGGTCCGCTACAGCCTGTTCGAGTGTGTTGATGTAGCCGCGCATGATGATTGGTGAATATTGTGGTGACATGATGATACCAACCAATTTTTGCGCGTCCGCCGCAACCTGTGGTGTCAGGTCAGCGATGAAAGGTGGCGAGAAACGCATACCTGCATTCACCGTGTATGTTATACCTTCGGTAGGGTCGCTGTTCAACTCCTCCTGCAAAGCCTCAGCCTGTTCGCGTGTGATACGCAACAATGGTGAACCGCCAATCAGCGCATAGCGACGCCGAAACTCCGTGACAACCTCTTCACTTGGCTCGCGTCCTCCATACACATTTGTGATATACGTTGGAATATCGTCAAGCGTGGCTGGCGACCCATAGGTCATCAACATTACCGCCACGTGTTGTTGTGTTGTTGTGGTCATAATATTTCCTCTAACAAGCCCCCGTATAGGTCTGCTTCAGCACACCCTTTTGGCATCGCACAATTTCGGGGTGTGCTGAAGCAGACCCGTACAGGAGTTTACGAACGTCGTGTCTCTTCATGTACCGCGTCAACTATCCGTTTCAACATATCAGGATTGGTGGGCGCAGGTACACCATGTCCGAGATTGAAGATGTGACCGGGACGATTGTTTGTACGACGCAGAATATCACGTACTCCTGCTTCAATAGTGGGCCAGTCAGTGAGCAACATGGAGGGGTCGAGGTTGCCTTGAATACCACGGTCATAGCCGATCTGTGCCCATGCATCGTCGATATCCATACGCCAATCGACGCTCATAATGTCGCCACCAGCCTCTTTCATATCCTGAATCAGTGCTGCTGCCCCTGTACCGAAGTGAATCGAAGGAGCACCCGCACGCTTCACATCCTCAAAGATGCGTGTGACATAGGGCTTGACGAACTTCCTATATGTGCTAGGACTGAGCATACCAACCCAGCTATCAAACAATTGCACAACGTCTGCGCCAGCGCGAATTTGTGCCACGAGATAGCGTGATACGACCTCAGTCAACTTGCTCATCAAGGCATGCCATACCTCTGGCTGCCCGTACATCATCCCTTTGGCAAGCGCGTACTCACGCGTTGGACGACCCTCAATGATATAGCAAGCGAGCGTGAAGGGCGAACCGGAGAAACCAATCACGGCCTGTTTGCCATTCAACTCATGCTTGACCATGCGAATCGCTTGCATGATGTAGCCCGTTGACTCCTCGGCATCAATGATGCGCAGAGCCTCCACATCCTTCATCGTGCGTACCGGATTATGAATGATGGGACCAACATCGGGACGTAACTCAACCGAGATACCCATGCCTTCAAGAGGCACAACGATATCGGCAAGCAGCACGGCTCCATCGACCCCAAGTAGTTGCACAGGTAAAAGTGTGACTTCGGTACATAATTCAGGTGTCTTCGCAATGGTCAAAATGTCGTGTTTATCGCGTATTGCGCGGTATTCGGCGAGGCTACGTCCAGCCTGTCGCATAAACCAGACAGGTGTCGCATCAGGCTCACGTAAATAGCAGGCGTCCATAAAACGCGCCACACCCGTGTGAGCAGGCAATGTTTGTTGTTGCATATGTATATGTTTCCTTTATGTATATTGCTAAAGAAGCAGGGAGACCGCAAGGGTCTCCCCTACACGTTAGTGATCGTATATGTAGGGGAGACCCTTGCGATCTCCCTGTACACCATTATTGCATATAATAACGTGGATAGCGCGATATGACAACACCAAATCTATGTAAATCTGTTATGATTATCTACAATGTTGTAGATTTCTGTAGGGGTCTAATTCCATTACACCCTTTTAACAATTGACCGTGTCGGAGGACATATTGAAACGTCTCATCAATCTGTGGAAAGAATCAATCGCCAACAGGGTGTAATGGAATTAGACCTCTACGGATTACATCTCATGGCAACTGTGGTACAATAGCGTCGAATTTTATGATTATGACCCCTCTTATTTTTCTTTTGCGATGGATGGAGTTTTTGCTATGCTAGAACAAGATAAAAAAGATATATTATCTGGCTTGAATGAGCCACAACGTAGAGCCGTTACAACGACACGCGGACCAGTCTTGATACTTGCAGGACCGGGCAGCGGCAAGACGCGTGCCATCACTCATCGCATTGCGTATATGGTGCAGGAAGAACAGATATCGCCGTGGCGCATTCTCGCCGTAACCTTTACCAATAAAGCGGCGAAAGAGATGCGCGAACGTCTTGAAAGACTGGTTGGCATCAACGAATCAAAGGAAATGACTATAGGCACATTTCACGCGATCTGTGCGCGTGTGCTCCGTATGGAGGTTGATGCGCTATTACCAATGGGTCTGAGCAAGTCCTTTGTTATTTTCGATACCGACGACCAGACCTCGCTCGTTAAACAAGCTATCAAGCAGTTGGCATTGGACGAAAAACAGTACAGACCAAACGCGATACAGGCTAGCATCTCACGCGCAAAGAACGATATGCTCATTCCAGAGCAGATGTCGGAGCAGGCCACCAAGTATAGCGAAGAGGTAGCGGCCCGCGTATACAAGGTTTATCAGAAATTGTTGCGCGCCAACAATGGCGTTGATTTCGACGACTTGTTGATGCTAACAGAGCAATTATGGCGGCGTGAACCCGACATCCTGCAAAAGTATCAACGTCGCTGGCAATATATCCATGTGGACGAGTTTCAGGATTGTAACCTGCCACAATATAAGCTCATTCGTCTGTTAGGTTATGGCACCGACGAGCACCACAACGGGCTTGGCAATGTGTGTGTCGTGGGCGACGATGACCAGATGATTTATACGTGGCGTGGTGCCAGTGCCGAGAACGTGTTGCGCTTCGAGCGCGACTTTCCAGAGGTTGAGACCATCATTCTCGACCAGAACTATCGCTCGACACAGACTATTCTCGATGCAGCACAGGGCGTCGTCAAGCGAAACAGTTTCCGTAAAGACAAGAAACTGTGGACGGAGCAAGGCAAAGGCGAAAAGGTTGTGCTGCATCAGGCATACAACGAGGAAGAGGAGGGACTATTCACTGGACGCGAGGTATTACGCTTACTTGGACGCGGTGATATCGAGAAACGTAGCGATGTTGCGGTGATGTACCGCACCAATGCTCAATCACGTGCTGTTGAAGAACAATTTCTGCACCTCAACATTCCGTACAAGGTTATCGGTAGCCGCAAGTTCTATGAACGCAAAGAAATCAAGGATATGATTGCCTACCTGCGCCTGCTCGCCAATCCTACCGATGATCTGAGCCTACAACGCATCATCAACGTGCCGAACCGTAAGATTGGTGCGCGTACACTGGGCGAACTGCAGCAATGGGCGACCTCACAAAACATTCCACTCATGACAGCCGTACAGCGCATTCACGAGCATCCAACACTTGGGAAGGCTGCAAAGGTAGCGATTGAGAGTTTTGGTAAACTAATTGCCGATCTCGCTGAAGCTCTCCACGAACTTTCGCTACCCGAATTAGTTGACCGTATCGCTGAACGCAGTGGGTATGGACCCGAATTACGTGCCGTGCCAGAGGAGGAGTTAGACCGATGGGGCAACGTGCTTGAGTTGCGTCACGTCGCCGAAAACTATTCCGAGATCGAGACCAACGCCGCCCTTGAACTGTTCCTGGAAAACGTCGCGCTCGTCGGTGGTGCTGATACTGCACAGACAAGTGAAGATGGTTCGCTAGTACGTGAGGAGAATAGCGACTCTGTGACGCTCATTACGCTACATGCAGCAAAAGGGCTAGAGTTTCCCGTCGTCTTCATCGTCGGTATGGATGAAGGGTCGTTGCCACATTCGCGCTCAGTCGGCAAGCCAGAGCAACTTGAGGAAGAGCGCCGTCTAGCCTATGTTGGTTTCACACGCGCCATGAAACGCCTCTATCTTGTCCGTGCCTCGCGCCGTTCGTTCTGGGGCGAAACGCACACAACGGAACCATCTCGCTTCCTCGAAGACATTCCCACGAACCTCGTGTCGATGGCGGGCGGCAAGAATGCACAAAGTGGCTCTGGTCTTTCCGTCAATAGTACCGCACGTACAGTACGTAAAACAGCGTGGGACGAGGACGACTTTAACCAAGACACCTATGGCGAGAACGAAGGTGGTAGAGTCTTCGGTAGTGGTATCGCACCCAAGAGCATGCCAAAGTGGACAGCACCAACACAGAATACAAAAAGCTATTCGTCACCGCCAATCATTCCGCCATCCGTCTCGTCAAGAGGCACCTTCTCGCAATCAGTACAACCCGCTAAACCAAAGGAACAGCAATTCAAAGCAGGGCAAAAAGTACGCCACAGCCTCTTCGGTGAGGGCGTCATCCTCAAAAGCGAAATGGAGTCAGGGACGGAGTTTGTTGAGGTACAGTTTACAGGTAGACACGGTAAAAAGCGGCTGAGTATGGATTTTGCGAAGTTAGAGAAAATATAATACGCAACGTGCGATGCCACCGTTCCTGTTGGAACGGTGGCATCACACGCTGTATATTTTTTATCTATGTAAGCACAAGCGATTCCCTTTGGAAAATTGCGATTGATTCAAATTCCCTTGATAAGGGGCTTGTTGCAACAAGATTGTAGCCCTGTTGCCCCAGTAATTCCAGAACTTCTCTGCCTGAACGAAAACGCTTCACTCTTGCCTCGAATACTTTTCCGTCAGAAGCAGAAACAATCTTTCTAAAGAAAAGATCGAGGTGCGGATCAGTAGAGAGAATATCTCGAATGCCTAACGCATTAGCGGCTTTGATAATCGTACCGAGTATATAGTGGCTCTGAATGTGTTCCATGACCAGGATAACATTATCCATCGTCTCACTTAATGCTTGCGGTAAGGCAGCTACACCAATGTACGAGAAAAGTTCAGTTGTATGCGTAATTTTTTTTAGAATACCATCTGATATAGCGTAACAGGGAATGCCTCTATGCGTTAGTTGTGCTATAAATTTATCATCATGGTCAGCCACATAATAAAAAACATGCTCGATGGTCATATGAGCTGCTAAAGCCCGTTCAATGTTCTCAGAGCCTTCAAGAAGACATTTTTGCCGTGCCGCTCTCCCAGCAGCGGAGGTAAGCATTTTTGCCTCTACAATTCTTGGGTCTTTAATAGTTGTGATGTGTTTAAAATCTATCATCTTATGACTTGTTCCTCTCTTCATCGTTCCTACTGTATCATATTCTTTCCCACATCTCATCTAATCTGGTATACTACAGACGAGTCAAATATATTTCAGCAAAGAAATCATTGTTATGAAAATTGAACGCTTCACTGATAAGGCGCGCCAAGCAGTACATGACGCGTCCACATTGGCACAAGAGCATAACCATAGCCAGATTGAGACCGAACACCTGCTTGATGCTCTGCTCAAGCAAGAGGGGGGCGTGGCACAACAGGTGATTCAGAAGGCTGGTGGCAACCTGTTGGCGGCACAACGCGTAGTCGAGCGCGAGATAGAGCGTTCGCCACGTGTGTATGGTGCGAGCGAACCTGGAATTTCGCCACGTCTGCGTGTTGTGCTTGAAAACGCGTGGACGGAGATGAGCAACTTTAAGGACGACTATTTGAGCGTCGAACATATGCTACTAGCCATGTTTGACAGTGAAGGCGTTGCGCAACAAGCTCTACAGCTCGCGGGGTTGACGCGCGATCAAGTTCTCAAGGCGTTAACGAGCATTCGGGGAGCGCAACGTGTGGTCGATCAAGACCCAGAAGGCAAATATCAGGCGTTAGAACGCTATGGACGCAACCTGACAGACTTAGCGGAGCAGGGCAAACTTGACCCCGTGATTGGACGCGACGAGGAGATACGACGCGTGGTGCAAGTGTTGAGTCGGCGTACAAAAAATAATCCTGTCCTGATCGGTGAACCCGGTGTGGGCAAGACCGCGATAGTCGAAGGCTTGGCACAACGTATCGTACGTGGCGATATTCCAAAGACATTAGCCGATAAGCAAGTGGTCACGCTCGACCTTGGTGCCCTTGTAGCGGGCGCAAAATATCGAGGCGAGTTTGAGGAGCGGCTGAAAGCTGTGCTGAAAGAGATCACCAGTTCTGATGGTGGCATCATTCTCTTCATTGACGAACTACACACTCTTGTAGGTGCTGGTGCAGCAGAAGGCGCGATGGACGCTTCAAATATGCTCAAGCCCATGCTGGCACGTGGTGAATTGCACTGCATTGGAGCCACGACGCTCAATGAATACCGCAAATATATTGAGAAGGACGCAGCCCTTGAACGTCGCTTCCAACCTGTGCTTGTCGATCAGCCCTCGGTTGAGGACACGATTAGCATTCTACGCGGTCTTAAACAACGTTATGAAGTGCATCATGGCGTGCGTATTCAGGATAGCGCGCTTGTCGCCGCCGCAATGCTCTCGAACCGCTATATCACTGAACGCTTCTTACCCGACAAAGCCATTGATCTTGTCGATGAGGCCGCGAGCCATCGGCGCGTGGAACTGGATAGTACACCTAGCGAGATAGACGCGCTGGACCGTCGTGTGCGCCGCTTGCAGGTTGAGCAGGAAGCATTAAAAAAAGAAACCGATGCCGCGAGTAGAGAGCGACGCGAACGGGTTGAGCGTGAAGTTGCCAATCTCAACGAACAATTGCATACTCTGCGTCTTTCGCTTGAAACAGAACGGGCACCTGTCGAGGAGATGCGCCGATTGAAACGTGAGTTAGACGTAGCGCAGATTATCTATGAACAGGCAGAACGCGCAGGCAACCTCGACGAAATGGCACGTTTACACTATGGTGTGCTACCGGAGATACAACAACGCATTCAGGGTATGGAGTCGCAGTTGACGAACATCAAGAGTGCGCGCATGCTCAAAGAAGAGGTTGACGCCGAAGATATCGCCGAAATTGTCTCGAAGTGGACGCATATTCCTTCTGCACGTTTGATGGAGGCCGAGGTCCAACGTCTGCTGCTAATGGAGGACCGTCTGCGTCAACGCGTTGTAGGACAAGACACAACACTACAAGTTGTATCCGATGCTATACGCCGTTCACGTGCGGGCTTGCAAGACCCAAACCGTCCTCTTGCAAGCTTTCTGTTCCTCGGTCCAACAGGCGTTGGGAAGACAGAACTTGCGCGTGCCCTCGCCGAATTTCTGTTTGACAACGAGCAGGCACTCGTACGCATAGACATGTCCGAGTACAACGAGAAGCATTCGGTTTCACGGCTCATCGGTGCTCCCCCTGGCTATGTTGGCTATGACGAAGGAGGCCAGCTTACAGAAGAGGTGCGCCGCCATCCCTACAGTGTACTTTTGCTTGACGAGATAGAGAAGGCGGCACCGGAGATATTCAATGTCCTTTTGCAGTTGCTTGATGATGGTCGCTTGACCGATGGACAAGGGCGCACCGTCGATTTTAAAAACACAGTGGTCATCATGACCAGCAACATCGGCAATAATTGGTTGCAGGAATTTGACGGTATGGATGAGGAGGTTATGCAACGCACAACACGTCAGCGATTACGCGAAGAGGGCTTTCGACCCGAATTTATCAACCGCATTGATGAAGTAATTATTTTCCATCAGATCAGTCGTGAGCACATGAAACGCATCGTTGATATTCAGTTGCGTCGTCTGCAACTCCGTCTGCAAGAGCGCACTATCACGCTTACATTGAGCGATGCCGCGAAAAGCTATCTTGCCTTGCGCGGCTATGATCCTCAATTTGGAGCACGTCCCCTCAAGCGGGTGCTGCAAAAAGAGGTCGAGAACCGTATCGCGCGTGCTATACTGGATGGCACCCTTTCTGACGGAGGAACTGTAGTCATGGATATACAAGATGGGGCGTTGACTATGACAACGAATACTGTAGGGGTCTAACTCTATTACACCCTCGTGTAAATCGATTCCGTTCGCAGGATTGACGTAACGTTTCATATGTCTTCCAACATTGTATATTGCCATGAGGGTGTAATGGAATTAGACCCTACAGGGCAATTTTATACCTTATAAAATAAGCAAAGAATGCACATATGAACAATGACAACAATTCAACACAAGAAACGCCACACGCGGAACTGATACAAATGCTTAGCGCGCTCCTTATTCAATTGAACGCACTTCAGACATTTGTACAGGAGGAGCCAACTGACCTACCCACGTTACGTGAAGGCATGAACACATTGGAACAGATGGCACGTGATGCCCTGTTTGTGGTGCGTTCCGCTGACGAAGACCTGCCACCAACAGAACTAGATGGCGTTACGTTGTCAGAGGCATTGTCGCATCTTATTGAGGAAACCGCAGAGACGCTAGGAGTTTCTAGCCGCGTCTCGTTCAACGGGGTTGACGATTCGGGGCGTCCAAAAGAGCACACGCTTTCATCGGAAAAAGAACGTATTCTCTATCTCATCGCCCGCGAAGCGTTATATCAAGTTCCATATCATACCAATGTGCACCGCGTACGCCTTGTTCTTACCTATGGCAATGATGACGTGCAGATGAGCATTGAGGATGACGGTACACAGTCAACATCGACAGAGGATACATCATCTCTGCCTGCACTTGTAGAAGGTAACATCGAAAACGAACGAGACGAACCGCGTACATATATTGCACTACGCCACCATCTTGCTCATCTCGGCGGTTCTCTGGATGTGCTTGAGGGCGAGCAAGGAGTACGCGTCCTGGCTCGTCTTCCTTATGCAGAACAAGCCGATGATGCGCTTGTATCATCTCCTGCGATAACACCATCGCTACAGTCAGATGAAACTACACCATCAATACGCATTCTTATTGTTGATGGACAAGCGGTAACGCGTGCTGGCTTACGTCGTTTGCTCGATAGCTATACCGGACTACAGGTGATTGGCGAGGCGGCGGATGGCGTACAAGCGGTCAGCGAGACGCTTGAACTTGGTCCGCAGGTTGTGCTACTAGACTCACAACTACCCAATGGGCAAAGCCTGAACGCATTGCGACAAATCAAGCAACTCAATCTCGACACAAAAGTCTTGCTACTATCGGCTCAGGACCGCGAAGAATATCTCTATGAGACGCTGCGAGCGGGTGCCGATGGCTATGTCCTCAAGGATATTGCCCCTGACGAATTGGCACAGGCATTGCGAGTCGTCGCAAGTGGTGAGGTTTTAGTACAACCGCAGTTAGCAGGACGATTGCTCTCGCGTGTTGGGAAACAAGGAAACCGTCCCCCCTATGAAACGTTAACGGCACGTGAACTTGATGTACTACGTCTGCTGGTACGAGGCATGCGCAACAAAGAAATCGCGGCGCGTCTCTATGTAAGTGAGCGCACGGTGAACTTTCACCTAGCAAACATCTATCAAAAACTCAACGTCTCCGGTCGCACTGAAGCTCTCAGCAAAGCGATTGAGCAAGGTTTGGTAGCCACAAACACATAATAAAAATGCCGCGAACCTCGGTTCGCGGCACTTTTATTATGTGTTTGTGGCTATGCGTAGAGTTGTCCAGCATGCCACGCATCTAACTCGCGTTTCAACGCAGAGATATAGGCTGCTTCATCGTTATTGTCGGCAGTAGGTGCATATTTGGGAATGATCTGGTCAACGGTTGTCAAGCCCCATACGGCAACGTACAGGTTACGAATGAGTTTGTACCATGCTTCAAAACCAGCTTCCCACGTGGGGAATGCTGCATAACAGCTTTGACCAGCTTGACATTGCTGACCTGACTGATTGACGCAGGAAGCATCCGGGATGCAGCGTAAATTGCCAAGCGAGAGCGTCGAATTTGCTTCACCAGCCTTGCCGAAGGAACTTTCATGCTGGAAAAAGGCAAGCGCGAACGCGGGATCAATGCCATATTTCACTCCTAATTCATAGAGCTGCTGCCCTTTTCCAGCGGCGGGAGAATTGTTCGCCGCAAGGACACGATTGATGAAATCGGCACTAACAGAAGGGTTGCCCAAAACCGAGTAAGGCCCAGTATGTAGAGGTACTTTCGGAGTAACTGGTCCGTTGGTTTGCTGCACTTGACTCGCTAACGCGCCGCCAACCTGCACATCATAGACCTTACCAAAACCTGGAATATTGATAAGCTGTGCATCGCCTGGACGTTGTAGCATTGCTGAAGAAAGCAATACACCAAGTGCAATCACAACCACGAAGGCGATAATAATGAAGCGATACAGCCACGGCTTATGTCTTTCGAGTGGATGTGGAGCGTACTGATCGACAACCTTTGGAGTCGCTCTATATGCTGAAACAGGGGCTGGTGTAGTAGATGGTGTGTAGCGAAGCGGCTTAGGAGGTATAACGAGTGAACGCACCTTATCAAGAGCGAGACTCATTTTATAGCGCACTTGGTCTAGCTGGTATTCCTCCTCTACATCCTCTTCCTCGAATTCATCATCATACGCTTCTAAATGCTGTGTTGACAGTGCTGGAAGCTGACGTGTAGCACGCGCGGGAACAGCAGACTGAGTTCTAAAGGAATCCAATGGCTCCTGTAATGTTTCCTTCTTGGCGTATCTACCCGCCATACTGAACCTCCTGATATAGGCAATCACTTATATCTTTCTATTATACCATGAGATACCACTTCCTGCATACAGAATTTTTCATTATAATGACATGTCTTGACATATTTGTAACCCTTTGCGTCCCTTTTCACCTTGACGTATAATAGGTGTACACGATTAACTACACCTGGCTAGGAAGGCACGATGGGGTGCCGCCGTATAGAGAAAGCCATATACGTTCATGCCCCATCCCTCTTCCATTCCAGAATTGAGGAAAAGATGTACAAAGGTCAATCAGGTATGTGGTCCTGGCTCTTGCATCGCGTGACAGGACTTGGTATTCTGCTGTTCTTATTTATTCACATCGTCGATATCTCACTGCTAGGTTTTGGTCCACTGGTCTACGATGAAGGCATTGTGCTTTTTGACCAAATCATTGTGCGCTTGCTCTCCCTAGCATTGATTGGTGCGGTCTTATTTCACGCCTTCAACGGCGTGCGCATCATGTTTATCGACTTCTGGCGTAAAGGTGTGCGTTATCAGCGAGCCATGTTCATCGGCGTGCTGATACTGACTGTCCTTGTATTCTTGCCCATGTCCTACTACGTCATTGTGCCCGGACTATACTGGTTCACCCATGTGCCTACCGCGAGTAGTGTAACTGGTCATTAATTGTAGGGACCGATTTATCACGTCCCTGCTAACATATTGACCGCCGAGAAGGACGTGATAAATCGGTCCCTACAGACGGCGTTTGATGTCTAAAGAGGAGATTGTAACATGTTAAACATATCGACTGGTCGTGGCCCACGCCCAGCAAGTGGCGGATTAGAAACCTTTTCCTGGTACTATTTTCGCATCTCCGGCATTGTCCTTATCTTTCTCACAATTATACATTTGTTCATCATGCATGTAACGAATGATGTTCACTGCACAACCTATCAATTTGTAGCAATGCGCTATGATAATCCACTCTGGCGGCTCTTCGATTGGGTCCTACTCACATTGGCACTCACACATGGCATGAACGGACTCCGTGTGGTCATTGACGATTATGTACGCTCACGTGGCCCTCGCCTCGCATTGCTATCTACCGCAGGCGTTTTGTTACTTGTCTTTTTTATGTTGGGCACGATTACCCTCATTACCTTCCAGCACACAGGCAATCTTGGTCCTGCATGCACTATAAGGTAAAGATAACAAGGAAATTATTATGTATCATAAGTTTGATGTTGTCATCGTCGGGTCCGGCGGTGCTGGCTTGATGGCTGCAATGCAATTGCCCCAGGCCAGTGTTGCAGTTCTGACAAAGGTCTATCCCACGCGCTCACATACAGGAGCGGCACAGGGTGGTGTGGCTGCCGCACTCGGCAACCAAGAAGAGGACCACTGGAAATGGCACATGTATGATACCGTGAAGGGTGGCGACTATCTCGTAGACCAGCCTGCGGCGGAAGTTCTGACACGCGAAGCCATCGACGCTGTATATGAGCTTGAGCATCGTGGCCTACCCTTCAACCGTACTGCTGATGGACGCATTGACCAGCGCCGCTTTGGTGGACATACTCGCAATTATGGTGAGGGTCCTGTTCGTCGCTCTTGCTACGCGGCAGACCGCACTGGACATATGATTCTGCAAACAATGTATCAAAGTGCCATCAAGAATCAGGTGCGCTTCTTTAACGAATTTCTGATGCTTGACTTGGTGATGAACGATGGACAAGCATGTGGTGTTGTCGCCCTCGAAATTCGTACCGGCGAAATTCACACCTTCCACGCCAAAGCCATTCTGTTCGCCACAGGCGGCTATGGACGTGCATGGCGCGTCACCAGCAACGCCTTTGCTTGCATGGGCGATGGCATGTCGGTTGCCTACCGACGCGGTATTCCTCTGCAAGATATGGAGATGTACCAGTTCCATCCCACGGGCATCTATAAAGTGGGTGTCTTGCTTAGCGAGGCGGCACGCGGCGAAGGCGGTAAACTACTCAACGGCAAGGGCGAGTACTTTATGGAACGCTATATGCCGACGCTGAAAGACCTTGCGCCACGCGATATTGTATCACGTTGTATCGTGCAAGAGATTAAAGATGGCAACGGTGTTGATGGCAAGGATTATGTTTTCCTTGACGTACGTCACCTCGGCGCGAAAGCGATTGCCGAGAAGTTGCCAGACATTACCGACTTTGCCCGTAATTATCTTGGTGTTGAGCCAATCACCGAGCCTGTGCCTATTCAGCCAACCGCGCACTACGCGATGGGCGGCATTCCGACAGACACTGATGCACGCGTCGTGATTGATCCACAGTGGACAGTTTCGCCCGGTTTCTACGCCGCAGGTGAGGTCGCCTGCGTCTCTGTGCACGGCGCGAACCGTCTCGGCACAAACTCGCTAGTAGACTTGATCGTGTTCGGGCGTCGTGCAGGTAAGCATATGGCACAGTTTATCAAAGAGAATGACCACGCGCCTCTGCCTTCTGAACCAGAAGCCTACTCGCGTGAACTCATTGACCGCATCTATAGCTCAACAGGCGGTGAGTCTGCTGCCCGTATTCGCAGCGAGATGCAGAACGAGATGGACGAACAAGTCATGGTTGAGCGTACAGATCGCGGTCTCCGTCACGCCCTCGATACGCTTGACGGTCTGCAAGACGCATACCGCAACGTTCAGGTTCAGGACAAGGGCAAGCGTTTCAACACGGAACTGGTCGAAACGATTGAACTTGGCTTCCTGCTTGATTGCGCTGAGGCCACCACACATGGCGCTTTGGCGCGTACCGAGAGCCGTGGCGCACACTTCCGTCTTGACTATCAGAAGCGTGACGACGTGAACTGGCTCAAGCACACGCTCGCCTACAAAGGTACAACAACTCACGACGTTCGCCTGGATTATAAAGACGTGCTTATGGTTGACGACCCGATATTCGTGCCCAAAGAACGCAAATATTAACATGATTTCTGTGTACCGTCGATTGTAGGGGCGCGATGAATTGCGCCCCTACAATC
>CAXUHF010000047.1:8285-20358 GCA_964250765.1 uncultured Ktedonobacteraceae bacterium | reverse complement strand
AACCTTATTTGGTGTCCCCGCGTTTTGTTGGGGGTCCTATCATTCCCCCCCCTACAATCGACGGTACACAGAAATCATGTATCAAGGAGATACAGACAACATGAACGTACTGGTGCGCATCAAGCGCTATGACCCCGAACAGGACAAAAAGCCATATTGGGCAGAGTACCGCGTCGAGGCCGACCCAATTGATCGTCTTTTAGACACATTGAATACAATAAAATGGAACATGGACGGTACCTTGACCTATCGCCGCTCATGTGCTCATGGTGTTTGTGGGTCCGACGCCATGCGTATAAATGGACGCAATCGTCTTGCATGTAAAGTGCTTATGCGCGACGTTGGCAACAAGGTTACGATTGAACCCATGCTAGGCTTCCCCGTGATTCGCGACCTCGTGGTAGACATGGACCAGTTCTTCGACAAGTACAAGTCTGTCAAGCCATACTTGATTACATATGATAACGAGCCTGGCACGGAACGACTACAAAGTGCGGAAGAACGCGCACGCTTTGACGAGGGTACCAAATGCATCCTATGTGGTGCCTGCACCGGCTCATGCCCTTCTGTGTGGGGCAACCCTGATTGGGTCGGCCCTGCCTCAATTGTCAACGCACATCGCTTCATCTTTGATAGCCGCGACCAGGGCGGCGCGGAACGTCTGGGCATTCTGGGCCAGCGTGACGGTGTATGGCGTTGCCGTACCATCTTCAACTGCGCCGACGCCTGTCCACGTGGCATTCCCGTCACCGATCTCATCGAGCAAGTGAAACGCGCCATTGTGTATAACGATACGCAGGGTGGCTAGCATTGGCTTAGCATGACAGCAAGAACCAACGGACGCCCACAAGGGGCTACCCTACTATACACGATGGAATAGACGTGCTACGCGCGTATGGTTATATAGTAGGGTAGCCCCTTGTGGGCGTCCGTTGTACAAAGATGCACGCTCTTTGATTTATTTAATAGGAGTTTTGTATGGCAACAACAACGGAGATATGGCAGCATCGGCACATCATCACAAACGGGATACGCATGCACTATGTTCTGCAAGGTGAAGAGAACAAGGGACCACTCGTTGTACTGCTACATGGCTTTCCAGAGTTCTGGTATTCATGGCGGCATCAAATCCTCTTTCTCGCGGAACAAGGCTACACCGTCGTTGCACCCGATCTACGTGGCTACAATGATACCGATAAGCCGCGTACAGGATATGATATTCCAACCCTGCTCCGCGATATTGAAGGACTTCTCAAAGGATTGGGACAAGAAAAAGCGATTATCGTCGGGCATGATTGGGGTGGCGTACTAGCATGGTGTTTTGCCATGCGTTATCCACAGATGACACAACGCTTGATCGTGCTGAACGCGCCGCATCCTCAAGCCTTTCAGCGTGAACTTCGCACAATAAAACAATTAAGTAAAAGTTGGTATGTCTTCTTTTTTCAGCTTCCCTGGCTGCCTGAAGTCGTTTTGAGTGCAAATCATGCACAAGCAATTGGTAGGGCTATTTATGAGAGCGCGGTACAAAAATCGGCATTTCCACCTGATGTGCTCTTAGAATATCAAGGGGCCATGAGTAAGCCAGGAGCGTTGACCGCAAGTTTGAACTATTATAGACAAATCATGCGTCGAGGCTATGGTATTAAAGAAGTTGTTATTCAATCTCCAACACTACTCATCTGGGGTGAGCAAGATGGAGCACTTGACATTGCCCTAACGTATGGCCTTGAACAATGGGTCCCCAAGATACAGGTACGACGCATTCCCACGAGTGGTCACTGGGTGCAGCAAGAGCAACCCGACGAAGTAAACAACCTCATACAACAGTTTTTACAAATATAAAAAACAAAGAAGGACCGAACGGGGAGCAACTCATGGGAGGAAGAGTTACTGCGTATTCGGTCCTTCTGGTGACGACGTGCTAAGTGTGCACGTCTTCATACAAAAAAGAGAGGAAATTTATTGAATTGTACTACATTTGTACTAGCGCGCACCTGCGGTTGTAGTATGTTCGGTAAAGGAATGCGCTGCACTTTCAGACATACTTGAGCGCAACTGAATACATACATCGGTCACATCCTGTGACCCCATAGCCTGCTCCATCCACCTCGTTCCACAAACACCACATATGCCATGTGTTGCGTCGTAGAGTTTAGGCAGTGGCGCTGGTGAAAGATGTTCGCCTGCACTATTCATGAGTCGTAAACACCATGCGCACTGTCGCTTCATTCTCTTATGTCCTTCCTGTCGAGAGCCGTGAAGTAGATGCTCTCCTCTATTACTGTTTTAGGTTTCTTAATTTTCCAAAGTCTTGACACGTTCCAAATGTAATATTTTTTGTTACTTGGGCTTTCTCTGATGGATTTGCTGACCCTTGTACATACACAGCCGTGGGTACGTCCTTGCAGCCATAAATATACAATATATCAGTAAACGTACCATCAGCACTTACTTGCATAGTATGTGTTTTATTTTTTGTCCTGCCTTGATAATAGATCGTCACAGTACTACCAGGCGTAAAGTGCTTACCACAGACGTGTAACTGATTTTCAATAGCATCAATGTATGTTGTACAAGGTGCATTCACCTCAATAGCGGGTATATGTTGTGGTGTTGGCAGAGGCGTCGGGCTGCTAGTACCTGGCACAACAGGCACAGTTACAACAGGACCAACTGGAACTGATGTGGTAGTTGGTCGAATTGGTTCTGACGTAGCGGTTGGCCTACTTGGTGTTGCGACCAGATGTGACGGCACTATTTTTGACCCTGGTTGTTGCACACTACGGCTTCCTGCTACGTTCCCTACAGTCTTCACACCTAAGCCAGCAAGCAGTACAATGCAGAGCAAAACAAACACAACGGCGATAGGTAAACCTACACGTACCCGTGAGACGCCACCCCATATACGCTCCCTAAGCGTGACTTTGGGCATGTAGAGTGTATGCATAACACGGTGTGAGACCGTTGCATAAAGCGGATCGGCAGCAGAGAAACGCGTCCACGTCTCTATCGTATTGCCTATTGCCCTCAGTTCAGCACATCGTCTACTACATGCTAAACAAGAATGCACATGCTCTTGTATGTCTTCAAACCCAAGGTGCTGCTGTCGAACATATGCAAGTAGCATGTCATCGGCTGGATGTTTCATACTGTCTTCGTCCTTCTCAGCAACACATAATTAGCAAAAACGTTTCTATAAAAATTTTGATATATATCAAAAGAGTTGCTCATAGTAGATATAGCATTCATACACGACCTATTATGCTGACTTTTCTTGCTCATAAATTCCATCATACCTTCAACGTTGAAGCGTTTTTCATTTGTGACATGTCTTGAGCGTATACCTTACGAAATTTCTCAACTCCTCGTGCGACACGCTTACGCACCGCCTCCGGCGAAATCTTGACAATATCTCCAATTTGCTCGTAAGTGAAGCCAGCACTGTAGTGCAGTTGTACACATACAGCATCGTTAGGAGTAAGCTTACTGAACGCTTCCTGAATCAGCATGCTAGTCTCAGTCCGCTCTTCAAACGATGCCTCTATCATCGACCGCTCTTGCATATCTTCGGAACTAATGCCTGACATCTCATCTCCTTGACTATCAAAGCCAAAGGAGAAAGGAATAAACAGGCGCAGGCGTTTTCTATTAAGGTAACGCAAGCCATAGTTCGTGGCAATACGATATATCCACGCATCTAATGCAAGGTGCGAAGATGTTTTGCCAATTTCCTTATATACTTGCAGGAACGTGTCTTGTGCAAGGTCTAATGCTACTTCGCGCTCTCCCACAAGGCGATGCAAATATCCTGTAATCGGATACTGTAGCCGTTCCATCAGCGAACGGAAAGCCTGAGCATCCCCTGTACGCAGACGCGCTACCTCATCCTCCTGAACGTCCGTCACCATAATGGCCTTATCTGCGATCATTTTATTGACGATTATCAGAACAAGAAAACGTAACATAGTTTCATAAAGACAGTGTTCGTAATGTTCTTCTCATGTAATCGTTCCCCCTACATAGTACAATCAACGAAGAGGCCAAAACCGGACAGCATGTGCTCCATCTTTTTGGCATTTCGCAAACAAGAACGAAATTTGAACGAAATAGTCGCATCTATCAATATAATTGTGCGTTTTGGGGGATAAAATAATGATGTTACGCTATCGGGGGAAACAGGGAGACCCTTGCGGCCTCCCTGTTTCCCCCGATAGCGTAACATCATTATTGGACGGTCACTTGTATGCTGTGATAGCCTGTCGAACCGTCGGGGAGTGGAGGTGCAATAGAAGGGTCCTGTACATTGCCTTGCAGGTCAATGGCACGTACTATAACGGTATACGTGCCAGACGACGGCTGCCAGGGGATTTGCCAGAGAACCCACGTTAGGGCTGAAAGCGGACGTTTGAGCGTGGCCTTGTTCCATGTCTGCCCCATATCGAAACTGACATCAACCTCACTGATACCCTTGTTGCCAGAGAAGGCGACACCCGCGACATAGGTCGGCTTATTGGCAGAAATTGTTACGCCTGTAAGTGGGACATCAATGCGTGAGGTCATCTGTATTGGTGCGGGATCGCTCCACCCGCGTTGCTGCCAATAGCCTTGAAAATCTGTGTTGACAACCTCGATACGCGTGATCCATTTGACATGCTTCATTCCATAGATGCCCGGCACTAATAAGCGTAAGGGAAAGCCGTGCCCTTGCGGTAACGTCACACCATTCATACGAAACGCCAATAGTGTTGTCGGCTCTAACGCTTTCGCAAGATGAATACTATCACTATAGTCGTCAGCAGCATACAACACAACCTTTGTCGCACCGGGCTTAATCGCACCACCGCGTACGAGCAAATCCGCGAGCGGAATCCCTTCCCAAAGCGCACTACTCATGTATTGCCCACCAACCTCGTTGCTGATACACATCATCGACTCGTACTGCTTTTTCGTTGGTAGTGCAGTCAGTTCGTTATAGCTCAGCGAAAAGGGTTGCTCGATCTCACCTGATACAGAAAGGTGCCATGTATCTCCATTAACGGTAGGATCGGAAAAAAGATTTTTCGAGACAATATAGTATTGGTCGTTAGACGTAATTTCTTTTGAGAGTAACGGTATTTCTTTCACATCGCCATAGTTCGGCGTTGGTACAGGCGTGATCTTCTTTTTATAGCCTTGTAATAGTCCAGGAGCTGTTGTTGTACTTGTCGCACCACTGCCACTTGTGAGGTCTTGTGCCCCTGTAATAAAACGCCACGCCAGAACGCCCAACGCGCCTAAGCCAACAAGCTGAACACCCCGTATGATAAGTTCGCGTCGTGCCTCACTCTTCGCTTGTACCTCTATTGGTGCACTCAACAGACGCACCTGACGCTCAACAAGCTGGTTTTGCAGCAGCACGAACGAGCCAGCAAATATAATGCCCACAACCGTGAGGCTTATGATCGCGTTTACGGCACCAATGACAAGACGCGCTCCAAAGACCCCAACGCCTGTTATTGGCAGGAGAACGAAACCTGTTAGAAGTAAGAGCACAAATGTAAGTATAACTCCCGTGCTCCAATGAAGCAGTTCCTGCCCCGTTTTTTCCGCCTTGACTCTACCCACGAGAAGCGCACAAAGGCCCCCGCTCGCAGCAAAGACAAGAACTTGTCCCACTAAAATACAATAAAAAAAGTAGTGTTTGGCATCACCACCAATCAGCTCATGCAGCGTATTGAACATAGAAGGTGGCATCAATTGTGTCAGTGCGGAGCCAAAGACCTCTGGAAGAGAGATACCGTTAAAGGTGACGCTCAACAGTAACATAAGGACCGACGCTATAATACCCGCTCCCAAACCAGCAAGAAAGCCAATCCAAAAGCGTTGTCGGCGCGTGAAAAGTATTTTTCCCATATTTTTATCTCATTGTCATATATCAGAACTATACATATCATAACAGACACGAACAGGGAGGGGAATTTTAACAACACGTTGTTTTTTGAAGACATAAAAATGTCTGTAGGGACCGATGTATCGCGTCCTTCGCAGCAATAGAAACGCCAAAAGGACGCGATACATCGGTCCCTACATCCCATTGACAATACACGGATACTTAGGTAATATATCCGTGACGGTTATATCCGTTAACGATATAAAGAGAGGAGGCATAATGAAAAACGCTGAACAAGACCCGGAGGCTCTCCTGCCTCTGACATCTGCCGTGTTCTCCATTTTACTTGCGCTAGCCGATGGTGAGCGACACGGCTATGGCATTATGCAAGAGATAGCGTTACGTACAGATGGCAAACAACGTATGGGGCCTGGAACGCTCTATGGTTCAATCAAACGTATGTTGAACGATGGTTTGATTGCAGAGTCAGGAGAACGACCAGACCCCGCATTGGACGATGAACGTCGTCGCTATTATCGTTTAACCGGTTTCGGGCAACATGTCGCGCAGGCAGAAGCACAGCGTTTGGAGCAACTGCTTCGCGTAGCACAGTTCAAAAACCTCTTGCCGGGTCTGGATACATCGGGTGGTATCGCATGACGACTCGTCCATCCTCCAAACCCCCAAAGAGCCGTGCAGAAATATTCTATCGCTCGCTGCTGCTGCTCTATCCAGCTTCGTTTCGGCGTGCGTATGAACGCGAAATGGTACAAACATTTCGTGACTATTATCGGAACACGGTAGAGCACGAAGGCGTAACTGGTTTGACATCCTTGTGGAGCCTCGTGCTCCGTGATCTTGTTGTGACTGCTTGTTTGGAACACGTTCGAGCAGTCATTAATTTCTTGAAGCATATGTTTGGTCTGGAAGCAAAGGAGTATTCACTTATGAGCCTGTTAACACTTGACGTTGGAACTCGTACCGATATTGGACGTTCTCGCACCGTGAACGAGGATAACGTCATCTCCGTTGTGCCCAAAGACCCGCAAACAATGGCGCAAAAGGGGGCATTGTTCGTGGTTGCCGATGGCATGGGAGGTTATACGCAGGGTGATGTTGCAAGTGAGTTGGCAGTTAACACGATACGCGATACGTACTATCAAGACACAAGTAATAATATTGCAGTTTCATTACGCAATGCTGTCGAACGTGCAAATCTTCTGATTTTTAAACGTAATGAAACACAGTTCAAAGATACTACTGAAGATACAGCACGTAAGGGTATGGGTACAACATGTGTCGCTGCTGTCCTCAAAGACAATACTGTCTACGTAGCTAACGCAGGCGATAGCCTTGTTTACCTGATTCGTAGTGGACAGGTGCGACAAATTGCCGAGGACCATTCATGGCCTGCTGAACAAGTTCGTACAGGTAAGATGACACAGGCCGAGGCTGATGCAGAGAACAAGCGCAATGTAATTACACGCTGCTTAGGCGTGGCAGACAGCGTAAATGTATATATTGGCACAGAGCAGGTACAAGATAAAGACATTCTTATTCTCTGTACTGATGGTCTGCATACGCTGGTAAGCGAGGACGAGATGCGCACGCTCGTCGAGCAATATGGACCCGAAGAAAGTGCGCAACGCCTGATTGCACGTGCTAACGAAAATGGCGGTCCCGATAACATCACCGCCGTTGTGGTACATGTCTCACTATCAAACGGTTGATGATGAAACAAACGTAACACGATAGATGTGCCTCCGCACATCTATCGTGTTACGTTTGTTTCATCATCGTGAATAATAATATTTCCGCTATGCTCGACGTGCACCTCTTCGTGTTTCACGGTATCTGATATCTGCTGCGTTTCTTGTATTTGCTGTTTATGTACAACAATCTCTTCGACAACGACTGTTTGCTTGTTGAGCGTGACCTGCTCCTCACGGACCAGAATGCGAATTGTTCCGCCGTTATTCAACATCTCGCCGCCGTCAACCATGTTTGCAGTCGTTGCAGCTACGTTAGAGCTATTGTCAGCAAACGTCTCGTTCCGTGTCGTTGCTGTATTCGTTGTAGCAACGGGGCCACCTTTCGCTGGAACACGCTCGATGGTCACTTCTTCACGTGTGACAGGGACGGTGAAGGTTTTATTCTCAGTGATGACGCGTTTGGTAATGATCACCTCACCTGTCTGTACAACCTGTTTGTTGACCTGTAAACGCTCTTCACGTATTGGCACAACACGATTGCCACCACCTAAGCGCGTGGTATCCGCTGAGGCGTCATAGGCACCATACTGGTACAGAATATCGCTGGCCTCTTTTTGGTGTCCATACGGTTGCACGGTGACAACAAAGTTCCCTGCATCTAGTTCTTTCTGGTAAAATGGCATATCCTCTTGCGCTATGCCTGAACTCGCCAGTTCATTCGGTGCTGCGGCAGTTGTGTCAGGTGTATCATTTTTACGCGAGAAGAGACTCATGATGCCACCAAGTGCGTTGCCACTGGTATGCCCTAGTAAATTGATTTGATCATTTCTGAAGCCAGCATGCCGCAACTCGTCTATCGCTCGTTCGGCTAATGCATGGTCTCGGAAGACACCGATCACCATTGATTCTTCTGTCATTGCCATAATGGGTACGCTCCCTTTTTGTAATCTTTATAGTTTCTGTAGAAAGATGGTTTATGTTGTTCTCTTTATACACGGGGAGCTAGGATGAAAAGTTGCGTTTATAGCATTGACACGTATCTTTGCTAGTCTTCCTATCCTCTTGACAGAGTTTGCTTTTCCAGTTACACTAGAACCGTACAAGGTTCAGAAAATGGAGGAATGTTCAGACAATGGTAAAAGGGCAAGCACGTGAGCGACGCCAAGCACGTACGCGCGATGCAATTGTTCAAGCGGCAGAGGCGATCATAGAGACGCAAGGACCCAATGCGCTCAATATGCGCGATGTTGCCGAACGCATTGACTATAGTGCCTCCAACCTGTACGAGTACTTCTCCAGCAAGGACGAATTGCTCGCAGTTGTGGTCAAGGAGGCTCTTGCGAACTTGATAATGCATGTCCGCCACATCTCAACTGACCTCTCAGCACGTGAACGTCTACAATCCTACGGACACACCTACCTGGAATTTGCCCGTACTCATCCCGAACTCTACCTGCTGATCTTTGGTCGTAAGGCAACACATGCGAAGTTTCCAGAGGAAACTCCCTACGATTTGTTACGACAGATTGTTCAGGAGGGTATTGCTGAAGGTAATTTCATGACTCGCCCAAACTTTGGTCTGGAAGAGATGACCTTTGGCTGCTGGTCTCTTGTTCACGGTATTGCCATGTTGCGGCTTACGATGCATAACGTACCGTGGAAAACGTATGTAGTAAGTGATGATCAGATTCTATCGTGCTTTGTAGACGGAATAAGCAAATACTAATTTTTTTACGCATGACTGAACATTGTTCTAAATTCGATAAACGTTCATGAAAAATAGATAAACTATAGACGAATAAAAAGGAGACAAACATATGCAAACGATAATGCAGAACAAGATATGTATGGTTACGGGTGCAACATCAGGCATGGGTAAGGAAACAGCCGCCGCGCTTGCACAGATGGGCACAACGGTGATTCTTGTAGCTCGCAATCAGAATAAGGGAGAAACAGTACGCGATGAAATTCGCATGCGGAGCGGGAATATGAACGTCGAGGTTATGTATGCCGATCTCTCGTCACAGCGATCTATTCGTGAACTTGCTGAGACCTTTAAACAGCATTATCAGCATCTGCATGTACTGGTCAACAATGCCGGTGGTATCTTCTTCACGCGTGAGACAACGGTAGATGGCGTAGAGATGACTCTTGCCGTCAATCACCTCGCCCCTTTTCTGCTCACAGACCAGTTGCTCGATGTCCTCAAGGCAAGTGTGCCAGCGCGCATTATCAACATCAGTTCTAACGTTGAGAGTATCGGGACTATCAACTTCGACGACCTGCAACACGAAAAACGCTATATTAGCATTGTAGCTTACGCACAGGCTAAGCTTGCCACAATGCTTTTCACCTATGAATTAGCACGTCGTGTAGAGGGAACCGGAATAACGGTCAACGCGGTTACACCTGGGCCAGTAGCAACGAAATTTGGTAGCAATGGCAATCACGTTATGAATAAGATTTTCCCTCTCTTGTTTCGCTTCGCCAAAAGTTCGGAAGAAGGCGCACAAACGGCCATTTACCTCGCATCCTCGCCAATGGTTGAAGGGATGACAGGGAAGGCTTTTTATTCTCGTAAAGAACTTCGCTCATCTCGTAAATCGTATAGTACGATACTACAGAAAAAAGTGTGGCAGGTCAGCGAAGATTTCACTGACGCTAAAAAAGTTACCAAACAAAAAATAACGCATTACCAAACATGGCTAAACGTTGGGGCCCGGGCACAAACGTTACTCCATGTTTCTTACTGCTTCAACAATCAACTTGTGTTCCACTTGTTTTATGCGTTCGTGCAACGTTTCTTCGGTATCGTTATCCTCTATGAGCACCTCTTGCCGACAGATCATCGGGCCAGCATCGACCTCTGGCACGACGTAGTGTACGGTGCTCCCTGTCACTCTCATATTGGATTCGAGAGCACGTTTAACGACATGTAAGCCACGCAGAACTGGTACAACACTGCCACTACTTGTCGTAAACGTGTTGCCCTTTCCATCGTCAGGAAGCAATGCTGGATGCAGATTGATGATACGGTTGGGATACTGCGCGATAAAGTCGGGCGTGAAAATACGCATCCAGCCCGCGAGTACAATCAAGTCAATCTGGAACAGCGTAAGCACCGAGGCAAGTTTGGCCTCGACCTCCCGCCGTGTCCAACTCCACGGCAGGTACAGCGTCGGAATTTTGTGGATGAGTGCGCGTTGCAATCCAACCGCGTTGGCCTTGTTGCTTATCACCAGCGCGATCTCAACATTCGGTAGTTCGTGTCGTTCGCTTGCGTCAATCAATGCTTGCAGATTGCTACCACTACCGGAAACGAGAACGGCGATACGT
Source organism: uncultured Ktedonobacteraceae bacterium (assembly GCA_964250765.1). Taxonomy (GTDB): domain Bacteria; phylum Chloroflexota; class Ktedonobacteria; order Ktedonobacterales; family Ktedonobacteraceae; genus JBBQVS01. The sequence goes on along the minus strand of CAXUHF010000047.1, from coordinate 9,438 downwards.
CGTATCGCCTTACTTGTCTCGCTCACTGACCATATACCTCTTTATCCGCATCATACAATTCTGTGACAAGCTTCTCTTTATAAGCCATCACGCGCTGACGTAACAACTCATCCGACAATGCCAGCATCTTCGCCGCTAAGAGTGCTGCCCCCTCTGGCTCCAATATCGTTGGTGAGGCGATGCCTGACGGGAGACGCAACGATGAAAAGATATCTGCGCCACCAAAGCGATCACTATACGGTGGACAAGCAATCACAGGAAAGCGTGTGTTCGCATCAATCACGGCGGAAAGCGCGTTCGAGCGTCCTGCAATTGTGATATAGATCAGTGGTTCAGGATGCTTCTCATACTCTTTCAGTATCTCTAGCAAGCGTGCTGTCGCCTTGTGCGCCGAGCAAACGCGCATACGATACGTAATTTCTAGAGTTTGCAGTGTTTTTGCGATACTTTGTGCCTGTGTAAGATCGCTCTTGCTCCCCATAAGAATAACGACGTTGGTTGTCATAAGTAGTATTTTCCTTTCTGTGTTCTCTAGTAGTATATTATATGCGTTATGTTTCAAGCCACTTTTTCTAATAAAGACCCTTATAGGAGTTTTCTTTCGTAGTATATGCAAGAGAATGTTTATAATAGAGGAGGATTTCCCTATGTATTGCGCACGATGCGGCGCACATAACCAGGATGGCGCACACTTCTGCCAGAATTGCGGCAATGCGTTACAAGCCCCTGGCGCGGTGCTACAACAGCCACCCATCGACCCTTATCCAATCTATGCGCAAGAGGAGCAGACACAATCTCCTGTACGTCGTAGAACGCGAAGCGTACGGGCTACCAAACCGCAGGACCCCTATCAAGATCAAATCAAACAACTCAAATTGCAAATTAAGCAAATGAAGTTGTATTTGAAGCAGGTGAACACTCACATGTCCGCAACCCGCGCACAATACAATCAAACTTCGGCATTTGTGCCGGAGGGCATTATCAAACGTGGCTATAAATGGTTTGAGGATATGCGCTTGCTTGGACCACAGCAGCAGAAACAACAGTTGCAACAACAAATCATTCAGCTAGAACAGCAATTGCTCGGCCTAGAACAAGCACAAATACAGTGGAAGTTGAATCAAGGCTAGGATACTGTATCGTGTGCATGCAC
>CAXUHF010000047.1:0-8275 GCA_964250765.1 uncultured Ktedonobacteraceae bacterium | reverse complement strand
ATACTAAACACACACGATACAGTATCCTAGCCTTGATGTTAGCGTGTATGCAGTGTCATACCTTGTAGCGTTTGCTGCATCAAGAAGCGGGTAACGGCATGTGTATCATTTGTCTCTTTATAAACCGCGATCTGGCGATCTGCTCCCGTACCACGAGAGTCTTCTAACAGGGAGCGCAAGTAATTGATTTCACGCCGACTGCCAAGGTCGTCAATCACATCTTCAACAAAGTCAAGCAGTTCTTCGATAGATTCGCGCATGGTAAGGCGACGGTCCTGCATAAAATCGACAAACTCAGCATCAATACCGTAGCGCATAGCACGCCATTTATTTTCCTCGATAAAGTGGCGCGGCAAAACATGCGTTGTCATATTATGTGTATACATCCAGTGTAGCTTTGCGACCAATGCCTGACACAAAGCCGTAATGCCAAGCGTATCCTCGACTGTGGCTGGCATATCGCAGACACGGAACTCAATAGTATTGTAAAAAGCATGAGGTCGTACATCCCACCAGATGCGTTTGCCATTGTCGATGCACCCTGTACGTATCAGGTGCTCTACGTAAAGATCAAAGTCGTTCGTAGAGGTGAAGATATCGGGAACACCAGACCGTGGAAAGCGCTTCCACACGACAGAGCGATATGACTTCGTACCAGAAAAACGGTCCCCCCAAAAAGGTGAGTTTGACGAAATGGCGAGCAGATGTGGAAGCCATGCTCGAACTTGATTCATTAAGGGAATAGTGACTGTGCGATTCTCTATACCAACATGAACATGTAATCCAAAAATGAGAATCGAACGCCCCACATCCTGGTATTCCTCTTCGAGCAGTTCATAACGATCATTGCGCGTCCTCTCCTGGTCCTGCCAGTGTGCATTAGGATGTGTACCAGCACTGATAAGAGCGAGTCCCTCTTCATCGACGAGATGAGCGAGCGTAGAACGGAGACGTTGTACCTCTCGGCGTGCATCATGCATTGTTGGACAAACATCCGTCACTAACTCGACGGTTGACTGGAGCATTTCTGCTTTGATGCTTTCTCCGAGTAGTGGCGTACCTTTTTCCAGAATTGTATGAATGTGCGAGGCAAGCTGACCAGTCTGTTTGTCCACCATCTGAAATTCTTCTTCGACTCCGAGCGTAAAACGCGGTTTCATGCATGCACCTCTTCTTGCAGAACATTTGGAAACAGAAGCTTAACGTACAGAATTCGCGCTACCGACTACATTTCTACGAAGTCAGGGACTTATAGCGTACCCAAGTCTCAGCCGTTCTGTCAAGTGGATTCAAGCCACATTTCAAGACCCTTTGAAAGTCGTAAGAGAAAGATGTGAGTAGAGTAGGGACGCTCACAAGGAGCGTCCGTTGATATTACATTTCAGACCATTGGCAAGCCAAACGCATAAGGTAACAAATCAGCAATAGTGAAATCGCGCTCTATCCCGTCGATATACAGCGTAGCAGAAGGCGCGAGGTCAGCGATCCACTGACGACAGGCACCGCAGGGAGTGCGCTCATTCGCGGGTGCATTCGGTGGTGCATCAAGACATGCTACCGCGATATGTGTAATTTCTGTGCCACCGTGAGAAAGTGCTGATGCTAATGCTGCTCGTTCAGCACACAAAGTAAGCCCGTAGCTCGATATCTCGATATTTACGCCGGTATATACCTTGCCATTTGCGACAAGGGCCGCACCAACGCGAAAATGCGAATAGGGACAATGCGCTTTTAACGCTACCTCACGTGCTAATACGAGTAATTCTTTCCGGTTCATAAGGATGTTATGCCCTTTCTGTAGCTACCGATAACGAATTTGGATACGAATAATCTGTAGGGGTCTAATTCTATTACAGCCTTGTCGGCAATCGATTCTGTTTAGAGGATTGATGTAACGTTCCAACGTCCCTCTAGCGTGGTCAAATGCCAAGAGGGTGTAATAGAATTAGACCCCTACAGTTCGCGTTATACTCGCTAATCGGTCCCTATCAAAAAATTGTATTTGTGCCGATATTTGTGTAATAAGGACTATTATCATGCGTGACTATAGCCCAAATTGTATCATGATGTTACCTGCCTATGTTGGTCGCGTTACTACTGATGAGAGTAAGACAAGAAGAAAGACACGAATGCTCGTTGCACTGGGTCGCCGGGTATTCGGAAACATATATCGGTATATAGACCGACAGTTACTGTAGAATGCAGACCCGTAGGAGGAATCTCGTGAAAATCATGGTGGCGGATGACGACCGTGACATGGTAGACATGCTAAGCTACTGGCTCAAGGGGCACGGCTACGATGTCGTGCGCGCTTTTGATGGGGAACAGGCAGTCAAGCGTTGGCGCGAGACGCTCCCCGACCTTGTGATCCTTGATGTGCAGATGCCAAAACTCGATGGTTTCGAGGTGTGTCGCCAGATGCGGAGTGAAACAAATTCAATGGTCTTGATCCTCACCGCACATGATCGGGAAGACGATGAGATACGTGGGTTGGAAATGGGTGCGGACGATTATTTGCGGAAACCTTTTAGTCCTCGACAACTCTTAGCGCGTATTAAGGCCGTTATGCGGCGTTCAGGGAGCACACGCGGCAGTTCAAATTCTTCCTCGGTCACAGCCGGACCCGTTACACTCGATGCTATGCGGCACGAAGTGACCAGAGATGGTGATAAGGTCCGTCTAACACCAACAGAAAGTCGCTTGCTTCACCTATTGATCACTCACACAGGGCAGGTGTTAACCACTGATATGATCATAGAACGGGTCTGGGGTTACGATGAGGCGGGCGACTCTGGCCTAGTTAAGACACATATTCGTCACCTGCGCCAAAAGGTTGAACCAGATCCCAACTCGCCACAATACATTATGACGGTCCCCGGTGTCGGCTACACTTTCACCACAACCGTCACTATCGAACAATAGGCACATATAGAGGCGGGGGATATTATATTAAATTATAAAAAAAAAAAAAAAAAAAACAACAAATAAAAATTACACCCCGCCTCTTAACCAGCTTGTGTACTTCTTAACCATACCACAACATACTACCTATCCCCTCTCTTTTGAGACAGACTGTATACTTACAAATAAGAAAGAACTTCCTATACCAATAAAATTATTAGACACTAAGGAACTCCTGTACGGGTCTGCTTTAGCACACCCTTTTGCGCTTATTCATTGGGTCCAGGGTGTGCTAAAGCAGACCCGTACAGGAGTTCTACACATTCGCTGGGGCAAGCTATGAGCATAAGAAGAAAAGATACAACAATTAACACAGCCAAACAACGCAAGATGCCTGGAACAACCGAAAGTGCTCCTGAACTAGATGTCTGCTCTTGCCCTCCCATATCGCCTTTATGTCTACCTTCAACAAAAGAGCAGGATAGAGAAGATGATGAACTTCTTCCTACACCGCCAGCATTGAGTACGCTTCTTCGTACACATGTGCAATCACTGCTTCCGTCCAGCGCACCGTTAAGTATCCTCTTACTACATGTGTCGCAATTAGAAGATATCCATTTAACGCCTGAAACAGAGGTCGTGCGCAAGCGTAAGCGTTATCATCCCTCGGTGAGTGTGGTAGAACAAATAATAACAAATGTGCGCCGCGCGGTACGTATGGAAGACAGTATGTACCTCGACACAGGAAAAGGTGCGGCAATTCTTTTTCCCAATGTAGATCAACAAGGAGCATACATCATACTTGAGCGCGTGTATAACAGTGTGAACTTGCTCCAAGCCGAGACCATCGTACCACCGTTGACACACGAAACCGATATTGTGCTTGGTATTGCAAGTTATCCAGAACAAGGACCATCAATAGAACATCTTCTCGCCAGTGTCGGTCGCGTCATGTATCGGCTAACTCTGCGTCCAGCTATCACTTCATACCTTTGGGACACAATGCCACCAGCAGAGAGTATGCTATCATTCCATAATACGTTGACCTCAGAAACACCAGTGCCTGAGAACGAACTACTTACCTCTTCAACTCATCCTTCTGCTGAAACACTTCCATCAACACACGATGCAACACCTGTACCGTTTCTGCGTCTGCCACCAACACTATCAAAGCGATTGAAAAACCTCTTATCACACGCTATCGCTACCCAATTTCAGTGTGCGCCTGTAGGACGTGACCATAACCGCCTCACAGTTGCAATGGCAGACCCAACAGATACAAATGCTCTTCATGCACTTCATAAAAGTACAGGAATGAGCATCTTCCCTGTTTCTTGTGATAAAGATGCACTGAATGCATTGCTTGCTGAGCCATGGTGAACATAGTAGGGACCTATTTATCGCGGCCGCTTCTGCAATTGAAGGGCAGACGAGGACGCGATAAATCGGTCCCTACAAATTTTTTAGAGAACAAAGCTGTCGGCAAGGGGGCTACGGACGTTGCCATTCTCGCGTCGGTCGCCATTCGTTGTGGGAACAGGCTGCTGGCTTCCAGTAGGCTGGCGGTTCTGTTGCTGTTGATAGCTACCGTTATTTTGTTGGGGTTGTTGCTGCGAGTTTTGCAAGCTCTGCAAACTCTGTAGTGCAGCTTGTGTTTGTGGATTCATGGGAACAGGACTACCCGGTTCCGTCATAAGTTGAATAGTTTTGCCTTCGATGACGACGGCGACGCCGATACCACGACGAAGATCAGCAAGTTGGCGACGCAGCTCGCGGTTCTCAGCTTCTAACGCATCCATTAATTTTTTTTGTTCAAGCAGCATCTGAGCGATGCCTTCAAAACCAGCACTGGCAGCACGATCCATTTTGGATTCCTCCCGCATATTTTGTGTACTCAATAATTCCAGAACAAAATCTCCAATCACAGCACCACATCCTCCCTACTCACTCCTCGTTCCCAACAATGACACAATGCGATCCCAAATGGCTGCCGCAACATCTGTTTTAGACATTACAGGCAGGTCCTCCACAGGAGCATCTGCATGAAAGATGAACACCTTATTTGTGTCCGCTCCAAAGCCGCTATCCGAGCGGCTTACATCATTTGCGATGAGCAGACTCAACTGTTTTTCAACTAGTTTTTTCTGCGCGTTGCTCATGATATCGTTGGTTTCGGCTGCGAACCCGACGCGCACCAGACGCGTCGGTATTCGCGTATTTTTCCCATCAGGTGCATGAGCCAGTTCACCGAGAATATCTGGATTTTGGACCAGATGCAAAGTGAGCGTGCCCGCATCGTCGGAACTCTGTTGTGTCTCGCCCTTTTTGATTTTTCGCGCTGCTGGAGCCGACGGACGATAATCTGCAACTGCGGCACTCATGATAAGTACGTCGGCGTCCACGATTGCTTCGTGGACCGCGTTCCGCATATGCAGTGCCGTATCCACGGCCTGTAGCTCTACACCATAGGGTGCTGAAAGCGCAACAGGACCAGAGATGAGCGTGACGCGTGCGCCACGGTCTCTCGCCTCCTCCGCAAGGGCGTAACCCATCTTCCCTGACGAGCGGTTCCCCACATAACGCACAGGGTCAATCGGCTCTTGTGTCCCACCTGCCGTTATCACGACATGGCGACCCGCAAGGTTTCCGCTTCGCCCAAGGACTGTGCGTATCGCACCCAACAAAACATCTGTCTCCGGTAGCCGACCAGGGCCTACTGCTCCTGACGCAAGATGACCAACAACAGGACCGACGATATGCACACCCCGCTCTTGCAGAAGCGCGAGATTTGCTTGTGTCGCCGGATGAGTATACATGTTATGGTACATCGCGGGAGCTACAAGTAAAGGTGCCCTTGTTGCCAGTGCCACAGCAGTCAGCATATTATCGGCTATACCATGTGCAAGCTTGGCAAGGGTGTTAGCGGTCGCTGGCACAAGTGCGAGCAACTCGGCTCTCTCACCTAACTCGATATGCATTTCTGCGGCATGACCAGACGCTTCCCACAAATCGGTATACACTGGTCGATGGCTCATCGTGGCAAAAGTAAGCGGACGAATAAAGTCTTCCGCGTGCTCTGTCAGAATAACATCGACAATGGCACTTGCCTGCTGCAAACGGCTGACAAGTTCTATCGTCTTGTACGATGCGATCCCCCCACAAACACCAACGAGAATGCGCCTGTTCTGTAACACGTTTCCCTCTACATAGGACGGTCTTCAATGAGAACACTGTTACAATAACATACGATGATATGAAGCGACAAGCAAGTCGCCAGAAGTACCATTCCCACTTGACTCTTCATAGTAAAGAAACGTGCCTGAAATGAATTATGGTATATATACGCTTGAATATAGAGAAGTTGAGCCTATGATGTAGACAAAAATTTTGAGTTAGGAAAGAGAGTTTGAAGGACGCGATCAATGTGATGCTGAGTTTGTTCTTCTGAAAGAATGTTTGTTTGAAGTATTTGGTTGGAAAAGGCGAAAAACCCAAAGGGGGCGGCACCAGCAGTGATCAGGTAGAGCACAAAAGAGCGGTTGTCGAATTGTTGCAAGTCGCCCTGTTGTTGCACACGCGGAAGGAGAGGGTCAATGATTTCCTCTAAGGGTTCCGCTTGCTTCATGACGTACTCAAGCCGCGTACTCTTCTCAGTGCCTTCATGGAGCAGCAATTGGATGATCTCTGGTGAGCGAGCGCAGACATAAAGGAAAGCTTGAATGATGCGCTGGAGTTGTGCCGCAGGCTCGTTTGATAGAGTGCTACTCGGTTGAGCACTCGCATGAAGAGCATCTGCAAATTCATGAAATGCTTGACTCACTACCGCTTGCCAGACGCCCTCCTTCGAGCCAAAGTGGTGACGAATGAGGCTATGTGTCGTACCTGCCGCAAGCGCAATATCGCGCATACCAGTAGACTCAAACCCTTGACGAGCGAAAATGTGGAGTGCGGCAACAAGAATTGTGTGTCGAGTATGTTCCGCCGTTTCAGCTGATTGGCGTCCTCGCATGTGTTTTTGCATCGTGTGTTTCCCTTTTGCATGAGTATAACACAGTCGGAGGGAAGAAGGAAAAGGGTTCCTCAGAAAATACATTTCCCTTGACATTTTACTTTCCATACGGGTAATATACATCAGCAATCTTCCCAAATATGTCCCCACGACGCATAGTGCTCAACCTCAGCAGGGAGACCGTGTGCGTATTCAAGGTGAGACACCAACAGGGTTGAGCTACGATGCGGACGGCTATTTCCGTGTCAATGGAAATCGCCTGGAATGGGGGTCTGATGAGGAAAATCAGTATTCGGGTTGGATGGAATTCAAAGGGAATACCAATGATGCACCATCAGAAGTGACTGTCCATCTTTCAGCAACACCACCACCGCAAGCAAAACAGGAAATGGCTAAGGTGTCTGGAAGTGCCGATGACACCATCAATGAGGGGCTTGAAAAGTCCTTGCAGTCGATCAAGAATTTGCTCAAAGGACAAGGTGGCAAGGTCGAGTACTAGTCCCTGAAACAAGATAGGAATCCTTCCTCGATGTCGTTGGCAAACCCTTCAGGTAAGGATGTTGTAAGCATTCTCTTCTGAGAGGTCAGGCTTGCCAATGATGTCGATTTTTTTGTGCGACAGGGGAAGAGTGTTGAGCATCTTTTTAGAGCGCGTGCGTCTTCTTGCCAAGTGGCTCAATCTGCGATGAGTTCGCCTGCCTCACGAGACTCGGAGTATCCTGCTTTTTTTTGTTTTCGATGAAGACCAGGATGATGAGAAGGGCAAGCAAGAGCAGGCCAAGGCCAACAAGAAAGGCAAATATATAGCCCCCGATGAGTGCTTGCTGATGGTCGATGGATGTACGGGCGGTCACGTCAAGGAGGTGTGTGCGGGCGGCGGATATAGCGGTCAGGGTAGCGATAATGACCGCAGTTCCTATCTGATTGGTCGTATTAATGAGTCCCGACGCAAGACCTTGCTCTTCATTGCTAACGCCAGCAGTGGCGGCGATCAAGGTCGTGTTGAGTAGTATGCCAAAACCAATGCCAAACAGTATAATGCCTGGAAGTAGCGTTGTGAGATACGTTCCGCCGGACGTAATCCGTGTGAGCACTCCCAAGCCAAGTGCCATAGCAATAACACCCCCGATGAGCATTGGTCTGAGACCCAGACGACTCGTCATCAAAGCAGTGAATGCTGATGAGAGAATAATGAACAGGACAAGTGGGAGCAGAGCAAGTCCTGTCTATAAGGGAGAGAACTTGAGGACGGCAGATTTTCAACGCGACACGAAAAAATGATCTGCTCTTTCTGTTACAGCAGCATTTTCTACCTGATGAAGCATCACGTGAAGTATTACTGGGCCGAGGTGAGCCTGCTTGTGC
>CAXUHF010000046.1:0-37079 GCA_964250765.1 uncultured Ktedonobacteraceae bacterium | reverse complement strand
TGAATAAAATACATACGAACTCTTGTTCTTATAATTACTATTCTATTATGCCATCTCCAACACGGAAAGTATAGCGTATAAGACGCTAGAGACCAGATAGTACCTGTATTTCAGGTAGCTTGCATAGCACTCATGCCTTTTCTAACCTCATACAAACACGAACGTATGGTATAATGGAATGTAATATTTTAAGACCAAAAGCGTGAGTATATTTAACACACCCATTCGCAACATCAATATAACCATTTGCCATGTGGCAGGAGAATAGATTTTTATGCAGTTACTGAGCAAAATCCTTGGCGATCCCAATAAACGAGACCTCAAGGTTATTGACCCTATTATAGAGAAAATTAACGCACTCGAACCCACAATCAAAAAGCTGAATGACGAAGAGCTTGCTGCCAAAACTGTCCAATTCCGCTCACAACTCCACCTATACCTCAAGGGTGGCCTCGTCTTAGAGAACGATCTGGTCGCGCTCTTCCATGAGGCTCTGAACACAGTTGAACCGTTCGCGGAACAATGTACCGATGCGGACCTGCATACTGCTGTGACCGAATACCGACAGGTGATCGAGCGTAGACGTGACCCCGAACATGATTTGCGCAACAACCTACAGGTTACACTGTCAGAACTGTTCGAGCGGTCCTACGAAAAGCTTTCAGTGAAACTCAATCTGTTACGCGTCACGAAAGCAATGGACATTGCCGAAGAGCGTCAGGAGTGGCCTGACGAGGCTAGCGACCCACAAAAAGCTACACTTGCCTTGCTCACACAGGTTGAGCCTATCCTGAAAGAGATTGACGAAGATCAAGTTGCAGAGGCGTTCAGCGCAGCATGGACACGCTTTGAGACCGCACGGGATAGTGCTGCAAATAAAGATGATGGCACTGACGAGCGACTCGAAGACCTGTTCAACGGTATCCTCAAGCAACTACAAGCAGAGATTGTGGCCCTCAAAGCCGAGGCGATGGACAAGCTTATTCCTGATATGGGAAAACGTCTTCGTACGGGCAAAACGCTTGACGATCTGTTACCAGAAGCATTCGCCGTTGTCCGTGAGGCTGGTTTGCGTAAGATCAAGATGCGCCACTATGATGTACAACTAATCGGCGGCGTTGTACTCCATCAGGGCAAGATTGCCGAGATGCGTACTGGTGAGGGTAAAACGCTTGTCGCAACACTACCAACCTACTTGAACGCACTGACAGGCAAAGGTGTACACGTTGTCACCGTCAACGACTACCTTGCACGCCGTGACGCTGAATGGATGAGCAACATTTACAAGTTTCTCGGTCTCACCGTAGGCATTCTTGTAAATGCGGTTGAGCCACAAACGGCTGAGCGCAGAGCTGCATATCAGGCCGACATCACCTATGGCACGAACAACGAATATGGTTTTGACTACCTGCGTGATAACATGGTAGCCTCGCTTGAACAAGCGGTACAGCGCGAACTTAACTTCGCCATCGTTGACGAGGTTGACAATATTCTGATCGACGAGGCGCGCACTCCACTCATTATCTCTGGTCAGGGTCAGGAATCAACAGACCAATATGTTCAGTTTGCACGCTGGGCACCATACCTCAAGGCCGAGACCGACTATACCATAGAAGAGAAAACACGAACCGTCATTCTCACAGATGCGGGTATCGAGAAGATTGAGCAGTTGGCAGGTGTCAAAAACATCTATGACGAAAACAATCTCGACCTGACGCGTTATATGGAGAACGCAATCAAGGCGGAAATCATCTTCAAGCGCGACAAAGACTATATCGTGAGAGATGGCGAGGTCATTATCGTCGATGAGTTTACGGGTCGCCAGATGCCTGGACGCCGCTACAGTGAAGGCTTGCATCAAGCAATTGAAGCCAAAGAAGGCGTCAAGGTGCAACGCGAAAATCATACGCTAGCAACCATTACATTCCAAAATTTCTTTCGCCTGTACAACAAACTTGCTGGCATGACCGGTACGGCATTGACCGAAGCAGAAGAGTTTCACAAGATTTACAAGCTTGATGTGATGGTTATTCCAACACATAAGACGATGATTCGTAAGGACGATGCCGACCTGATCTATCGCACAACCGAAGGCAAGTTCAAGGCAGTAGTAGAAGAGATCAAAGAGCGACATGAAATAGGGCAACCTGTCCTGGTTGGTACCACATCGGTTGAAACCTCAGAACACCTTGCTCATCTGCTTAATATGCAAGGCGTTCCTCATTCTGTCCTTAATGCAAAACATCATGAGCGTGAGGCGCAGATTGTCGCACAGGCAGGGCGCAGTGGAGCGATCACGATAGCCACAAATATGGCAGGTCGTGGTACCGACATTCTGCTTGGGGGCAACGCAGAAGGCTACCTTGAAAGCATTCTGCGCACGCACGTTGAGCATGTCGATTTCATTCGTGATATGCCGGTGCGTACACAGGACGAACGCGAAGAGAAAGAGGAGGCGATTCAGCAGTATCTCGCGGAAATGTCTGAAACAGAGAAAAGTGACCTCCTCAAGCAAAAAGAGCGCGAGTGTAAGGAAGACCATGATCGTGTGATCGCATTGGGTGGTCTGCATATCATCGGTACAGAGCGTCACGAATCGCGCCGTATCGACAACCAGTTACGTGGACGCGCAGGACGACAGGGCGATCCCGGTTCGTCGCGTTTCTTCCTGGCACTTGACGACGAACTGATGCGCCGTTTCGCCGCCGATAGAGTGGCAAAGGTCATGGAGCGCGTCGGCATGGAAGAAGACATGCCGCTCGAAAGCCGTCTCGTCTCAAACTTCATTGAGGGAGCGCAGACAAAGGTTGAGGGCTACAACTTCGACATTCGTAAAAACGTCGTTGAGTATGACGACGTAATCGCCAAACAGCGTGAAGTCATCTATGCCGACCGCCGTGCTGTCCTTGAGCGTGGCGACATGCATGAGCGTATTATCTCTATGATACGTGCCGAAGTCACCAAACTGGTCGATGCCTGTATTCCTGGCAACATGGTCATGGAAGAGGAACAACTAGAGACGCTCTTCAAAGCACTGGAAGTCTGGGTGCATATACCAGAGGAGATTGTGCCCGAAAACCTCAACGCGATACGCCGTGAGGACATCAAGCAAAAACTTATCACGCTCGTACTTGACCACTATGAGGAACGAGGCGAAAGCCTTAAACGACAGGCGAGTGAACAAGGGGCTGAGGATGCCGACCTGTTGCGTGAATTTGAACGGTCCTACCTGTTACAGGTGGTTGATCGCTTGTGGATGGATCATATCGACTCGCTCGATGTGATGCGTGCTGGTATCGGGTTCCGTTCGCTCGGACAACGTGACCCGTTGGTTGAGTTCAAGAACGAAGCCTTCCGCATGTTCGACGACTTGAAACAAGCCATTCAACATTATACCGTTGATGCCTTGCTCAAGATGCTACGTAACGAACTGACGGTGACAATCAACAAGCCAGAGCCACAGCGTAAAGCAGCACCACGTAATGTACGCACCAATGCAGACGCCATCGCAAAGGCAAGTGGTCAGGTCAAGAGCGAGACTGAGACACAGCAAGCGAAGACGAATGCTGCACGGCGCAATGGGACAAACAATGGAAAGAGCACGAATAGTGCGAACAATGTACAGCGTCCTACCTCGATAGGCCGAATTGGACGCAACGATCCTTGCCCATGTGGGAGTGGTAAAAAATACAAGAAGTGTCATGGAGCATAAGCAAGCTATTAGTTGTATCCTGAGCAAGAGCAGAAATGAGTGAGAGCATTGCGCTCTCACTCATTTCTGCTCTTGCTCAGGATACACTAGGAAATAATTCACCGTCCTCTTGATTATTATTGAGGCTAGTGGTATGTTCTGTAAAGATTTATTCGTTGCGTTGTAGGGACCGATTTATCGCGTCCTCTTAACATTAACCGCCGACAAGGACGTGACAAATCGGTTCCTACAGACACGATACCATCCGTCCGTACCCTTTGCAGGAGAGACTATGAGCACGCTCTCGTCCCCTTTACCTTCCTATCGTGTTGCAGCCATTCAGTATGAGCCAACACTGGGCGAGAAGGAAAAAAATGTCGCACGTCTTCTTCAACTGGTTGAGGATGCGGCAACACATGGTGCAAAACTTATCGTCCTTCCTGAAATTGCGACAACAGGTTACTGCTGGCAATCTCGCATGGAAATCGCGCCATATGTCGAACCTATTCCTGGCCCGACAACTGACCGTTTCCAGCACCTTGCAACGGCACATGCTTGTTATATCGCGGTAAGTTTGCCGGAGGTAGACCCCAGCACTTCCGTGTACTATAATAGTATGGTTTTACTCGGACCAGAAGGGCTTGTGGGCACCTATCGCAAGATTCATTCCTTCATCTCCGAACCTCGTTGGGCGCGTGATGGTGATCTGGGAATGCCGGTATGGGATACGCCGCTTGGACGTTTAAGCGGACTTATCTGCATGGACGCGATGTACTTTGAGGCGGCACGTATTCCAGCATTGCATCAGGCAGACGTGTTGCTCTTCCCCACAAACTGGCTTGATGAGAAGAGTCCGAGTAGCTGGTGGATGGCACGTGCTTTCGAGAATGGCGTCTACTTCATTGCCGCCAATCGCTATGGCGAGGAACGCGGCGTACAGTTTAGCGGTGGCAGTTGTATTCTTAATCCCGACGGCTCTATTCAGGCATACCTCGACAATGGTGAAGGAATCGTCTATGGTGAGGTCGATCTAGCACGCGCGCGCGACAAGCGTTGGGGGGCGCGAGATGCAGACGGGCATGATGATAGTGGAAATCGTTTGACTGATCGAAGACCGGACCAATACGCGCAGGTTGTACACAATTCGTATCTCTGGGAGCCGTTGCGTTACCACAGTCTCTATGCATTAGGAGAACTTCCACCTGGACAACTTTCCTGCACAGGCGTACTCCAGGTCCGTTTACAAGATTTCGCTACACAATCTCAGCAAGAAACGCTCCAAATAGTGCAAGATACTGTACGTACATTGATAAAAGATGCCGCCCCTGCACAGCCCGATGTGCTCGTCCTACCGGAACTAGTATTACCAGGACCACGCACTACCTCAGTACTCGAAAGCGACCAGGCACTTATTGCACATATGCAGAATGGAGCAATTTTGGTGCCGGGGCCAGAAACCGATGTGCTGAGCGCGCTGGCAGACGAGCTACAAATCAGCATGGTACTTGGTGTGGCGGAACGAGACATCAGTACGGCCCAACCCACGTACTACAATACCGTTCTTCTTATCGATCCAGGTGGCGTTTATGGCAAGTATCGCAAGCTTCATCTCACACGTCATGATCGTTTATGGGCACAACCCGGCAATGCTGGACTTCCCACATTCGACACGCCCGCAGGTCGTATTGGTCTAGCAACAGGATATGATGTACTCTTTCCAGAAACATTGCGCATCCTTGCAGGACAAGGAGCTGATATCGTATGCGCGCCTACACTCCTGAACTTTCCCGATCCGATTGGACTAGAGCCTACAACCATTCCTCATAAACTTGTTGTTGCACCTGATGAGTACGATCCTGCTCACTATCTCATTTGGCGTGTTCGTGCCGCGGAACATAATGTGTACCTAGCACTCGCAAACTGGAGCGGGGCTTCTGGTGCGATGCGTGCGAACGGACAAAGTGGCATTTTTGCCCCGCTTGCTACAGTCTATCCTTGGACAGAAGTAGTTGTCGATGAGAACGAGACATTGCTCACGATGATGACCATAGACACACGCGAACAGCGCACCGGACGCCGTACAACACAAGCACTCACCTATAGTCCTGGTGATATGGCAGGGTCACTGACCGGTGAACTGGCGTACGATGTACTTGACAGTATTCCTGGTAACATGGTACGCAGCAAACCTATGTTGCGCAAACGGCAACCATTCTGGTACCTCGACATTGTGCGCTCGGATTTCCTATAAAGCCGCTTTGGTTCATTCGCACAGCCATTTTTGACAGACTGTTGACGCTATTACATATGTTCTGTATACTGACTGAACTATTCATTTCTATGTATTGAGAAAGAGACAGGCAGGTCATACGCACACATGAAAACCGTTGCCACCAACAAGTTGACGCTGGCACATCTTCGGAAACTTGATCGTTCCGTCTACATCGCTACAGCATGTAGTATTCTGCTTGTCTCATGTAGTTTATTCTGGATGCTCCTACGTCTTGGTGGCAACGAAAATACGGTCCTCTTCTCCGATATCGCCTATGCTATCGCTTCACTTATAGGTGCCTATTGGGCTTTTAGTACCGCGTACATCGCACGTAAAGGACCGGTTCTACTTACACCACGTCATCAACTCGCGTGGCTGTTTGTTGGGATTGGCTTGTTAATAAATTGTCTTGGTGGCATCTATTACACCTACCTGGAATATGTTCATCAGTCGCCTTTTCCCTCATACTCAGACATTGGGTTCACGCTTTTCTATATTTTTCTCTTCATCGCACTTTTGCTTATGCCCACGGAACTTCGTTTTCGCACACGTATGGGGCTTGATGCACTGATTACAACGCTCTGCTTTTTTGGCATTAGTTGGTTCTTTGTCCTGGGTCCAGTTTATTTCGCTAATGTCAAACAAGCCGCGTCCGAATCGGCACTCTTGAGTTTATTTGTTGGGCTTTCGTACCCTTGCTGGGATATACTGCTCATCCTCGCCATCGCATTGCTCATCCAACGCCGTACGGAGCGCATTCTGCATTCCTCATTTGTTTTGCTTGCCTCCGGCATTATTGCCCAAATTTGGGCCGATACAGGATATGCGTATACAAATATCTTTACGCATACCTATATGTCTGGTACACCCTCAATCGACCCGTTCTGGTTCATTGGCTATATGCTCATGGGACTCGCTGGCCTCTATCAATATGCAACCATTGCGCGTAGAGCTTATTCCGAGCAACAGATACAGCAGACACAGAGTACGTTGTCCACGTTAACATTGCCTATGACAATCGATGCAAACGAGGTTGCCAATGGTGCGTGGCGACGACTACAAAGCTTAGTTATCTATGTTCCACTCGCGTTCGTATTGCTGCTTACCATCGTCGGTGAATTGTTTTTTGATGATATTCGTACCAGCTGCCTTGCTGTACTCACAGCTTTTATCGGAATCCTCGTCGCTGTACGCTACTTGCGCGCTACACATGAAAACGAGGTATTGTTACAGGAGCGTGAATATGGACAGCATCACGCTGAACACTTACGCCAAATAAGTACAACATTGACGAGTATCCTCGATATCGAACCCTTGCTTGCAACCATTCCTGCACTTGCCACAAAGGAACTGGGGTTTGACGCAGCCCTCCTAATTCTGCTTGAAGAACATTATCAAAAGATAGGTCCGCAAGGGTACATGCTTGTTAACACATCGTCTACAACAACACCCGCTACAAAATGGAGACTGCAAGGGGATACCTTTTTTTACTATCTTGTAATGGGCGAAAAAGAGGTTGAGATACGCTGGGATACGCTCGTGCATGACGTTCCACCTGATATACATGCATGGCAACGAGAGCAACATATCGCAACCATGAATTTTTTCCCCCTTATCTACCAGGGAGATGTGTTGGGCTGTTTAGGACTAGCACGTCGCGCATCACGTCAACTTCACCAGAACGATATGTCGTTAGCAAAAACGTATGTTGAGCAAGTGGTGACAATCATTAAGCACGCATATCTTTATAAAGAAGCATGTGAGCATGAGGCATTCGCGCGTGCAATGGCGAATATCGCAGCACGTTTAAATTCTGCCGTTGTTGCTCCTAGCGAGATACAACAATTGATTTGCACAGAGGGTGCGAATGCACTACAAGCGGATTATGCCATTCTTTATGTAACAGGGGATCATGGACAACTGGTAGCACTCTCGGCCTACGATGGTTCAACAGACATTCAAGGAACATATAACGAGTGGGCACCTATTCAGCCACATGAGAATGAAGCGCAAATCTTCTACTCACTACAGCCAGTGCTTATCCGTCTACACACTCCGCTTGCTCAACAGGTTGGCTATGAAGTCGCTTCTCTTACAGGATGGGATACACAAATATCCCAGAGACATACTCTTCCGCCAAGAATACGCGAACAACGGAGAACCTATGGTCCTTCACTACGTGAGCAGTTGACACAACATGGTATTGATACTGCTATATTTGCACCGCTCATCGGAGGTGGTAATCCTGTCGGGTTGCTCGTCTTTGGTCGTTCTGTTCCCCTTGGTTCACGTGATAGACAATCATTTGGCAATGAGACCCTGCCACTTGCTCAAGACTTTGCGGAACAAGCGGCGGTCGCGCTCACAAACGCGCATTTATATCAGCATTTACGTAGCGCACATCAACGCATGCAAGAGCTAGACCAGTTAAAAGATCAATTTATGGTTACTGCTTCACACGAGTTGCGAACACCCCTTACAGCTGTTCAGGGCTACATCGAGTTGCTCTCGCAGTATGATGAGATTCTTCCCAACGAGCAACGCCACGAGTTTTTACAAAAGGCTCGCCGTAGTTGCGAAGAACTGGTGGTGATGCTGAGCAACGTCATGGACGCAAGCCGTTTGGAGGTAGAGGCCGGGATTCGACCTGCATTTTTAGAGCGCACAGACGTGCGAGAGATGGTAGAAAGCGTGATTACCATTATAGAGCCACAAGTGCAGCAAGAACAACGCAAGGTACAGGTTTCGATTCCGCCACATACCTATGTGCTAGCAGACCCAGTGCGTCTCCGTCAAGTCTTGATGAATGTCAGTGTGAACGCCTTAAAATACTCACCCCATCGTACGCCCCTGCTCTTCTCGATAGCGGCACTCGATACCCAAACATCCTCGCTTGTCTTAAGTGTAACTGATAGAGGTAAGGGAATTACACCACAGGAGCAAGGACGACTCTTCCATCGGTTTGTGCGCTTAGAAAGCGATATTAATAGTCCTATACGTGGCTCAGGTCTTGGTTTGTATATCTCACGACGCCTTGTAGAGGCAATGGGGGGGAAAATCTGGATTGAAAGCAGCGGCATTCCTGGCGAAGGGTCCACCTTTTGTATTCGCTTACCTGCAGCCTAAAATAGCAGTTATATGAAATGGACGCCTCCATGAAGGCGTCCATTTCATATAACTGCTATTTATCTCTTCAAATTCTCTTTATTTGCGTTCTCGGCGGCGTCGGCCTGCTTCCTTACGATAAGTGGTGCGTGCTGTTCGCAGAAGCGAAAACTGCGACCTCCTGGCAATAATTGTGCGTATGCAGCTGGTTCGCCACAGGTATCGCAGCGTCCAACGTGCGTTTTCACAGCCTTCATTATGAATTATCTCCTTATTCCCGGTACCTATCTATCTACATGGACAACACATGTCCACTACAGTATTTTTATATACCCTCATCATACCACAATTTCGTCCTGATTACTGATAACCCTTGCTCAAATCTCGCTTTAATGAGATAATGGCGCGGTAAACAGAGCAGGAGACAAACATTGGACGAGGAATATACAATACAGCAGACACAGGCACTGATGCAAGACGATAAAGAGCAGCTTCGACAACAAGCCTATCAGCACTTACAGGAAAAACAATGGGCAATGGCCCAACAACTCTTTGCAGAACTAATCGCTCATGGTAGTACTGACGAAGACATATTTCATGGTTCTATGACCGCGCTCGATGGAGCGGGACAATTTGAGGCGTTGCTGGCACAAGCACAACAGGTACTTGAACATACTGCAAATGCGGCGTATGCATTGGCATTCAAAGCGCGAGCATTACAAAAGCTCAATTTTCTTTCAGAGGCCACCGTCGCAAACGACCAGGCATTGTTGCTCGACGCAAACCTGCCGCTCGCCTGGATTAATCGGAGCGGCCTCCAATTATTGCAGCAGAAGTTTCTAGAGGCTCTACGTAGCGCGCAACACGCGGTGGAGGTAGCACCTCTTGATGCACGGGCATGGGCAAATAAAGGCGTTGCTCTGCTCAACATTGATAGTCTGCTCGAAGGACTAAATGCTTTTAATCAAAGTCTTACGTGTGATCCAACCAATCTCTTCGCGTTCAAAATGAAAAGTGAAATTCTTTTTAAACTGGGGCGATTGGCTGATGTTGTCGTAAATGCCGAGCAAACACTACGTATTGACCCAACCAATATCGAGGCCCTCTCGTTTGCAGTACAGGCACTACGATCATTGGAACGCTATGAAGAATTGCAACGAACCGCGAAAGAGCTAATACGTCTCGCTCCTGAGAACACTTTTGCATGGGAAAATTATGTGCGAAGTCTACGTGGCACGGGTAACTTTGAGGAGGCAAACGAGGCGTTTGAGCACCTGTTAGACCTGGACCCTGCTAATGTGCGACTCTGGACCCTAAAGGCCGATACGCTCTACCGTTTGTTACGCTATCGAGAGGCAGTCGCTAACGCAGATCATGCGATATATCTGAACCCAGAATATCCCCCAGCACGAAGAGTACGTGAACAGTCGCTGAAACGTATGTACCAGCGCAAGAGAAAATAGGAAAGCAGCATGAGCGTATTTTACATGGCTACAGCCATGTAAAATATGCTCATGCTGCTTATAAGATTCTTTCGAGTGTTGGCAACACAACATCATCTTTGCGTGCTTGCAGGACCGCACGCAGACGTTCGGCGACGACGACCCGAATGCGACGCTGATGCTGCTCATAGCGTGCGAGATCGTCTGATTGCAGACCAGTTACCTCAACCCATGTCATCAGTGATTGCATGCCAACCGGAGGATGATCGAATTGCACCCACACATCCATCTCCCACTTTTCAGGACGGGGAATATCAAAGAGAACCTCGTAGTCCGCGATATCAAGCTCTAACTCTTTCGAGAGTTCGCTTGCAAGTAACTGCTCCACTCGATGCCGACGTTCCGCGTCCCAAAAGAGTGCATCGAGACGGCTAAAGAGACGACCAGCCTGACGACTAACCTCCACAACAACTTTATAGGGATGGCGCAACTCAAGGTTGGTTGCTAATGCGCGCACACTAGCAGGCATGGTTGGTTGCGTCAGGAGTGTGAGGAGTGATGTATCATCGAGTCCAGTCAACTGCTCAGGACGTAGTACCTCTGCTCTCAGCGCATCATAGACGGCGCGTACAAGCATTACCTGGAATGAACGACTGGTATGATGCCAGTAGATGTTGTCAAACATCTCCTGGCGCGCGTGAATCAACGAATGTAGCGGGCTGATACCTTTTTGTGTGACGACCATTCGTCGTTGACCCTCTACATTCTCATTGATACGGAGCGAACTGAGCAGGCGTGACACATCAACACCGCCATAAGGCACGTTGCATGCACGAGCATCACGCGGTAGATAATCGAGCTTATCCACATCGAGTGCTCCACTCAAAAGATGCTGCAAGAGTCCATCATCTGGTGGCAATGCTTTTGTTTTTGGTGGATCAATAAAATTCGCGACACGTTCAGGTGAGAGAGAATAGTCTTGCTCAAGAATGGTCGCGATCTCGCCGCTTTCAATAATCGAACGTCCTACCTGCTCATGAAAAATGATGGGCGAGCCAAGTTCCTCGATTGTATGTGAAAAAGGATAGTGTCCAATATCGTGTAGAAGTGAGGCAACAACCAATGTTTGTATACTGCTAATGGACACACCGTGCAAGCCACCTTCGCTACCACGCTGTAATAGTGAGCGTAAAGCGCGTACAGTTAAATGATAGCAGCCAAGACTATGCTCATAACGGGTATGTGTCGCACCAGGCCAAATGCGATAGACAAAGCCAAGTTGTTTAATTTGTTGCAGGCGCAAAAAAGCCGCTGTCCCGATAAGCTTTTCCTCGCGTGGGCCAAGTGGAATAAGATCGTAGAGACTATCACGAATCGTACTAATGGGATTGATATCCGGCAAGAGTGGAAAGCCATCGTCATCGGTCCAAGAAGCTTCCATACCTGGTTGTACAATTGTTTCAGAAATATGACTATTTTGTGATTCTCTATGTTGTATGCTCATATCTCTGATTGTAGCAGACGAGTAGGAATCAGGCAATGGGATGTTTTTTCCCTTTCTTAGAATGTGTATATAATACAAGTACGTACATATGCTCCCTCTTCCAGGGAAGAATGCGACGGACGACATGTGTCATCGTCCGTCGCATTCCTATTACCTCTACACAAAAGGATACAGGAAAATATATGCAAGAGATACCAGAGATTCGACTAGTCGCCATAGATATTGATGGCACATTGCTTACACCACAACGAGAAATTGCGCCACGTACACTTAGCGCAGTGAGAGCCGCACAGGAGGCTGGAATTATTGTGATGCTGGCAACAGCGCGACGTTATTTGAATACGCGTCAGATTGCTGAGGCTCTAGGATTATCCATTCCACTTATCCTCTATGATGGAGCATTAATTCTCCAACATCCACAAGGGAATATTCTTCATACACACCCATTCCAGGCAGTGATAGCACAACAAGCGGTAGAGACACTGGTACGACACAATATTCAGCCAGTTGTCCATCACATTGTTGATGCTGTAGAAGAGATATGGACGGGGCCTGCCGAACTAGATAACATATGGATTGCGGATTATTTCAATACGTTTCCGAATGGAATACGACGCATGCCCTACGCTACACTGTGCAGTGGACAGCAAGACCCACTACGCGTTGTCGCATTCGCGCCTGAAGATGTTATTGCAGACTTGGTACCAGAAGTATCGACATTACAATGTTCGTGGAATGCAATTAAGCAAGGTAACTATGGCTATGCTGAAATGGCGATTATGCATACGCATTGCTCAAAAGCAGCTGGCTTAACAGCACTCGCGCAACAACTAGATATTCCACTTGCTCATGTCATGGCGATTGGTGATAACAACAACGACATCGAAATGTTGGAGGCTGCGGGTTGGGGTGTTGCAATGGGTCAAGCATCGGACGCCGTACGGTCTATAGCACAAGCAGTCACCACGAGCAACGTAGAAGATGGTGTCGCACGAGCAATCGAGCAGTATGCGTTACGCTCACGCACTACGCGGTGAGAGTAACGCAGCCTCAAATTCTTTCAGGCGTGCGACCTGTCGCTCATTTGGAGCCGCTTGCCAACGTTTTTGCTGCACTAGCGCAAGAGCATCGCGGGCAGACATACCATCATACATAAGCGTCGCGCATGTCAGCAGGACGCTGCGACCCACGCCATGTTCACAGTGAATGAGAACACGCCCTCCGTCTTTCATATGCTCGTTCGCCCATTTTGCCCCTTCCGTGAGTTGCTCAACCGTCAGAGGGTAAGTATCGGGCGTTGGCAGATACAGTAACTGAATATTTTCTTGTGCCAACGCCTCTTCATCATCATGATATTCCGAACGCGTGTCGATTACATGAGTGACGCCGCTCAGCCCTAACGTATGAATATCCTCAGGACGCACACGCCCGCCTACTGCAAGATTATCGTTGACCCAACTCATGTTCAGCTTATCGGGCAAAGGAATATGTAGTGAACGTGCAAGCTGTTCGCTCTTCGAGTTTTCAGGAAAGAGGCGTACGGCGATACGCGTCCAAAAGCGGTAGAGGACACGCTTCACGCCAGTGGTTGCCCAGCGTGTGGTGGAAAATTGAATATGTGCTGTTGGTTCTGTAGTCGGTGTATTCGATGACATGCAAGAATATCCTTAGTTGTTATTAAATTATTAAGTATCTTTATCGTCTTCTCCGAAGGCGCGTATACGTAGATTTGTGAGACGGCGCATTACTGGGCTTTTCATCAATGTTCGTGGCAAGCGGCGACGCAAACGGCGAATACGGATCGCAGATTTTAAGCGACTCGACATAGTGCGACGACGCACTTGCCAGTTCTGTGATTGCCATGCCCCTGGTTTATCCTCATTCGGGAGATAGCCCAGAATGCATTCAGCAATATCAAACGAGGCGCGAGGCCGACTAATACGTTGTGCGTTCGCCTTCTGACGTCGCAACTCTGGTGAGCCAGGGCGAATGAGACGACGCAGTGCATCTATGAGTGTTGGTGACTCAAGAGCTAGCACACCCACTTCGTTGTTGACCACAAAATCAATATTACCCTCTTCCTGCCCTGGCACATAGCCACTTAAAATCACAGGCAGATTGCACGCTAATGCCTCACAAATTGTGCCTGGACCAGCCTTCGTGATAATGACATCGGAGGCATGCATCAGCTCAGGCATGTTCTGTACGAAACCAAAGATTTTCGCAGGTACGTGTAGGCTTGAACGTGTACGTTGCAAGTGTGTGTATAGGCGTCGGTTACGACCTGTAACCACAATGAGTTGTACAGGTAGATGCGCGCGCGAGATAGCACGTACCGCTTTTTGCAAGCCACCCGCACCGTCGCCGCCACCAACAAGTAAAATAGTTGGAATACCGGGCTTTAAGTTGAACTTACGCTGTAACTCTGCTTTGCTTGCCACTGGTACTGAGAATTTGGGGTCGATAGGCATACCAAGTAAACTGACGTGCTCAGGGTCTAAGCCACGTTCTAAGTACAGTTTCTTTGCCTGCTCCGTTGGCACAATGTAGCGGTTAACTCCTGATGTAAACCATGCATGATGAATGCTTACAAGATCGGTCACAACCGTGATAAATGGAATGTTCAGTCGTAGCTCTTGTAACGCTTGCACGGTGACATGATTGAGCATGGGGTGAATAGAGACGATTACGTCAGGCTTGACGCTCGTGATGAGACGTAATAATCCATTGAAAATAAGCGGTGTCGCAACGGTTTTTACAGCCATCATAGCAGAGTCGCGGTTACTTTGCTTAAAGAATTCACCGTAGAGCTTTGGATTATAGCGAATAGTTGGGCCATAAAGCTTGACAGCCTCACGTAGTGGAAATCGGCTATACTCTTCAAAAACATCCACAATTTCTACGCGATAGGTGGGATGCCGTGACAGAACAGCCGTGGCCTGCATCGTCTTTTGTGTTCCGCCACTATCCTCTACACGCTGTACATCGAGTCGTGCTTGCCACTCTTGCTGTTGTTGTTTAGAAATCAGCGTAATAGCATTGTTGATTGCGTTGGCGGCACTACGATGGCCCGCACCCGTATCCGCAATCAGAAATAGGATGGTTCGTTGTGTCTCATTCACCGGAAAACACACCCTTTGTATTCAGAAGTACAATCAAAAAAAGAGATAAAGGATTGTTTGCACACCCCTTTATCTCTCGAATATGCGCTATTATAATCCTACTCTTCTTCTTTCAGGTTAAAGCGTTTGCGGAAGCGCTCCACGCGACCGGCGGAGTCGAGGATACGCTGCTGACCCGTGAAGAATGGATGGCACTTGGAGCACACATCAACCTTTAGCACAGGCTTGGCACTTATCGTCTGAAAGCTGTTGCCACAGGCGCAACTGACCGTGGACTCAACATAGTTTGGATGAATTCCCTTTTTCATTCTTGGCTCTCCCATAATATCAATGGTAATAGGCTTTATTCGTCACGGGGGAGCATTTCTTCCACCGCGTTTCGTCTACCAGCACATGGCTATTTTCCTTAGCAATGCAGACATGATTGTACATGTAATACACCGCTACGTCAAGTATGTTGTCTGTAGTCTACTTAAACCCTCGCGCCATTGTTCGCATTGTACTATAGATAACACAGAGGCAGACGATTTTATGCCCAAACGAGCTATGATCCTGCTCATTATGGTACACTACCATAAAATGTTCTTTTCCCTATTATCTATTAAGGAACTTCAACACATCATGATTGAACGCTATTCTTTGCCGGAAATGGCTACTCTCTGGTCAAACACGCATAAAACAGACAAATGGTTACAGGTCGAATTGCTCGTCTGCGAGGGCTGGGCGCGGAAAGGCGTCATCCCACAGGATGCCATCGAGAAGATACGCCAAGCAAGCTACAATGCACAACGGATGCAAGAAATAGAGCAGGAAACGCATCACGACATTATCTCGTTTCTGCGCTCGATTCAGGAACAACTAGGACCCGAAGGACGCTTTATCCACCTCGGCCTCACTTCATCTGACGTACTGGATACCGGATTGGCAGCACAAATAAAAGAGGCTGGTCAATTGCTCACGACGACACTTGCACACCTGATCGAGGTTGTAGCGCAAGAAGCGGTACAATACAAATACACATTGATGGCTGGTCGTACACACGGTATTCACGCGGAACCGCTCACCTTTGGTCTCAAACTCGCGCTCTGGGTGGACGAACTACGACGTAATCAGCAGCGTTTAGCGGCAGCGTTGGAACAGGTCACGGTTGGCAAGATTTCTGGTGCTGTTGGCACACACGCTACCGTTCCACCACAGATCGAAGAGTTTGTGTGTGAACATATGGGCTTAGGGGTCGCGCCCATCTCGAACCAGATTGTGCAGCGTGATCGACACGCACATTTTATGACAACACTTGCACTCATCGGCAGTTCGCTTGAGAAGATGGCACAAGAGATTCGTCACCTGCAACGCACGGAGTTAAGCGAGGTGTTCGAGCCGTTTAGCTCAGGGCAACAAGGCTCATCGGCGATGCCACACAAGCGTAACCCTGAACTTTGTGAACGCATTTGTGGTCTGGCTCGTGTACTACGTGGCTATAGCCTGACCGCGATGGAGGATGTGGCCCTCTGGCATGAGCGTGATATCAGCCATTCCTCAGCCGAACGCATCATTATTCCAGACGCTTGTACATTGTTGCACTATATGCTCACAATCTTTACTCACGTCATGAGTGGTATTCAGGTTGATGCTGAACGTATGGAGACAAATTTGAATATGATGGGTGGCCTCGTCTATTCACAACGCATCCTGCTCGCATTAATCGATAAGGGCGTAGGCCGACAAGAAGCCTATAAGATGGTACAGCGTAATGCAAAACAGGTATGGGGCATGGCGAGTGCGGGTGCGGTTCAAGGTCCTGCACTACTGGAAGCATTAAGCAACGATGCCGAAGTTGCAGAGTATCTTTCTCCCGATGAACTACGTGAACTTACCAGTAACGACTATTATCTCAAATATATCGACATGTCATTTAAGAGAATAGGGTTGTAGGGACCGAAGGACACTATACCATTGAAACTTTCCGAGCAGATATTATTTGATACCAAGACGCAAGGACAGACGACACAGCAAAGGCACTTTCCGTCATTTGTCATTATGCTTGTACTTTTTGAACTGTGTTATCTGCTCATCGTCGCACTTTCGCCATTTCCACAACTTGGCTTAAGTGGTTCACCTATTGCACTTACGTGGTCATGGACACTGCTACCATCGCAGGCACTGCTTTTAATCGCAGGGCCGCTTATCACGCACACATGGTTCGTTCCAACACTGTTAGGTCTCATACTGCTAGGCTTATTAGCCATCTATGCCTATGGAATACATTCTGTGATACAGAATGTATTCCATAGGCATAGATGGCTCTATATCCTTCTTGGCGGGGCCTTGCTTTTTAGCTTGACGCTCCTCTTGCAGCCAATGCTATTCTCAGACGATGTGTTTACCTACATTTTTTCTGGGCGTATCCTCACACTGTACCATGCTAACCCTTTTAACACAGCACCAATGCAGTTTCCTGCCGACCCCTATTTACGCTGGGTCGTCGCGGGACGTGATGCGCCAAATCTCTATGGGCCGTTGTGGTATTATGTCTCCTCGTTGCTTGTCAGCATTGGTGGCAATCATCAGGTTGGGACATTACTACTCTTTAAAGGGATTGCAATTCTCTCACACCTTGTGAATATTGTGCTGGTTTGGAGTATTCTTGGTCTCATCGCTCCCAAACGTCGTGCTCTGGGCACATTGCTGTACGCGTGGAATCCACTCGTACTTATAGAACTAGCGGGTAGTGGTCATAGCGAAGGCGTGTTACTGTTCCTGCTTTTTCTTGGCACATGGCTGTATGTATCACAAGAAGATCACTGGCTCAGGTGGGTTGCCTTTCTTGTGTTTGGCCTGGCACTCAGCATGAATTTAATTGTTGCCCTATGTATACCGCTCCTGCTCTGGTTTGATGTGCGTTCAGAACATGCAATAGGACGTGCGATAGGAGGCTTTTGTTGGCGGACAGTGCTGGTATTGCTGCCCGCATTGATGATATGGCTTCCCTTCTGGCGTGGTTCCTCTACTTTTTTCGCTCTTACCTCGGCTATAGACATGGAGCACTTTATTCATTCGCCTATCGGGACACTGGTAGGTCCTACACGTGCTTTTTTCCGCTTGATTGCCTATGTCTTACGTTTTCCACCAAACTGGGACCCTATATCCTCTGCCGATGTCACGTTACGTGGTTCCGCGACCTTCATTTTCGTTCTGATCTATGGCAATGTCTTTGGGCGTGTGCGTCATGCTCCTAGCGATAGTGCGAGTGTACGCTCTAGCCCCGATGTTGACGAGGCCAGTACAAGGGCGGGCTTCGATGTGCTCTTGTATGCGTGGAACGTAGCAGTCTTTGCGTATTTGATGTTAGTCTCAGGATGGTTCTGGCCCTGGTACCTACTATGGTTGCTGTGGATTGCCGTTTTGCGTCGTTTTGATACGTTTACTTCAACAATGCTTATCTTATCGGGGACGGTACTTTTTTTCTATCTCTTCGCAGGATTGCTGAAAGCACCTGTCGCCCTCTATCAATCGACGCTTATTTTTGGTCTACCTCTTGTCTATCTTGTAAGCGTCAAGAGTAGACAGAGGCAAAGAGAAAGGACCGAGACTCTCCATGACAGACGAAGTGAAACAGCGTAAGATAGAACATGTCACTGTTGCGCTTAGACAAGACGTATCAGCCCCACAGCGTGCGAATTGGAATGATGTACGCTTTGTGCATCAGGCATTACCAGAGGTAGACTTGGACGGAATTGATACCTCCGTATCGTTTCTTCATCGACGATTGCGCTATCCGCTCTTCATATCTTCGCTCACTGGAGGCCATCCCGATGTGACCAACATCAACCGCAACCTTGCACGTGCCGCAGAAACGTATGGTCTCGCACTTGGTGTAGGTAGTCAACGCGCCGCAATTGTCAATCCCGATGTCGCGGATAGTTATGCAATTACACGCGCAACAGCTCCAAATGCATTTTTGATTGCCAATATTGGTGCACCACAACTCATCACGCAGTCACGACATGAAGCATTTGTACCCGAACAAGTACAACGGGCTATCGACATGATTGGTGCTAATGCGCTAGCTGTACATATGAATAGTCTGCAAGAAGCGGCCCAACCGGAGGGAGACCGCCGCGCCGTTGGTGAAGCTGAGGCACTCAGACGAGTTACGCAACAGGTCGCGGTTCCAGTCATTGCGAAAGAGACAGGAGCGGGTGTGTGTCGTGAGCAAGCACTACTGCTACGTTCCTGTGGAGTTTCGGCAATAGATGTTGGTGGTGCAGGTGGTAGCAGTATGGCAGCGATGGAGGCAGCACGCTCACAATCACGCGGAGACGAGCGCACGATGAATATTGGTTTGCTCTATCGAGATTGGGGTATCTCTACGCCCATAGCAGTTGTAGAGGCAGGTACCGCAAAATTGCCGCTCATCTCCACAGGCGGTGTACGTAACGGCTTGGATATCGCACGTGCGCTCGCACTCGGTGCCACACTCGTTGGTATGGGCTTTCCCTTCCTCAAAGCCGCCAGCGAGAGCTACGAAAGCGTATGCGAACTCCTGGAAACGGTCATCGCCGAACTCGAGGTTGCCATGCAACTAAGTGGTGCCGCGAACATAGCACAATTGCGTCAGGTTGATGTGGTCGTCCTGGGAGAGACGCGCGAATGGCTCACACTACGTGGCTTCGAGGACGATTTGAAGGATATGGCACAACGTCGCTGGCGTCAAATGCTAACGGATAGCGGAGAATAGTCTTCCGGCGTATTCACATTCACAAATGAGCGCAGTTGCGGGTCAATGCTTCGCAATTGCGCCTCATCTATATAGTGCACAGGAGCGACTTCTAATAGGCTACGTGGGGCACGGCGTCCTGCACGCAAGCGTCCTTCTATCACAGGCAGAATGACACGAGGATACATAGCAAATAGAACCTGCGGGATATCGTTGGCAATGGGTACAAGCAATGTGTTCTCAGCATGAGGTTGTGAGAGCAAAAACGCGACCATCGCTGGCTGCACAAAGGGCATATCCACCGCCGTGACCAATGCGTGAGACGCTTGTATAGTGTGGAGTCCGGTATATACACCCATGAGAGGACCAATATCAGGTGTTTCATCGGCAACGATAGGAATATTGAGATACTCATAAAGTCTTGCTTGCGTTGAATTTCTTGCAACCAGCACAACCTCGCTACATTGAGCCGTAAGCAGAGTGACAAGGTGTTCTACAAAAGTGGTATTGGTGTTATCGGGAAGTGGCAACGATGCCTTGTCTCTACCCATGCGTGTGCTACGCCCACCCGCTAAAATGATGCCTGCTGCGCAATCATGACAAGGGCAAGCCCTGTCATGCTCACTTGCCCCTGTCATGTTCATCTTTTCCTGTCATACTCCAAGCACACATAATCATATCCTAGCGTGTCAACGCTTTTGTTTTGCGTCTATTGCCTTTAGGAATGTACTGTTGACGATTTTGGTAGGCAATGAAGTTGTCGCGTTCGGCTGGATATTTACGGATGAGGTATGTCACCCACGTAATTGCCCAAGCGAGGAGAGCAACAACCCACAGGACGCGCCAGAAACGCCACGCGAAAAAGTAGTCGAAGAGAAACACACGCGCGAAGATTAGGGGTAGACCGACGAAGCAAATCACCGCGAACCAGCCAAGATACCTATCCAGCATGTATTTCAAAATGGCCTTACTTTTGACAAAACGCTTACGACCCTCAACCGAATAGTAGAAGGTAATTAGCAGACCAACACAGCAGAAGATGAGCCAGGGCCAAAGATAATGAAATGTCTCCGGTCCCGTAAGCCCTGCATTTGAGCCAGCGTCAGTCGGCGTATCAAAGAGCCAGTGATAGAGGTCGAAATGCTGCATATAAAAATCACTCCCTTCTTCTAAAACCTCATAATTGTTGCTATGATAGCATGGATAGGGCAAAGCGTCTATAGCGTGTTTCCCTGGTCTGCTGGTCCAACCCAAAGCTCATGCTGCTGATCCCAGTCCCAGTCATATGTCGTCATTGCTAACGAAGGCAACCCTTTTGCCTCTAAAGAAAGACGAGGCCAGCCCGCAGCGATACGTTCCAGAGTTTCGGGCCAAGGTCTGATACCACTAAGAGCATCAGCAGCCTCGACACTACACGCACCAACAGCACAGGCCGTAGCAAGCGTTTCCTCTGGTGTCATACCCTTAAGAAAACCCATTAAAAAACCTGCTATCGTCGCGTCACCAGACCCCGTTGTACCGACAACGTGCGTTGCGAAACATGGTGCCCATAATTCACGGTTGACCCACGTCGCAAACTTCACAGGTTGTGTAGGGCCAGCATGACCCATTTGGGCTAGTGCCAGAGCATCAGTTGTACAAAGGTATAAACCACGATGCCCCAGCTTGATGCCAATAATCTTTACACCCATATCTAATAAAGACTTGCCAAGCATAGATACAACATCAGGAGGTATTATATCTATAATACTCTTCCCCTTTGACTCGGACACGAATTTTTCAAAGAGGGGACGATGTAACAGCAAGAGCAGTTCTTCGATGCTGGGCAAAAAGATATCTACGTAGGGTAACGTCGCGGCGAGAATAGTGTGCCAATTCGCACGTCCTGCCAGACTCTCCGCTTCCGGCATGGAGAGGTCAAGTGAGGTGGTAACACCTGTTGCTTTCGCTTGTTGAAAAAGGGCAACAAGTTCCTCGCCATTATTGCGATACATGCTTGCCATGAGCGGAGGATAGCCAAAATGGAAGAGACGTGCATTCGTGAGTAAATCATAATATACATCACTGGCCTGAAATGTATCATTACAACCCGGAGCATGAATAATCACGCGGTCAGTACCCGGTGCGCTAATAATCACCGAATACGAACTCTCCTCTCCAGGTGACACCACCATACCAAGTGCCAGTTCTGGCTCATAGCCTCGCAGCACTTGCAGAATCGCCTGCCCAAATAGATCGTTGCCAACCTTGCCCATCAACCGCGTCCGCACACCAAGTGTGTAAAGTGCCAAACCTGTATTCGAGACAGGACCACCGGTTGCAAGAAGAGCTTTACCAGCTTCAATTAATCTGCCGGGTGCGAATGCTATACTACTTCCTGTGAGTGTCGGAATGATATCTAGGCAGATATGGCCTGCGACAATAGCCTCGATTGGCTCTGGCGCGTCGATATGCAGTATGGGCAAAGGCTGAGTGTCTACCTGTGCAATAGGAGAAGTATGCTCAATCATACCTCACTCCTTAATGGAACAACCTGTGCAGTCCGTTGTGATGTAAGAGCGGCTGTGAATAGGTAATGGCTCTGCTCGGTTTCCTCCGGTGTCACACAGTAAAAGGGTTGGCGCATAGCATTGGGATGAGTTATTTCGTCACAAAATGCTGCCCACATCTGCAACACTGAATCGGAGAAGCCAAACTCAAAAATACCGCCCGTGATGCTTGGATAGGCCGATTGCGAGCCGAGGTCCTGTACCTGCCATGCCTGCGAACCTCCAGGAGTATAGGGCAAAGTACGCAAAGTGCGCGGATACTTGGTGCTGAACTCGGCTGAGAGCGAGGTGCCGAGAATCCGAATATACCATGTGTTGCTCTCGCCGGGGGCAATACGTTTAGTTTCCAGCGTCATAGGAAAATGTTGCTCTTTCTGCTCTACTTCGCAAAACAGAGTCGCATTATCCCACGTCTCGCATGGCACGCTGTGCCCTTGTCCATCGGGTCGCTCTTTGACAATCTTGGACAGCAGGGCACGTACATTCTTGGGATACCAGCCAGCACGTAGCGGCACATGCAACACATGCATACCAAGATCACCCATACAGCCGTATTCGCCATTAGTAGCAATACGCCGTTTCCAGTTGATTGGCTTGTTGGGGTCGAGATCACTACTATGCAGAAAGCCCGCCTGCACCTCTAAAATCGTGCCAAAGCGTTCCTCACGAATATACTGGATGATTTTCTGTGCTCCTGGAAAGAAGGGTAGTTCAGATGAGCAACGTACAAGCACGTCAGGATATGAGCGAATAGTCGCTAAAATATGAGCATTTGCGTTGAGGTCGATACCGAAAGGCTTTTCACCAAAGAGATGTTTGCCCGCCTCGATGCAGTCAATATAGACCTGCTCGTGCAGATTGTGTGGGATAGCACAATAGATGGCTTCTATGTCAGATGCGTTAAGCAGGTCGTGATAATCCTGTGTCACAATCTGTAGATTTTCGCCGAAGGCATCTTGGAACCATTGCAGCATGGCAGGGTTGGCATCACACACACCTAGAATACGGGGCGTCACATCCTGATCGAGCAAGTGACACCAGCGAGCAACTGCGCTTGCGAACTCGCGTCCCATCAAGCCACAACCAATAATGCCAAAATTAAGTATACGTTTTGCCATTAGGTTTCCTCTCTGTTAGACCGTTAAGACAACAGGGAGACCGCAAGGGTCTCCCCTACACGTAGGGGTTGGATATTTAAGGGAGCCCCGTGGGGGGTCCCGGGTACGGTTGCTGTAAAAGTTGTAATGCCTGCTGTGGTGTTGCATTGTCATGCACAAGTGCCATCAATGCACGCGTCATCCCGGCTGGATGCTCGTGCTGAATCACATTGCGTCCATAGACGATACCAGACGCCCCTTGCTGCATCAACGCATAAGTGCGTGTCACAATCTCCTCTTCCGTCGCCTTACCACCTCCACGCACGAGTACCGGACGCCCACTTGCTACCTCAATCACCATATGATATTGCTCTACGTCGTCGCATGGATCCGCCTTGATAATATCCGCCCCTAGCTCAACCGCTTGCCTCACAAGCGGTAGTATCTTTTCCAGGTCGCCATCCACCATGTAACCACCTGCTTTTGTGTTAGGTTGCATGACCAGAGGTTCAATCATCAAGGGCATACCATGACGATCACACTGCGGTTTGAGGCGACAAATATTTTCGACGCATTGCGCGTGTAACTCTGGTTGCTCTGGTAGTAGCAGAAGATTGACAACGACACAAGCCGCATCGAGCAGAATAGCCTGCTCCACCGCGTTCTCGATAATACGACTATAGAGGAAGCGTGGCAATTCCTTACCATAGACATTCGCTACATCGGTACGTAGTACGAGCGAGGGTTTGGCCTTGCCTGGAAGAGCTTGTAGTAATGGAGCAAGACCAGGAGTGAGTTGAATCGCGTCGGGATTGGCGGCTACTATGGTGGGGATCGCGGAACGCATATTCTCAATGCCACTCAAAAACGAGCGTTCATTAAAGAAACCGTGGTCGATAGCGACATCAAAGCACTTCCCATCCTCAGCAAGCAACCGATTCAAGCGAGCAGTGGCATTCATAAATGGGACCTCTTTTGAGAAATATATTGGATGACAGAGTTTCTTAAGGTAGTGTATAGCATGATGAAAACGAACACAAGGAAATATGCCTGTTCTGACCGCAATGCGGTCAGAACAGGCATATTTCCTTGTGTTCGTTTTATTTATTTTTTGTGGTTAAATTCGCCAATGGCCTTGCTTACATCGGCTGGTGAGCCAAACTTGTCTTCTTTGAGTTGTTGCAGTGTTGAACGGATTTCCTCATCGGCTCCATTTTGCTCAGCCTTCTTAACCAAATCATCCTTGCTGGCAGGATAATCAATGCCTTTAAGGAATTTCTCTACCTGAATTGGATTGATTGCCATATGTATTTGCTCCTTTGCTTTATCTGTACAAAACGTGTATTGTTCTTCCTCATAGTACACGAATGGTAGTGTCAAATTGGTTCATACGAGAAAATCAGGTGGACAGGGAGACCGCTACCTTTATCATTCCCCGAATGCGGTTCGGGTCTCCCCTACATATTCATAGATACCCTACGTGTAGGGGAGACCCTTGCGGTCTCCCTGCTTTTCTACAAGATTTTACCCTTTCACACCTGTTAAGGTGATACCTTGCATGAACTGGCGTTGTGCGAAAAAGAAGAGGACCACAACAGGTATAGCGATCATGATGGCATAGGCTGCTTCGGCACCAACATTGATCTGATAGAGGCTGGTATGGAAGTACTGCATACCAAGCGTGAGTGTATACAGTTTTACATCATTGAGGTACAGAAGTGGACCAAGAAAATCGTTCCAGCTCGCCACAGCCTGTAGCAGAATGACGACGGCAAGAGCTGGTCTAGCGAGCGGTAGCACAACCTGCCAGAAAATGCGTAACTCTGATGCTCCGTCAAGCCGACTTGCTTCGAGCAGTTCTGCTGGAATCGAGCGGAAAAACTGCCGCAGCAAAAAGATGTAAAATGGGAAGCCGAAGAAGCACGGCACGATGAGCGGCAAAAACGTGTTGATCCAATTCAACTTACTGAAAAGAATGTACTGCGGAATCATGATGACTTCATAGGGCAGAAGCATCGTACTGATCACTATGAGAAACAGCGCGTTGCGTCCGCGCCATTTTAGATGAGCAAAGCCATATGCGACGAGCGAACTCGATAGCACAACGCCAAGAACCTGCATCACCGTGACAAAGATCGAGTTGCCGAGAAATGTAAAGAAGGATACCACCGCTAGTGCCTGTGGATAATTTTCGGGATGGGCTGGTGACGGAATCCACATCGGCGGCACCTGAATGTTCTGTGCCTGTGATTTTAGCGATGTACCAATGAGTGCTAGCATAGGTACAACGAAGAATAGGCTAACAATAATAAGTGTAGCATGTATTAGAACGGAGTGCCCAATGCGGTTCTCTTTTTTCTTGGCCGACATGCGTATCTGCATAAACATCTCCTTTTTACATCGTACTCAACCTCTTAGGAGTCGCAACTTGTTATACTCATCTTTGGACGTAACGAATTGCTACCCCTTACCACTAGGGTGTCGGGTTGTCAACGTACATGAATGGATTTCTTAGGCTTCGCCGCCTTCGTAGTACACAGCAAAATTGCCGAGCTTGAATAAGACGAGCGTTAGAACGAGGACGACAATAAACATGAGCCAGGACATCGCCGAAGCATAGCCAATGCGCGAGTTGAAAAAGGCATTGTTATAGATCAGCAAGCCCCATGTAAGCGTCGAGTTGGCAGGTCCACCAGCACCACCAATGCCGTTACTTGTCAAAAAGAAGATGACAAGGAAGTTTTGTAGCGCGGCAATCACAGCTAGTATGACGTTAAAGAAGATGACTGGACTGAGCGAGGGTAGCGTTACATTCAGTAAGCGCTGCCACCAGTTTGCACCATCGGTAGATGCTGCTTCCATCAGATGTTGAGGCACATCCTGTAAGCCTGCGAGGTAGATAATTGTGCTATTACCTACACCCCATAAACCAAGAATGACTAATGCAGGCTTTGACCAGTCAGGTGAATTTAACCATGTAGGTCCTTGAATGCCAAAGACATTCAGGATATTGTTCACAATGCCCACTTGTGGATCAAGCACGAGCAAGAAGATGAACGCACTTACGACGACTGGTAGCATTGTGGGTAAGTAGTAAAGTGTGCGATAGATGCCAATGCCACGCACACGGTTGTTGAGTAGAAGCGCGAGTACTAGCGAGAAAACTGTCCCTAGCACGACACCAAAGAAGGCGAGGTAGAGCGTATTGTATACAGCAACACGGATGTAGGGGTCTGTTGTAAAGATCAGAACATAGTTCTGTAGGCCGACCCAGCGTGCAGGCTTGATCGCATTATACGATGTGAAACTGTAGTACAGTGACGAGAGCATTGGAATGAAGGTAAAGGCGATAAAACCAATGATCCACGGTGTGACGAATAACATTCCGTTGCGCTGACGACGCCAGCCTTGCCGTGTCAGGCCAAAAAATGTACTTCCGCGTACAGAACTCTTCACGCCTTGCTCTGCATATTCTTTTCCCGATGTTGTAATAGCCATACTTCCCTCCTTAACTGCTATAGTCGCCATCAGTAATTGCGGCCTGTAGAGCTGGTTGCAGTAGAGCGTTTGCATCAGACAAAGCGGCTGCGGGACTCGTTTGTAGATTGATAACCTCAGCCTCCGCGTTCTCGATAGCTTTGTAGTACTGCGTCAAAAGTGGGCTTGGCGTAAGCCACGGTCTTTGCGGTCCAGCCTGCTCATCCGCGCGAAGAATGCTAGACCACGTGGGGTCTTTTTGATAAAAGGCATCCTGACGCGTTGAAATTTTCGCGGGGATATACGACTGTTGGCTAAAATGCGAGACAAAATTATTGTCTTGCAGAATCCATTGCGCGAACTCCATCGCCTGTGCCGCGTGTTTCGAGCCTGTTGGGACCATGAAGGCATAACCGCTATGACAGATGTAGCTTTGTGCACCAGAGGGAACGGGAGCGATGCCTATCAAATTGTTAAATTTTTCTTTTCCAATTACATCGCGTTGATCCAATTCCCATGTCCCGATAATTTCCATACCGAGTTGCCCTGAGATTAAGGGGTCAGTCGAGAGACCAGCACCACTATTGCTCGTCGTAAAGCTGTTGACGTTTGCGGCACCGCCAAACTTTTTCGCAATCTGCTGTTCCCATGTGAATGCTTGCCGCATTTGAGACGAATCTATATGCACGACAGGCTGAGAACCATCGTCAAGGGGTGCCCCAAAGAGATGCCCAATCTCAACTTGATTGAACTCCCAGCCAACCCACGGCGCGAAACCAACCTTCTGAATACGCCCATTTTTGATGCTATCAATCTTGTTGGCGTATGCTATTAACTCATCTAACGTCTTAGGCGGTTTATTGGGGTCAAGCCCTGCATCCTTCAAGACCTGCTTGTTGTAGAAGAGAAGTGTATCGGGGTCCCAGTCAATTGGAATACCGTAGGTGTGACCAAGCCATTGCGTTGAACCCCAGGCATATTTTTCGTATTCAGATGCCTGTAGTCCGGGAAGATGCGTGAAGGCGTCGAGCGGCTGTAGTTCGCCACGAGAAGCCCAACTCGCCAACGCATCATAATAGCCGATTACAAGATCGGGGGGCTGATGTGCGACAACTGCTGCGAGCAATTTGCCAGAACTATCATCTACAACATTTTCATATACTGAGGTCGTTACTTGAACATCGCTATGAGAACAATTAAAATCTTGAACCGCTTGCGCCATGTATGGATTAGACCACGCCATCCAGGTAATAGATACAGCGTTCTTCACAAATGGCTTGCCATTACAGGTGATAGTCATGCTCGTTTTACCCCCAGGGCTACTTCCGCCGCATGCCGCGAACAGGGGGAGAAGCAAAAGAAATGCACTCATCCAAAGCACATGTCTTTTCATAACACGATGCCTCCTTCTCAAAATATCGTTACACTGCCGGTACACAAGACGCTTGACAAGAGGAAAGTAGATATATTTGGAATATTCTACACACTATTTGTCTCAGACGAGTTTATCTATTTGAGAAGACACAGTATCATTTTACGCATTGTTGAGTGTTCTTTGTGTTGTGATAGCTATTATACACTAATCAATACAACACCGATGCATACACACAAGCCAGCAATCACCTTTCTAGTAAGATGAGTGCGTTCTTTTAAAAGAAGAGCACCAGCTAGCACAACGAGAAGCGTTGAGGAGGACATGATAGGCACAACTCTGGATGCGTCAGCGAGGCTAAACGCCTTTAACGTGAAATAATAGCCCAGAACGCTTACTACCGCAAGAAGTGCAATTTTCCAAAATGCGCCCTTAAGCTCCTGCGTTATTGTTTTTAGAGGTAGTGGAGGAAGAAATGTGTTGTAGAGCGCGGGTACAAAAAAGTTGAGAAAGGCATAGACGGGCAAGGCATAGGCAATCGAGATACGTTTATCAATTGTCAGGCCAACACCAAGACAAGCTGCCGCAAATAACGCGAGGAAGAATGGCGTATCAAACTTGATGGTCGTGCTTTTATAAACAACAAGTAGATTGCCTAGCAGAATGAGGATAACGGCGACCAATTTTAGCAACGTAAAGCTTTCTCTTAGAAAGATAAGCGATGCGACAAACGTTACGACAGGTGTAAGCCTATCAATAATCGTCAACAACGATGCCTCAATCGACTTGCTCACTGTGAAGAGCAGGCGATCACTCAGCCCGTAACAAATTGTTGAGATTACAGTGAGAGCGAGTACAAGTGTCGAGACTGGTCGAAATGAGAACGGTTCAATAAGAAATAGGAGAAGGGCACATCCCGCCGAAGAAAAACCAAAGATAACCGAATACGCCCTCGGATGTGCGCTATCAATGCTAATGACACGCGACAGGAGCGCAAAGACTGCAAAAAGTAGTGCAGAGAGTAGTGCGTAGATGAGCCAAAGCATGGTGAGGTGTGCTCCTTACGCTGAAAACGGAAAATATATAATTATAAGCACAACTGTAGAGGTCTAATTCTATTACACCCTTGTCGGCAATCGCAATCATTCACGAGATTGATGGAACGTCTCGACATCCTTCTAAATTTGTGCATTGCCCAAAGGGTGTAATAGAATTAGACCCCTACATTTCACGTATACCATTATCGTCGCCCACGTCGCGCCTTCTTGGGCACCGACGCCTGAATCTT
Organism: uncultured Ktedonobacteraceae bacterium; assembly: GCA_964250765.1. Lineage (GTDB taxonomy): Bacteria > Chloroflexota > Ktedonobacteria > Ktedonobacterales > Ktedonobacteraceae > JBBQVS01. Next base: position 7,443 of record CAXUHF010000046.1, on the reverse strand, counting down.
GACCTGACTTTGTGGCGTCGCGTTCACATTGGGATGTGCTGAGTGGAACTTTTTAGCAAGTTCAAGCATGGCTTCAGCATCCTTGAAATTCGCGGCCTCAATCGTGATAGGTGCCCCATCAATCACCATGCTAATCTTGACGGGATGTTGTCCCTGCGCTACCAACGCCTGTTTCGCCTCATGCTTTTCTCGCGCTTTGAATAGCTTCATAGCAAGAGGACTCACGCCCACAAAAACCGTAACCAGATTGGCAATCTCACCAATCATATCGCGTTGTGCATAGATATCCGTCCCAACCATCTGTGCCGTTGTTTGCACATAGTTGAATACTTCAAATAAAAGGTCGAGACCGCCACGTTGCCCTGTGTATACAGGCTCAACCGTGAACCCATCCTGCTTCACCTCGTCGAGCATGCCGCGTCCAACCTCGCCTATCGCCACGGGGTCCACATCATGCTCGTCCTCCGCCACGATTTCTAAGATAATGGGTTTCCTATCCTCTGCCATACCTGTGTATCCTCCTTCCTCGTCCTTGAGTGCTGACATATTTACTGATAGTAAGTCATGGCTTTTCCATTATAGCGTATAACGCTACAGTTTTGTGTGGATACAACAATAATGGTTGGCTGCATAACGAAACCTTGTACGGGTCTACTTCAGCACACCCTCTTAGCATTTACAAATGTTGGAGGACAAAAGGGTGTGCTGAAGCAGACCCGTACAGGAGATGTATCCATAGGCGTGGTATCATGAAGAGCATATATCTGTATCTCTACTTACATTTCAAAGGAGCATACACTTTATGCGACGCATTGCGATATTGGCGGAAGGCATGTTTGAGTGGCACTACGGCAAAACTGCAACAGGAGTCATTCGTTACGGACAAGACCCTGTTATCGCGGTTATTGATAGCACGAAGGTGGGACAGGACGTTTCACATGCACTGGAAGCCCCGATAGGTGTAGGCATTCCTATTGTGCGCGACATTCATGAAGCACTTCAGCATCAACCTGATACACTTTTAATTGGTATCGCTCCACAGGGCGGCGTGTTGCCAGTCGCGTGGCGTTGGCAATTATTTGCAGCGATTGAAGCGGGTTTGAACATCGTCAGTGGTCTGCATTCCTTTCTTTCAGATGATGCGGAACTGAAAGCCGCAGCCGAAAAACGCGGTGTGACTATTTGGGATGTACGCCGTCCACCCGATAGACAGCGTGTAGCGAGCTTCACTCCCCATCGACCCGATAGCCATACAATTCTTATTGTAGGCTCAGATTGTGCAACTGGAAAAATGTCTACCGCGTTGGAACTGAATCAGGAAGCGTTGAAGCGAGGGCTGAATAGTGCTTTTGCCGCAACAGGGCAAACAGGCATTATGATTTCTAACAACGGTCTGCCTGCGGATCGCATCATTGCAGACTTTGTGGCAGGCATGGTCGAAGAAATGGTGCTAGATCTCAGTAAAAAGCACGATTGGGTGTTTGTGGAGGGACAGGGTGCGCTCAACCATCCTGGCTATGCACCCGTGACCCTCGGCCTGCTTCACGGCTCCATGCCTGACGCGATGATCTTCTCACATAAAGCTGGAACGACGAAGATAGAAGGCTACGATAACTGCCCGTTTCCTTCGATGAAGCGCATGATTGCAATGAACGAAGATACTATCAACTGGCTACGTCCAGAGAAACCCTCGCCAGTCGTGGGTATTTCGCTCGTCACCCAAGGATTAAGCGACGAGCAGGCGAAAGAGGCTATTCAGCAGATAGAGGATGAGACAGGGTTGCCAACAACGGATGTGTGGCGTTTCGGTACAGGCGTGTTGCTAGATGCACTCGTCAAGCATTTTGAGCATTAAATGAAACCTATATTAGGACAACAGAGACAAAAACAGGGCCTTGTGTGTCATGGACACACAAGGCCCTGTTTTTGTCTCTGTTGTCCTATATTTGGGAGAGCGCAAGTTCTAGTCTATCAGTGTGTTCTGATAGACCAACAGTAACACGGAGAAAGTTGTGCAGATAGGGATGATGAAAGTAGCGGAGCAGAATGCCATGCGACTCAACGACCTCACGGACACGCTCCATTTTTACCTCGTCGTCCAGCAGACGCGTCAAGATAAAGTTGCCCTGTGAGGGGATAGGTTCCAGGTAGGGTTGACTGGCGAGTACCTCGAAGAGCCGTTCGCGCTCACGCACGATACGCTGTACATTTGCTAGCGTGTAATCGAGGTGTTTGAGTGTTTCAATTGCGGCGATATGTCCTGCGACATTGACCTCAAAGGGGCATTGAGCGCGACGCATATAGGCAACGATCCATTCAGGGAAGATACCATAGCCAATGCGTAGACCCGCGAGTCCAGCCCATTTGCTAAAGGTACGCATGACGATGAGATTGGGATGTTGCGGAACCAGATGAGCCAAGCCATGTCTTCGCTGCGAAAACTCGACATACGCCTCGTCCACAACCACAATACGCCCTGTCTCAAGCAAGAGCAACACATCCTCTTCACAGATAGGATTGCCAGTAGGATTGTTGGGCGAGCATAGGACAATCATCTTTGTCTCTGGTGTAAGGGCAGCAAGAATGCCAGCCACATCGACCTCATAATCCAGAGTACGCGGCACCTCTAGCACATAAGCACCACAGAACGTGGTGATGAAGGTGTAGAGTGAGAAGGTCGGTGGGCAACAAATGATGGTATCACCAACGGAAAGAAAGATATGCCACAGTAGATTAATTAGTTCGTTACTGCCATGACTTACGACGATATAACGGTCATCAACGTCTACATACTCTGAAAGTGCTTGCTTGAGTAACGTAGAATCGGTATCAGGATAGTTATTATAGTTTTCATGATTGCTAAGTGCTTTTAGTACCTGTGGTGGTGGTCCGTAGGGACTTTCGTTACTATTGAGCTTAATCAGGTCTTGTATGGGGATACCGGTGCGTGTACTAAATGTCTCTAATGATTCACCAGGAATATACGACGCCATGCGGTCCAATTCAGGACGCACATGCACGAGGCTAGTAGAAGATATAGACATGGTTTATCCTATTTATATTTTTTATTTTTCAGCGTCGGCATCGACGAATATTTGTGCGGGGCGGCGAATCAGAGAACTACGGGGTCCGAAGCCACCCGTTGTTCCTGACGCACCTGAGTTATTGCTAAAGGATGTGTTATTTGTATTTGCGTAACGTTTCGTCGTGGACTGTACAGCAGGCTGACCATTTGGTGTCTCTGGTGAACGCTCGACATCAACAACTTGCACCATCTCAAAACCACGGCGCAGCGTCATCATATCACGCATAAAACAGGCGACGGCAGAGGCAGCCGATCCTTTTTCTTTTGAGGTATCGTAACGGCGCGCCGTTGCTTCGCCTGCAGCCTGTGCCGCCCTCGCCATTGGATCAGAGGTTTTGGCAGCATAGGCATCCTGGAAAATATCGTCCCAACTGCCCCATCTGCCACGGAGCGGTTTCCAACCAAGCTGACTATCACTAACGGTACGCCACTTCTCCTCGGTGAATTGTATCCAGTCGTCCAACAAGCGAGCATAGGCGGCAACTTGTTGACGCAGGCGCTCTTCCTCTTCTGAGGGACGTTGCGGGAAGCTTTGTGGAAGACCATCAGTTTGAGGAAAACCCGTTTGTGGTTGACCTGAGTACATGCTCTGCTGTGATGAATTGCCATTGAAGTAGCCTGAACTCAAACCAGGAAACATACCAGTATTGGCTAACGAAGCAAAATCAGGAGCCATTTGACCGTTGGGCATACTCAGCAACGGAACCTCAGTTCCTGCAGCGAGTTCGCCAATCACATGAATACCACTTGCACCAAGGGATGGACTCATCAGAGCTGTACCATCTTGCATCATGATACCTTCGGAAAGAGATGGTAGTCCGCCAATGACAATCTCTTCGTGACCAACCGCATCGAGAATACGCCATGCAAGACGTGGATGTTTCGCTGCCCACCAGACGCGACGTGAGATAAATGTGGAAGCAAAGGTGAAATTGACCACAAGCCAAACCACGCCACGCACCGCCAGCCAGTTGAGAAGTCCAACAATGATAATTGCGTACCAGGCATCGGGTTGGCCTACCTCCTCAATGAAGGTGAGTACGGCGGCAACGGTCAGGCTTGGATCACGCAACGGATTGATAAAATCTACGACACGCCAGAACCATGTCCTCCGGCCTTTCTTCTCTTCCACTGTATTGTGCTCCTCTCGCTACTGCGTTGGTGTGGCAGACGTGGCTATACTACGCGTCCTGCTGGCAAATAGTAGCATGTCACTTCCCTGTCTGCAAGTTATAGGGAATTATGGGTAGTATTTCTATCTATTTTTCGTTTGTTTCTCTTCAAGTAGAACGGTTCTCTCCCCCCTATGTAGTGCAAATGGGACCTTCGTACTGGTATGTCATATCCTTTTATAAGAGCAAAATGTATGTAAAGTTTGTGCATGCACAAACTTTACATACATTTTGCTCTTTTCATACAATACTATACACATATTTTGAGACGATTTGAGCTGGTAAAAACGTGTCAAAAAATGGAAAGACTTTTTAGCGTTGATCCATGCTGTTTTACCGTTATACCTATTGGCAATGCGCCCTAATGTATCACGCTAAACACATCCATATAACATAGAAGACTAGAAATTTCTGGTCGTTGTATGGTAACATATTCTATGGTGCCTGTTTGTCTTTGTACCTACGTATCTCACAATACGTAATGTTGTGTGGTCTCGTGTCAGAACAGTTTCAGACCGTGCTATATACGTCTTCTTGACGGGAGCGATGTTGCACCTGTAGGTTCCCACGGAATCCACGGTCTCAAGGCTTAGAACAGGATGCACCTGTTAGAAAGGATATATTCATGCCAACGCGCATGACGATAAGCCCAGCTCCTCCGCAGTTATTGGATGCTCATCGCCTTATTATTGCCTCCAATCGTGGCCCCGTCGAGTTTCAGTTGAGTCAAGACAAAACACTTAAACCGCGACGAGGTGCAGGTGGGATGGTGACTGCGCTCATTGACGCAGGAAATCGTATGGATGTGACATGGGTAGCAATGACAATGACAGAGGGGGACCGCGTTGCGGTCAAGGAGGCACAGCACAACGGGGGAATTCTTCGCTCACCTATTCGAGGTCAGAAGATGGACCTTCGCTATGTTGCCATTCCTAAGAGCGCATATCGTAAACACTATGAGAAGATCAGCAATGAGCTTCTCTGGTTTTTACAACATTACTTGTACGACCCAACACAAGACTCAGCGTCGGCGGACCAGTTGCAGGATGCCTGGAATGCTGGCTATCGTGTTGCCAATCAAGCTATCGCCGACGAGGTAAACGCAGAAATTGACCGCGATACAACAACCACTCCCGTCGTCATGCTTCATGATTATCACTTATACCTGGCACCCGCAATGATCCGTAAGGTTCATCCAAAGATTATCATGCAGCAGTTTATTCACATTCCCTGGCCCGATGTACGGTGCTGGCATTTTTTACCCAGCAATATCACGCATGACATCTACACTGGCCTGATCGGAAACGACATCATCGGCTTCCAAACGGACCGTGATGCTCGCAACTTCTTAGAAGGCGCACGGACGCTTCTTGACGATGCAGAGGTTGATTTCGAGGAAGGAACCGTCTGCTGGCAGGGACGTTGTACACTCGCACGAGCCTATCCCATTTCAATCTCGGTGACGGAAGAACGTCGCGTTGTCAATAGTGTTGCCGGCAAACGAGCCGCCGAGAAGATTCAACCATTGTTGCGCGATCACACTATTATGCGTGTGGACCGCATTGAACCAACGAAAAACATTTTGCGTGGCTTTCAAGCCTATGACAAAATGCTTGAAACTCATCCCGAACTGCATGGGAAGGTTACATTCCTGGCGTTTCTTGTTCCATCACGCCAGACGCTACCTGTCTATCGTCGCTATAGTGCTGATGTGATGGATGCGATGCAGGCAATTAATCAGAAATATGGAACCGAAGACTGGACACCAGTACATGGTTTTTGTGATAATGATCGTGTTCGTGCCCTTGCCGCAATGCAATATTATGACGTGTTGCTAGTCAATCCGATTATTGATGGCATGAATCTGGTCGCCAAAGAGGGGCCAGTGGTCAACCAGCGCGATGGCGTGCTGGTGCTTTCGCGCACAGCAGGCGCGTTTCAACAACTTGCGAAGGGGTCGATCCCCACATCTCCAACCGATGTCAACGAGACTGCACAGGCTCTCTACAAGGCGGTGACGCTTTCTAAAGAGGAGCGTCATACGAAAGCGACGCTCGCACGTCAGGCAGTAGAGCGCAGTGATCTCAATATGTGGTTGACGAAACAGATTAGCGATATCAACGAGTTGATCGCTCAGGCCGACACCGCACCATCGCCTGTTGCAGTACCGACATCCATTTCGACAACTGACAACGATCTCGTTGCTCATGTGAGCTAAATAAGGAAAGAAAAAGGGCCTGCTGGACGCGTCCAGCAGGCTCTTTTTCTTTCCTTACTGTATCCTTTGAACCATTTCTTGCATAAGTTGTGCCATGCCTTCTACACCATCTACGACGATATCGGCATGAGCCAGCAACTCAGGTAGTGTGTCAGAATGCTGTACAACAATAGAGACTGTTATACAGCCTTCTTGACGAAGCCGTTCAGCCTCCAGCACCGCGTCAAGGTCTGTACGATCATCGCCAGCGAAGACAAGGCTCCGCAAGCTAAAACGTTGCACATAACTTCGTAGTGCTTGCCCCTTATTAATGCCCAACGGGGCTAACACCTCGACAACCATTTTGCCCTCGCCAAGACGCATTCCCAGTTGTCGTGTTGGCTCCTCTAGTAGTGCCAGCAAGTGTTCGCGGGTCTGCTCAGGAGTTGAAGAACCGCGATAATGCAGCGTTCCGCCAACAGTTTTGCGTTGCACAATCACCCCTGGCAAGTTGTCCAGATGTTGCTGCACAAGATCGAGTAGTTGTTGTCCTGGTTGAACATAATGCATCGCCTCCGGCACAATTCGCACCTCATGCGTCGATGGCAGGCCATCACTCCACTCTAAGCCATGCGTACCGATGTACGTCAGGTTATCGACGTTGACGATGCCTGCACCATCGCGTAGGCCACGTCCCGTCATAATCGCCACGTGTGCGTATTGTCGCAAGTGTTTAAGCATAGCAGCGACACCCGGATAGAGATATGCTGCTTGCGGCGTGGGAGCAATTGGACTAAGCGTACCGTCAATATCAAAAACAAGGCCAAGCGGTTTTTGTGTGAGGGCCGCAGAGAGGTCTGGAAATGCCATTAGAATATATTTCTCCATAGATAAGGAACGTTGACACGTACAGGACAATAAAAGAGAACAATACTGTTCTCTTTTATTGTCCTGTACGTGTCAACGTTCCTTTTAGGTAGTACAGGGCT
>CAXUHF010000045.1:23956-37763 GCA_964250765.1 uncultured Ktedonobacteraceae bacterium | reverse complement strand
GCGGTCTTTAACGATGAAACAACAGCAGAAGTCGCGAGTACAAAGCTACATAGTGCAGGCTTTACTGATGAAGAGATATTCCGTGTCACACCAGGAAGCGGTGGGCAGTTCCGCGAACATGGCCCCAACACCAACCGTCGTGATGTGTTTCTACAGACGCAGCGTACAAAACCAAGTCTAACATTGATTCTGTTTTTAGCTATCGCGCTCGGCATCGTGTTTGGCGGTGGTGTCTTTCTCATCGCTTTACTGCTCTTTTTCGTCATTCACATTGTGTTCTTTGTACTGCCAACAGATTTGCTTATCGCGGGCGTAGGCAGTGTCATCGGTATTATCGTAGGAGCCATCACTGGCACTCGACGGAGTACACGTGTGCGCGGCAATATCGGACAAGACATGTCCAAGATAAATGTACCCGCCCGTGTTGTACCTGCTCCTGCTAGTACACGCAATGCCGTTGCTGTACGCCTTCCCGACTCTGAAAACATCAGTCGCAAGTCACGCGCACGTGCCATCCTCATTCAAAACGGTGGCAAGATAGACAGGAGTGTAGGAAGAACAGAATAATACAGAATACGAAAAGCAGAACGGGGAGCACAACAAATTGTTGTGCTCCCCGTTCTGCTTTTCGTATTCTGTATGAGAAAAAATGTTAAAACACTAGAAAAATAGGAAACATTTCAGTACAATAGACTTGGTATCACATTAATAGAATTTGTCACAATTCACATTCCTTCGGAAGTGGGAGAAATCGTTCATTATGTCTACTACTAATTCTATGTCACCGCGCTTCCAGGTCAAGCCGGAGGAGATCACGAAAAACCTCACGCGGCTTCTTCCGCCGTACAAGGTTGTGCTCTTCGACGATGATTTCAATGAAATGAATTATGTTGTATTTGCCCTGACTCACTCTGTCAGCAACCTTACGCCACAAGAGGCCGAGGAAATTATGTTGACGGCCCATTTGAAAGGCAATGCCATTGTTGTGGTATGTCCCAAAGAAGCGGCAGAATATTACCAGGAACGTCTGCTCAGCTATGGCCTGACCGCAACGATTGAACCAGAATAGTGCCTTTCATTACGTTACGTGTGTAACTAAAGATAGATACAAACGTATAATATATATGCGCCTCCTACAATAGAAGGGGGCGTTTCTGTATGATATAGTAATAACTATGTAAAATTTTTTGCGTTGACAGATACTTCTACCATTGACGTTTGTATTCTAACAGGTTACACTTTCTGCAAGTGTAACGCTTACACTATGGTGCCATAGACACAAGTACATGCGATATGCTGAAAACTGAAGGTGTTTGTTGATGCTGTTTATCACACTCCCATCAGGAGGGAAAGAAAATCATGGTTCACTTATGGGGTTCCAAAACTAAGGAAGATGTAGATTTAAGTAAATCGGCTCTAGGGGATACAACCGCCGGAGATATCGTCGTCGTCGTCGGCGGTGAAAAGGTTGACATGAATCTGATTCACCTTGGTTGTCAATTGGCAAAAGGAGCCAGACGTAAGGTCCACCTCGTTTACATTATCGAAGTTCCACGCGCACAACCGCTTAACGCGGTTCTTTCAAAAGAGTCTGAGCGAGCCGACAGTCTGCTCAACAGCGCAATGGCGATTGCTTCTAAAGTAGGGTGCGAGGCGGTAGCGGAGGTTGTGCAGGCACGTGATGCGGGTCCTGCCATCGTCGAGGAAGCAAGGGATCACAATTGTTCCGCCATTTTTATAGGTATTGTGCGTGGGAAGAGCGCACAAAATGACCTGGGAAAAACAATTCCTTACGTGCTGACACACGCTTGTTGTCGCGTCTTGTTGGTACAGGACCCATGTCCACAGAACGTAATGTAACAAGTAGTAAATAACGTGAAATACGACAAGTATCCTGGTGAAAAAGCTTCTTTAAAAACGCTTTTTCACCAGGATACTTGTCGTATTTCACCAGAATAATGTTGGGATTTACAACAAACGACCCTCAAAGGAGCCATCGAATGAGTGTGTTTGCAAGCTGAGTCCCTTGCAACCTCCTTTGAGCTGAGAAGATATCAAGAGGGATTGACATGGAGTGCGCTCCATGTTTTATCATGAATATATGGAGAAGACATATACCATCAGCGGAGTTGCTAAATGCACAGGGGTAAGCATCGACACTCTGCGCTACTACGAGCGTATCGGACTGATTCATAGAGTAGATCGGCTCTCAAACACGCACCGGCGCTACACAGAGTCTGACGTCCAGTGGATTCAGTTCCTTCTCAGGCTGCGTGCCACAGGCATATCCATTCAACAAATGCTAGAATATGTCCGTTTACAGCGCCTGGGCGAATCAACGCTGCGCGAACGTGTCGTTATGCTCAAAGCACATCACGCTCAGGTTGAGGCTCACATTCAGCACATGCAAGAATATCTCGTGGTCCTCGATTACAAAATCACTCTGTATGAAAACACGTTGCTGGCTCATGAAGCTGAGAAAGGAGAGGAGACAAAGCCTTAAAGGAGAGCATGCCACTACGAAGCCAACCAAACCATCAATATCTGTTGTTGGTCGCAGGGGGGTATAGTCTTTTTTCGAGCTTCCCCTGTTATTTGCTTAGGTTTATACGAAAGGAACATCTATGCCGATTACATCATCATTTAGTGCACGCTCCACAGCAATTGAAGTCGTCACCGGACATGATCTCAGTGGAAGAACCGTACTTATCACAGGTGCCAACTCCGGCATCGGATTCGAGACGGCTCGCGCCCTGCTTTCAGCACATGCCGAGGTGATTATGGCCGTACGCGATATCGCAAAGGGAGAGAGTGCAGCGAAGGCTCTGCAGGCGGTCAATCCTGATACACAGATACATATCCTCGCACTGAATCTTAGCTCGCTCGCCTCTGTACGCCAGGCAGCCGAGCAATTTCTCGCACGATGGACAAAGCTAGACATGCTCATCAATAATGCGGGCATTATGGCAACGCCCCTGAGCTACACTAGCGATGGGTTCGAGCAACAGTTTGGGACGAACTATCTTGGTCACTATCTGCTCTCGCGCCTCCTCCTTCCTGCCCTACAAAAAGCCGCACCGGCTCGCATCGTCTCACTCACATCCAGAGTCCATCAGCTCTCGGATATCCACTTCGACGACATCCAGTATCACCATCGTCCGTACGAGAAGTGGGAAGCTTATGCGCAATCTAAAACTGCCGATGCGCTCCTTGCGGTTGCTCTAACACGCCATTGTAGCAGCCAGGGCATCACCGCAAACGCGGTGAGTCCCGGTAGCATTCGCACCGGACTCCAGCAGCATTTGACGGACGAGGAGATGCACGCACTGGGATGGTATGACGAAGCGGGCAACCTCATCTCGCTCTTTAAAACGCCTGAGCAAGGTGCAGCAACAACGGTATGGGCCAGCGTCGGACGTGAACTGGAGGGGATCGGTGGTCTCTACCTGGCGGATTGCAACGAAGCTTTCCCATTTGAGCAAGACAACAAAGGCTATATGCCCTACGCACTGAATCCGGACTATGCCGAGCAACTCTGGACGCTCTCACAAAACCTTGTCGAGCGATAAGATCGTATGGGCGCAATTGATTGCGCCTCTACGTTGGGCAAAGTATTAGCACAAAACCTTAATCACCGTATTCGTTAAATATGGCGAGGTAAATGTTGTTCTCTCACCCGCGTGCGCATTAGGTACGGGAAAAAGCCGTGCCGAAAGGGGCTTGCGTAAACGTACTGCAAGAGCTGCAACATCTAATAAAATGCGTGCAATTGACTCAACTGTTGCATCCCCTGCTAAGGGGATTGTATCTAAACCTGTCCCACATACAGCAGAGTACAGCAGCAACTGGTGTATATGTAATAATCCTTCTTCCCAACGTTGTCCAAGCACAGTATCCTCTAATACAGGCAACATCACGCCATTATAACCACACGTTGGAAGTCCTGTACTCTTCAATGCCGTTGTAAGTGCTGCTACTGTCGCTAGTGTTCCTGCCGAACCGAGTTGGCTACCTGCATGACGTTCGATAGCGGCAACAATGCTATCATCAGCAAGCGGTGCAGGTGAAAGATCAATGCCGCCGAAAGCTATATTCTGTTCTGCCGCAAATGCTTGTGCTAGTGCCACAATCGGTGTTGCCTGCTCGACTAATGCATCCCTCACCTGTTCAGTCATTTGTGTAAGCGTGCCCATCTGTTCTGTCAAAGCACGTGTCACGATACCTGCTCCCTGTAGACCGAGCGAAAGACTTGTGAGTCCAGCATGATAGGCAGTGGGAAAGAACGGGCACCCTGCTTCGACACAGGCAAGCATGGCGAAACGGAAATTGGCAAACCCCTCGTCTGTCTCCTGCGCTAGCCGTCGCATAACGCGTGCTATAGGAAGGGCGGCGTCTTCACGTAGGCCGTGCTCTGTACTCGCAAGGTGTACCGTCATATTGAGTGCAGTTGTTGTTGCAAGTAGTTCAACGACCTGCTCAATTTGATCCAAGGGTTGCATAGGACGCGCTGCATGAATTGTTCCTAGCGAACAAAAACTGAGGTCGGCGTCATCAAGCATCTTTTGTAGCGATTGTGCGTAGGCCAGCCGACGGGAAGCAGACTCATCGGGAAGGTCATCAAACAATGGGCGTGTTGAGAGACGAAGTGTCTGTACTTCATAGCCAGCATCAGTAAAGCGCGCATGAGCGTTATGTAGCAGAGTACTCGCCTGCTGAATAACTGAACTTGAGATAGGATGTGGGTTTGCGAGACCAAGCGTGAGTGTACGAATAGGCGGGGGAAGCATAAGATATTTCCTCTTCTTTCAACTATGCCTTATTTTGGGTCTCCATCCTTTCGGGGGAAATACGTGAAAATGCAGGGAGACCCCTTATTTTCCTTGATTTGCACTTCTGTTCTAAGTATACTCTGTATTGACAGGTACTATCTATTGCCCTACAATCAAGCCTGCATACCACCGAGAGAGCGGGAGACTAGAGTTCATGATAGACACAACAGGTTCCAGTGCGGACAAACTTGAGCAGCAGTTTGGCAACTATCGGCTGATTCGTCCGCTTGGCACAGGCGGCTTCGCGGAGGTCTATCTAGGCGAACACATTCACTTATATACACAGGCAGCCATCAAAATACTTCATACACGGATGACGGCGGAAGAGCGAGAAGATTTTCGGACAGAAGCACTTACCATTGCTCATCTGAAACACCCAAATATTGTACGCGTCCTCGAATTCGGTTTTCAAGATAACGTCACACCATATCTTGTAATGGATTACGCACCCAATGGTTCACTACGTTCTTTCTATAGAGGAAGCATACCGCTTACAACGCTCCTTCCTACGATAAAAGCTATCGCATCCGCACTAGATTATGCCCATGAGCAAAACATCGTACATCGTGACATTAAGCCCGACAATATGCTACTGGGTGCGAATGGTGAGGTTCTACTGAGCGACTTCGGTATCGCAGTGGCGGCACTTTCGACAGGTGTACAACACACACAGGATGCTACTGGTACACCAGCATATATGGCTCCTGAGCAGTTTCAAGGTAAGCCGCGTCCGGCGAGTGATCAATATGCACTCGCTGTCACTATCTACGAATGGCTGTGCGGAAAACGCCCTTTTGATGGCGATGCAACCGCGCTTGGCTACCATCATGTGCATACAGCACCGCCCTCACTTTGCGCACAGCAACCCACAATTTCACCAGCCGTAGAACGCGTCGTCTTTAAAGCACTGGCAAAGGACCCACATCAGCGTTTCACTAGTGTAAGCGCATTTGCTGATGCACTTGAACAGGTCGCACAGGCCGATTCGCTCGAAGAAATCCACAGTGCTGTTAACGTTCGAGCATACGAGCCACTGCATCAGGACGAACAAGAGTGTTTTCTGTGCCTCTTTGCTAAAGTGCGTCCTCATGCAGACATGGAATGGCCTTGTGTAGAAAAAAAGCTTCAGGGGCATCTTCTTTCAGCACAAGAACGCATGGTAAACGACAAACTGACACCCTGCATCACGGTTGATCTTGGTACAAAGCTCGCGGTCATTGCTCTGCCTGCCAACTACTATCGTGAACTGATACGCGATATCGTAGCGCGTGGCAAGGCGATACGACGCATGCCGATTACTATCTATCACCTTCCCGCGCCAACCGATGTAACCGAATATAAAGGGAAACCGCTCTACCGTTACATTGCCTACTCTAATACACTAGCTGTGTTGGAACCTGATATGCTGCTCAATATCACGGATTTAAGTCAAGCAGACTATTGTAACCGAAAATATCTATTGAACCGCCTGGTCTCTTCGCCACCCTCAACAGCTTCCATTCGTGGTAATCTCATTCATGCCTGTTTTACGAAATTACTCAAGCACGATCCTACAATTACTGATAGCAACAAAACATCGCTGGACTTGCTACGCGATACACTTGAGGAAGCACTGGCATTGAGCAGCATGGAAATGTCCCTTGCCAATATCTCTGCTGACACCATGCGTATAGACGTACAACCACATCTCGAAAGCCTCGCGGTCTGGTACGATAGCAACCGTATAAGTCTGTGGGGAAATAGTGAGAATGCTCATACCGTACGTGCGGAAACATTTCTGCTTGTGCCAGAACTCGGCCTGCGTGGACGCCTAGATGTCTATTGGGAACAGCCAATGAACCAGTCATTGCTTGAATTAAAAACTGGTGGTGCATCGGGCAATATTCCCAAAAGTGAGCATCGACAACAGGTACATGGCTATCAGGCTCTACTCGCTGTACGTCAGAACTCAAAGATGAATAAGGCGCAAGCACGATTGCTCTATAGTGGCACACCTGGACAGGCCACGAGTTCAGAGCTTAGACTTGATACGAGATCGCTACAACGCATCACGACTATGCGTAATACACTTATCTTGAGTCATGCGACTGGCACACCACCCGCACCGCCTGCTCGCAAGTGTACAAAGTGTTCGATGCTCAACACCTGTGAACGCGTCTCTTCGCTACTGGACTGGTACCCTCCACAACCTGTACAGGACTCACAACCTGCACAGGAAGAAGCAGAACATATCGTTCCCGCTTCTACACAACGCCCAAAAGGAGATAATCCAGAGGATCGTACATTATTTACCCACTACTACAACCTGTTACAGCTAGAAGGCAGAGCAGGAGAGGATGCGCTTGCACTGCTCTGGAAAAACTCTGTCGATGAACGGATGGCATTAGGCAAAACGATTCTATGCATGCTATTTCTCAAACATGAGCGCGTCAATGATGGTTGGGAACAATCGTTTACCTGTGATAACCAGTCTGAACTACGCGAGGGCGACGAGATTCTTCTGAGCCGTGACAATCCAATCACAGGTGAGGTTCTCACTGGCACAATCATGCGAATCAGTGCAAGAGAGGTCACAGTCTGGACGCGCGAACTGCTGGAGAGTCCGATTGCGGAGAATGACCGGATTGTGATTGATAGCTACGGCAACGACCTTGTGCATGTACGCACACTACAAAACTTGTTGCGCTGGCTCGATGTAGAACCACAGCACTTACGCGATCTCGTAGCGGCAAGAGTACGTCCACGCTTCGTTGGCTTCAACGTACCTCCACGTAAAGACTTCAACACAGAACAAAACACCGCAGTCGAACGTGCCGTACAAATGCAAGACTACTTGCTTATCCAGGGACCACCCGGAACTGGCAAGACAAGTGTTATTGCAGAGATCGTCAAACGCCTGACGCAACAGGGACAACGTGTTCTTTTAGCCGCCTTCACAAATCAAGCTGTCGATAATATGCTCAAACGTCTTGATAAAGAAGGCTTTTCCGACTTTGTACGGCTTGGGCATGAACGAAGCGTTCACCAGGATATAGAACCATATCTTCTCAAAGAACGCGTAAAACAGCGTATGCGAACCACTACAGATACAACGTATACAAACGTCGTATTAGATATTCTTCAGAAAACGCCAGTTGTGGCTTCGACAACAGCAACGTGGTCGTCAGATAAATACGTGCCCTCTCTGCTAGAGACGCAGGAGACCGCGCCTATGCAGTTTGATGTTGCCATCATCGACGAGGCCAGTCAGCTTACTGTGCCTGCTATTCTGGGTGCACTCCGCTTTGTCAAACGCTTTATTCTGGTTGGTGATGATAAGCAACTTCCACCGTTAGTGTTAAGCAAAGAGGCGGCGGAACAGGGACTTGCAGACTCGCTTTTCAGTATTCTCAAGCGTCATGAGGAGCAGTATACGGAAAAGCACCAGCACACGCTCAGTGCTTGTGTTGCGCTCAAAACGCAGTATCGCATGAATCGATGGATATCCAATTTTTCTTCAACCGTCTTCTACGAGAAACAACTGGTTGCCCATGAGTCGGCGGCTAATCGTCGTCTCAACATTGGCACAATAACATCTTCTGTATGGCAAGAACCTGTTGCCATTGCTCGTGCTATTTCACCAGAATTTCCACTTGTCTTTATAGATGTACATAGCGAGCAGGAGGCTTTGAAAGCGAGTAATACAGAGGCACTTACGGTGCGAAACGTTGTTCGTGGATTGCTTGAGCGCGGCGTTCGGGAGGAGGCTATCGGTATTATTGCACTCTACCGAGCACAAGTTGCGAACATTCGTCGCGTACTTTTTGAAGATGATCTCTCTTCTGGTTGGATGGGACTCTCCGTCACGACATCGCTCAGCGTTGACACGGTTGACCGCTTTCAAGGAGGCGAACGCTCCGTTATTCTTATGTCATTCGCCACAACCAGTGAGCCAGAAATCAATAGTCTGCGCCGCGAATTTTTGACCAACGGCAACCGCTTAAATGTTGCGCTCACTCGTGCTCAACATAAAATGATTCTGATTGGACGTATTTCGGCTCTGGAACATCTGCCTATTTTTGATCGCCTGATTACCTATTGTCGCAGTATGAAAACAATCATGTCCATCAAAACCGACGACGCTGTTTAAAGACAATACAAACGTAGGGGTCTAATTCTATTACACCCTTGTTGGCAATAGTAAATGCGGGAGGATGTGAGAAACGTTACATCACCCCTCCGCACATCTGTCCATTGCCAAAGAGGTGTAATGAATTAGACCCCTACAAGTTTTCCTATGTCCATAGATTTCTACAACGCAAAGGGTATTTCAATATCTATGCGTGTGCCCTTGCCCAACTCACTCACTACAGAAAGCTGGCCCCCTAGCAATTGTGTCCGCTCGTAGAGTCCAAGCAAGCCTTGATGGTAGCCACTACTTTGCTCATTGACAGCATTGGCAAAGAATGGGAGCATTCCAACACCGTCATCACCGATACTTAAATGCAGTTGCTCTTCATGCTGAAACAAAAACAGGGTAACATGTGCTGCATGAGCATGTTTACGAATATTCAGGAATGCTTCGCGTATGATTGCGGAAAGATGAGACGTATATTCGAGTGGTAATGCGGTAGGCCAGTCAGCGTCATCGTAGGTTACAATATAGCCAGCCTCGTGCATATCGTCGATGAGAGCGTAGATTGAGGCCACAAAATCGACATCGCGTGTATTTCGCGTGCGTAGGCCGCCAAGGGCTTGCCGCATAGATGCCAAACTATCTTGCGCCAATTCTTGCCATGCCTCTACTCGCGCCTCTACTTCCTGGTTATCTGCATGCTGTTCTTGCGACATATGGGCATGCTGTAAGCGGAAATACTCAAGGTCAGCGACAAGGGCAGTCAATGATTGCACCACGCCATCATGAAGTTCGCGGGCGATCCGCCGCCGCTCTGCCTCTTGCGCAGAGCGAGTGAGCGGGGAGTCTATCACCTCAGGCATATCTATGCACCCTCCATATATTTATTTGTATATATCAAGGTATACCTGCTCTATGTTGATTTTAGATAGAGGTAGAGCTATCGGAGAGGTTGAGATTTGTCTATTCCTGGTAAAGGTTCTTAACCAGTGTATATTTGCGACCCGATTGGAGAATGTCATATGCTTATTTGCAGACACAAAAAAGGTATTCTTGATGGATGGAGATGTATATGGCACAAAGCACTATCCTTGTGGTTGGTAGTATGAACATGGATCAGGTCGTTCGCATTCCCCATCTGCCCACGCTCGGCGAAACATTGCTCGGTGCAGGTTCACTTAAACTCATACCAGGTGGCAAGGGTGCAAATCAAGCGGTTGCAATGGCACGTCTGGGAGCCTCGGTAACAATGGCTGGTCATGTGGGAAGCGATCCTTTCGGGGAACAATTGCTTAAGGCTCTGCACAGTGATGGTATCGACACACATCTTGTACTCGTTGATAAAGAAGAGGCCAGTGGCGTTGCCTTTATTTTTCTCGCGCCCGATGGCGAAAATGCTATTGTTGTAGCCTCTGGCGCGAATATGCATGTGGGCAACAACGAAGAGCAGATGACTGCTATACATGAAGTTTTGCAAGAGGTACAGGCACTTGTGCTACAACTAGAGATACCATTGACCACGGTGCAGAAATTGATACAAGCCGGACACGAAGCAGGCGTTCTAGTTGTGCTCAATGTCGCACCTGCACAATCACTTCCTAAAGAGATATTAGCCCAAGTTTCTGTACTTATCGTCAACGAGAGCGAGGCAAGCCTGCTCAGTGGACAACGTGTAGAGAGCCTGGAAGATGCACAGATTGTTGGAAGAGTTCTACACAGCTATGGTATACCTACGGTTGTTGTGACGCTAGGAGCACGTGGTGCCATTCTTGTTACTGACGATGCCGCAGGACAGTCACGCACGATACATCAAGCGACTCCAAAAGTGCATGTTGTCGATACAACAGCGGCTGGTGATTGCTTTGTAGGTGCTCTAACCGTTGCTTTAACAGAAGGTCAAAAGCCAGAGGACGCTCTGCATTTTGCCGTCAACGCGAGTGCCTTAAAAGTAACAAAGTTCGGCGCACAGTCTGGATTACCGACACGAGAGGAAGTTCATGCAACGTATTATTCTTGATACAGACCCTGGCATAGATGACGCCTTAGCCCTATTTCTCGCATTGGCTTCACCCGAAGTCACACTTGAAGCGGTCACAACGGTACAAGGCAACGTCTCAGTTGAACTGACAACCTACAACGCATTAACATTGCTCACGCTTGCGGGACGAACCGACATCCCCGTCGCCTATGGAAGTGCCGAACCGCTTGTACGAGAGCGTATTGACGCGGGCCATGTTCATGGAAAGAGCGGGTTAGGCAATGTAGCATTGCCTGAACCAACGATAGCACCAGTAGAGCAGCAGGCGGTAGACCTGATTATCGAGAAGATTATGAGCAATCCTGGCGAAATCACACTGGTAGCGATTGGCCCGTTAACCAATATCGCGCTTGCGGTACGACGTGAACCACGCATCGCGCACCATGTACGTGAGGTTGTCATTATGGGGGGTGCAGTGCGCGTTCCAGGTAACGTTACGCCCAGTGCCGAGTTTAATATTTTTGCTGATCCTCATGCAGCGCATATTGTCTTTCACGCGGGTTGGCCTCTCCGTCTCGTAAGCCTCGATGTCACCACGCGTGTTTCGCTGCAACGCCAGCAGGTGGAAGCGTTAGTGGCACATGAGAATAAGATCATAGCAGCCACGCAGCAGATGATGGTCTTTTATTTCGACGTGTTCGCGCCATTGTATGGAACTACAACATTTCAGATGCATGACCCACTTTGCCTTGCAGCCGCATTCCAACCAGACCTTATCACCTGGGAACCAGCCTATGTCGATGTCGAGCTTGCTGGAACCCTGACGCTTGGCGAGACTGTGGGCTATTTTAAACACCCTGACGCACCCGCTCCAAATATGCAGGTTTCCGTAGGAGTCGATGGCGAACGCTTTCTCACCATGTTCTTTGAACGTATAGAAAAAACCTTCGGTAGTAAATGAGGTATCTTTAGGGGCCTAATTCTATTACACCCTGTGAGTGCAGGACCATGTTGGAAACATATATGCCACGTTTCATCACCCTTCCACGTGATCAATTGCAGAGCAGGGTGTAGTGGAATTAGACCCCTACGACGGTTCTTTCATTGTCCCTTTACTTCTGTTATGCAACATCTTCTCTACACGTGTCAGAAGCCGCCGTTTCAATTGCCTCCGCAATCTTTTGAGCGACTTGCTCACTTGTCCAGTAACTTTGGTGGGCTTCACCTCCATGTAGAAGGGCAAATAGGGTCTGACTTAGAGGATCAATCAATACATCGGTGAGACTTGTCAGGTTTGTGAGAATGTCCTGCGCCTGAATATACTTGCTCTCTCCATCTAAGAGTTGTGGTAGAAGTTTCTCCAATGGATAAGCAATCGGATCGCCTGGATGGACAAAATTATACCAGAGCAGCTTTTGGCCTAGTTCCTGGTACAGGCTTGCTAGCATCTGCTCCATACGTGGTGTAACATCATGTGTAGAAAGAATATTACCGTTAGCATCTGTCGCATCTTGCGTACTACTATTCACATCAGTAAGACTAAAAAAGCCAATTGGCGAACCCATTGTAGAGATGCTACTTAGTCGAATACCTTGTGTGGGATTCGGCGCGACACCAAATAATGCCTGCCGAATAGCTGCCACACTCGCATGTCCTGGTACGGCGTCCGGGTCCCAACGAGCACTGAACAGTATATCAAAGAGAATGACGGTTCCCATACTATGCGTGACCAGATGCATGCGGTCTTCTTGTGGCTGGTAGTTTTGTAGTCCCATAAGAGATTGCTCCATAAGTCGGTCCGCGACTTTAGCACCAGCATAACGACTCAGGTAGAGTGCTCCATCGCCAATGAATTGCATCAACTGCTGCTCACGAAAGGGTCGAAACCAGAGATGCTCCCAGATAGGCGAGGCTTGATAGGCCGCGAGTAGGCATTGCTCCTCATCCTTGTTTACGTCTCCCCAGTAGAGCGCGATCTTCTTGAGGCTTCGCCCATGTACCTGATGAGAATACTCTTGAATAAGGTCAAATAGAGTATCCGCATAAGTAGGCTCTGGACGCGCACTGCGGTTGTTGACTCCGTGATTGAAAAGAATGTAATCGGTAGGCATTTACACTGCCCCTCCTGCGGTGGACTAGATACGAACGAATGACGAATAAGAACAATGCCATGTTTTATATATCGGCACATGTCGATGTATTCTTTAGCTATTTCCAGAGCATTCATTACCTTCATCATTCTCTGAATGCGCATTGCTTTCAATAGGATGTTTTCTTGCGAAAGAACTGATGTAGAGGCCATAATTCA
Organism: uncultured Ktedonobacteraceae bacterium; assembly: GCA_964250765.1. GTDB lineage: Bacteria > Chloroflexota > Ktedonobacteria > Ktedonobacterales > Ktedonobacteraceae > JBBQVS01. The sequence continues at coordinate 24,534 of CAXUHF010000045.1, read as the reverse complement.
TTACGCCCTCATCGAGCACAACAAGCCGAGCAGGGCGTAATAAATTATGGCCTCTACATCCTTCAACGACATAATTATGGCCCCTACAACTTTGACAAATATAGACGCATGGGCTATATTACAGGTAAGCACTATTCTTTTTTTAGAGCAAAGCTATATGCGTGTATATATAAAGGAAGTCCTATGGCAACAATTAATGAAGCAGAGGTTATGGATGCCCTGCACGAATGTTATGATCCAGAAATTCCCGTCAACATCGTCGATCTCGGACTAGTTTATGGTATAGAGGTTGATGAAGAGAAGGAACACGTTCACATCTCAATGACGCTTACCGCCCTCGGTTGCCCGATGGCAGGAGAAGTAATTGCAGAGGTCGAGATGCGGGTAGGACAGGTTGAGAATGTCAAAAGCTGCAAAGTTGATTTGACCTTTGATCCGCCCTGGTCTCCAGACCGTATGACCGAGGATGCAAAGTGGGAACTTGGCATGGTGTAGTCTAGCGAGCGACACAAGAAAGTGTGTATGCCGATGTGGGTTGCATAGGCGATCCACACATGGTGTTGGGCGACCAAGGTTTT